>ONCF01000116.1 GCA_900316275.1 uncultured Veillonellaceae bacterium
AGGGGAAGGATACCACTGTAATTTCCATTCTGGATGAAGTGCCAAACCACAGCCGGCATACCGCCGAGAATCAGGAATTCCCGGAAATTCTGCATAAGGACATCCATTTCTACCGGAGAAAGAGGCGTTACATCCAGCATGTGCTGGATGAAGCCATCAATCTGCTCTGGATGATATCCCTTTGCCCAAAGATACTCCTCAAAGTCCAGCGGATACATGGTGACATCCTGTTTGTAGCCGACGCTGTTCGATTCAATCTCCCGATAACTGATCCCCATCAGGGACCCCGAGCAGATGACATCATAGCGGCCATCCATCTGAAATGCTTTCAGGCTTGTCGCACAATCCGGGCATGCCTGCATCTCATCAAAGAAAATCAATGTATTCCCTGGCTCTACCTCCAGATAAGGTGCTTTCAGCGTGATGGCCTGCAGAATGGCGTCGACCTCATATCCCCGAGCAAAAATATCCAGGAACTGCTTCTGCAAAGCAAAGTTTATCGCAACAACGTGCTGATAATTCGCCTTGGCGAAGTTCGTAATAGCTTCCGTCTTGCCAATCTGGCGGGCGCCCTTGACAATCAAAGGCAGGTGGTCCGAGGATTTTTTCCAATCCGCTAATACCTTGTCTATCTTACGTTTTAGTCGATCCATCACAGAATTCACCTCTTTACCCTCTATTATATCACATTTTTCTACAGTATTTTGCTTATGCTTCTCACAAAATTCAACGAAATCGCTGATAAAAAAGCTGGACAAGACTACGACTATGCAGCCGCCATCTTATCCAGCGTATCGCATACACCCTCCGATGAACAAGGGAAGGCTATCACATACCACATGTGTTGTCAACCATGAGCAATACCCAGAGATGTCTGTACTGTAATGTTATGCTGATATAAGTCTTACTCATATATCCCTCATTTAAGCCGTAATCGTGGCCGGCGTCAGTGTAAGGCGTAGGTGCAGGGCCTGCGAAATTTTCAACAACGTATCAAGGCGCGGCGTAGTTTTTAATGACTCGATGCGTGCCACGGAGGATTGGGGGATATCGCAGATTTGTGCGAGGTCGCGTTGGGACAATCCCAACGCGTTACGTTTGGCAATCAGTGCGGAAATAATGCTGGAGGCGGCATCCATTTCCTCCATATCCCCTGCGGCTGCAGGATCGGTTTCCTGCACATAGGTCTGATAATCTTCCCATGTGACAATATTTTCTTTTTTCATTTGCCCATCCCCTTTCGTTGGATGTAGTCATCGCGTTCCCGCTTAGCCTGTTCGATTTCGCGAGGCGGTGTTCTTTTGGTTTTCTTGCGGAAATGATGCAAGAGTATATAGGCATCGCCTTTATGGTAGAAGAAGATCACGCGATTATCGCCCGGCCGCAGTTCATAAATATCTTCATCGAGATGTTTGACAATATTGCACGTATATGATAGCATAAACGCTATCATAAATCAATGAACATCATACTGATGAACCAGCTACCATCCATTACGCTTCATTTACAATTCGCCGCGGAAGGCACGGGAGAGGATGGCGGCGCGGAGGCGGCGGAGCTCGGCCTGGGCGGTGGTCACGCAGGCGGCCGCCCGCGCCTCTCGCGCCAGCAGCTGGTCGAGCCGCTGCACGATGGCGCGCTGCTCGGGGAGGGGCGGGACAGGAATCCGCAACTGACGAAAGCCCTTGATAGGTACTGTCAGCTGGGCCGTTCCCTTAGCGATACTGGTGGCCTGACGGAACACTTCCTGCGTTTGCAGAACATACCACAAATAACGTGAATCGATTTGCTCGGCCTTGGGCCGCAACAAGCCCATGTGGCGTTGAAAACAAAATGGCTTATCGGTATCTACCAGTACCGGAATGCCATATGACCCCACCAACGTATAAAGCACATCCCCATACTGCGGCTTGCGCGTATCACTGAGACCATCGTAATATGCCTGCGCCACAAAACGCGTATCTGCAAAATTGAGTTTGCCCGTATTAACATTGGCTATAACGAGAAATGGTACCCTCTCTGCAGCTTTAGGTGGTGGCATATGGTCGCCATCGAAAATACTCTCACAAACATCCTGTAGCTGCTTCAAGGTATATGCCTGTTGCGCCTCGACCTGCAATGACTTGCCACTCTTGGTAAGTTTGTCCTGCGTCAGCTCATCGGCAACCTCCTGCAGGAGACCCACGGCCTCCATGAGCAGGGCGACGCTCGCCTGTGCGCTCTCCGCAGGGTCGGGCAGGTCGGCGTAGTCGGGGAGGCTGTCGTCGCGGATGAGACCGAGGTCGAGGCTGTCCCCCTTGGCCGCGATTTCGGCGCGCGTATAGCTGTGCCAGCGTTCGTCCTGCACGACCGCGCGGTCGGGCGCCGTATAGGCCGCGATGAAGCCCGCGAAGTCCTCCGCGCGCAGCGGATGTGTCTTGCCGAAGCTCGGCATGTTCGTGCGCAGGTCGTAGTACCAGACCGTATCCGTGTTATCCTGGTCCTGCGTGCCGCGCGTAAAGAACAGCACGTTCGTCTTGACGCCCTGCGCGTAGAAAATGCCCGTAGGCAGGCGCAGGATGGTGTGCAGGCGGCATTTTGCCATGAGGTCGCGGCGAATGGCCGTGCCGTCACCCTCGGCGAACAGCACGTTGTCGGGCAGCACGACGGCCGCCCGCGCGTGGCCGTCGCGTTTCAGACTGCGGTAGATATGCTGGAGGAAGTTCAGCTGTTTGTTGCTCGTCTGGAACGTAAAATCGTCGCGCGTCGCGCGCTCGCCGCCCTTTTTCGTGCCGAACGGGGGATTCGTGAGCACGACGTCGTAGTCGTGGAACTGTTTGCCGAAATTCGACAGCATATCGCCGAGCGCAATCTCGCCGCCGATGCCGTGCAGCATGGCGTTCATTAGTGCGAGGCGGTGCGTGTCGTGCACGAGCTCGCAGCCCGAGAACGCCTCGCGGCTCTGGAACGCGGCTTCCTCCTGCGTGAGCGTGCCGTAGTCGTCCGTCGCGCGGCGCACGTACTGGTCGGCGGCAATCATAAAACCGAACGTGCCGCAGGCGGGGTCGTTGCAACGCTCCCCCGGCTGCGGCGCGATGAGCTGCGTCATCACATTGATGAGCACGCGCGGCGTGAAATACTGCCCCGCACCATAGCCGCGCGTCACGGCCGTGACCTCATCCGCGTGTTGGTCGACGACGATACGCTGGCGCGGACTGCGCAGCTGCTCCAGTGGCTCCAGCTGACTGCGCTGGGCCAAAAGCACGGCGGCCGCCTGCGCGGGTGGCAGAGTGCGCAGCTGCGTGAGATAGGCGCCAAACGTGCGGGGCTGTTGGTCCGTCGTCTGCGTTGCTGCCGCCTTGGCCGCCTTTTGCCCCGCCGATGGCTGGGGTGCCGTGGGGTCAGTTGTCTCCCCCTGCGCTGCCAGTGCGGGCAGGCTGGCCGCGAGCTCGCGGCTTTGCGCAGGCGTGAGCAGTTTCGCCTTGCGCTGCAGGCGTGCCGTCGCGCGCTCCACGGCGGCTTTGAGCGGGTGTGACTCGTCCGCATTGCCCCGGGCCTGCGCCTCGTCGAGCAGCACGCGCACGCCGTCCAGCAGTTTCGCCACCGTGTCCTGCGGCTGCGCCGCCACGGGCTTCATGCTGCTGACAGATGACAGGATATCGTATGTGCCCACGGCGTCGTAGATGGTGAACGCCTCTTTCTGGATACTGGGGCAGAGACGCGTGGCCCGCCCGAGCATCTGCTCGAACAGGATGCGCGATTTCACGCGACGCAGGAACACGAGCGTCGTGATCTCCGGCACGTCCACGCCCGTCGTCAGCAAGTCGACCGTCACGACGATGCTCGGGTACTGCTCATTTTTGAAGCGCAGTACGGCCTCGCGGATTTTCTTCTGGTTGCCATTCTCGATACTGCCCGTGATTTTGCGGATGGCCTCGGGCGGCACGAGGCCCGCATAGCACTCGCGCAGCAGGCGTACGATGAGATCGGCATGCTGGTCGCTCGCGGCAAAGATGAGCATTTTCCCCTGCTCACGTGCCGTGGGGTCGAAATGCTTCGCAATCTCTTTTAAAACCACACGGTTGAAACTCTCCGTGATGACCGTGCGGTTGAAATCGCCGAGCTCGAAATCCAGCTCGTCTGCCAGCTGCGCGCCATTGACGAGCTCGCCCGTGTCGGGGTCGAGCAGTACGGCCGTGTCACCGGCATCGTAGTGAATGCCCTGCCGCGAGAGCGCCGTCTCGATGCGGATGGGCGCATTGTGGTCGACGAGGTAGCCGTCGATGACTGCCTCGCGGTAGCTGTACGTATAGACAGGCGCGCCGAAAATCTCCGTCGTATGCAGCGCAGGCGTCGCCGTGAGACAGATACGCACGGCGGCGAAATACTCGACGACACTGCGGTATTTGCTCATGTAGTCGCGCTGGTCGCGGTAGAGCGCCTCCTCGTCCGTCAGCTCCTGGTCAAGCAGGTAGCCACGGTGCGCCTCGTCGACAATCACGAGGTCGAAATCCGTCACGGCCGGCATGCTGTCGCTATCCTCGGGGTAGAGGATACGCCGTACCATGCTCTGCACCGTGGCCACCTGCACGCGCGTCTCACGCTCGAGCGCGGCGGGCGCCGTGAGCCCCTGTACATTATAAATCTGTGTCAGCGAATGCAGTCCGGCGAGCCGCACCTCGCGGAACGTATCCTCGGCCTGCCCGCCCAGCACCGTGCGGTCGACGAGGAACAGGATACGGTGGAAACGGCCCGTCTTCAAAAAGCGGTAGATGAGGCCGAGCACCGTGCGCGTCTTGCCCGTGCCCGTGGCCATAGCCAGCAAAATGGCGCGCTGACCGTCCGCCACGGCCGCCTCCGCCGCACGGATAGCCGCGAGCTGGTACGGGCGCAGATGCAGACCCTGCGGGTCCGTGAGCTCATCGTAGGGCTCAGCCGCTAGCTGGGCCGCTGCCTGCCCCTCATCGCGCGCCTGCCCGTCCAGCACGGCGGGGACATCCTTGTGCTCGGCCTTGGCCTCGATGACGCCCACGAGCCGCTCGCCCACGAACAGCGCATAGTCCACGGGACCGCGCCCCGTCGGCCACTCGGCGATGGCCAGATTATGCCCCTTCGCGGGGCGGTGTTTTCTGCGTTTTCGCACGACAGAGTTTTTCACTTAGTCCAATCTGCAATTTGCAAGCCATCAATGCGTGTGAACTCACGCGTATTATGTGTCACCAATACGCCATGGTTGGCCATAGCTGTAGCAGCGATAAGCATGTCGTTAGCCCCGATGACCTGGCCCTGCCGCTCCAGTTCCGCTCTAATGCGCCCATAGCTGACAACCGCCTCCCCGTCGAAAGGCTCGGCAGTGAAATATGCTGTGAACCGATTGTACAAGGTGATGGTCTTCTGGTAATCATGGCTTTTCCTGGCGCCGTATTCTATCTCTGCCAGCACCACCGTCGGTACGACAATAGCCATAGCGGGTACTTGCTGAAAATGCTCCCTTACTGCAGGATAACGACCGTTAAGCGCATAAATGATGATGTTGGTATCTAAGTAGTATTTCATAACGTAACGTCCTCCGGTGGCAAGTCCTCCGGCTCCTCGTCAAAACCCAAATCTCGGCCCTGGCCAAAAAGCGCAAAAAATCCGGCTCCATAGGTACTCCGCGCGTCCTTCACCACATCGAGTTCCAAACTGCACGGGTACTTCTGCTGAATCACCGTCTGCCGCAGGAACATATTCAGCGCCGTCGTCAAATTCATCCCCAATGCCTCATATACACGCGTAGCCTGCTCCTTCAGCGCCTCATCCGTGCGAAAAGAAACCATCGTCATACGGCTCACCTCCATACATACAATATATATTTTAGTTCATACATTGTCAATACAAAAAATCTGTGCGATGTTTTTCGTCGCGTAGAAAAATGTGGAAATCCTTGGCGAGCTGGATGAAGCCCTCGCGCGGAATGGTCTGCTTCTTGCCGCCCATGGAGAGCACCTTGACGCAGATTTCTGCGGCCTTCTCCGCCGTGTCCATGAGGCCGAACGCCTCATCGAAGTCATCGCCGCAGACGAACATGCCGTGATGTGCCCAGACGATGACGCGGTATTTCTTCATGAGCTCAACGGAGGCGTCGGCAATCTCCTTGCCGCCCGGTACCATCCAGGGCACCACACCGATGCCCTCGGGGAAAATCACGGGGTCCTCCGTGGCCATTTCCCAGAGCTCGCGCGTGAACGGCTTATCCTCGAGTGGCAGCACGAACGTCAGCGCGATGATGTTCGTCGGGTGCGCATGGTAGATAATGCGGTTTTTGCCGTTGGTCATCTGCTTTTTCAGTTCGTGCGCCGCGAGGTGCGTCGGCAGCTCGGACGTTGGGCGCCCGCCGTTCACGAGACCCCAGACGATGCCGTAGTTCTCGCCCTTGTCGTCAATCTGGATGACGGCCACGTTCTCCTCCGGGGCGAGCGAGACGTTGCGCATGTACTTGCCGCTGCCCGTCACGAGGAAATACTCGCCTGCGAGCCCCGGCACCGTGTTGCCGATGGGCTGCCACTCGCGCACGGGGTGCAGTGACGGCTTGACGGCCTCAATTTCCTCCGGTTTAATGCGGTAGGACAGGTTGCCGCCGTTGCGCTCATGCCAGCCTTTGGCGAATGCGTCCGCCGTCAGGCGTTTGAAACTCTCCATGAATTTTGCCTGTTTAATATCCATGATATTTCTGCCTCTCCTCTATCTGCGTGGGATTTATATTAGGTTTACAATTTCAGAATTTAACTTCCTCGACCTCTTTGACGTCGAAGGACTTAGCGACCGTGCGGCGCGCCTCGTTCAGGTCGGCGAACACGCCCGTGCGCAGCATCTGCGCCATGAGATTGCCGATAGCCGTGGCCTCGATGGGGCCGGCGAACACTTTTTTGCCCGTGGCCTTGGCCAGCAGGTCGTTGAGGAATTTATCCTGACAGCCACCGCCGACCACGTGAATCGTGTCGTACGTGCGGCCCGTGACCGTCTCAATCTCCACGACCGTCTCGGCGTAGCATTTCGCGAGACTGCGATACACGCAGTACAGGAGCTCGCCCTCCGTCTCCGGCACCTCCTGCTCCGTGCGTGCGCAGTAGTCTTTGATGGCCTGGCGCATACTGTCCGGTGCGAGGAACGAGGCGTCGTTGACGTTCACTGTCGAGGTGAAGTAGCGGGCGATGTAGGCCAGCTGGTAGAGCTCCTCGAACGTATATTTGTGGCGGAACTCGCGGCGCAGGTTCTGCATCATCCAGAGGCCCATGATGTTTTTCAGGTAGCGATAGCGGTGATGATAGCCGCCCTCATTCGTAAAGTTGTGCTGGCGGCTGGCCTCCGTGCAATCCGGGATGAGCCGCTCGATGCCCATGAGCGACCACGTGCCCGAGCTCAGGTAAATGCTGTCGTCCGAGGTCGTCGGCACCGCCATGACCGCCGAACCCGTATCGTGCGTGGCTGGCAACACGACCGTCGTCTGGAAGCCAACGCGCTCCGCCATCGCCGGCGTCAGCGGCCCGACCGTGGTCTTCGGCATCTGCAGCTCGCCGAAAATCTCCGTCGGGATGCCCAGCCGCCGCATGAGCTCGTAATCCCAATCCTGCGTCTCGGCGTTCACGAGCTGACTCGTCGTCGCATTCGTGTACTCATTCATCTGCACGCCCGTGAGCAGGTAGTTCAGGTACTCCGGCACCATGAGGAAGCGTTTGGCCTTTTCGAAAGCCACCGGCGTTTCCTTTTTGATAGCCATAAGCTGGTAAATGGAGTTGAACAGCTGTTTCTGAATGCCGTTGCGGCCGTAGAGCTCTTTCTCCGGGACGACTTTATACACCTCGTCGTCCATGCCCTGCGTGCGGCTGTCGCGGTAGGCCACCGTGTTGCCGATGACGCTGCCACCCGCATCGAGCAGGACGAAATCGACGCCCCAGGTGTCGATGCCCACGCTCTCCGGGATGCGGCCGAGACTCTGACATTTCTTCAGGCCCTCAACCACCTCGTGGAACAGATGGTCCATGTCCCAGCAGAGATGACCGTTCTGCTTGACGAGCTTGTTCTCAAAACGGTAAATCTCCTCGATGCGAATCTTGCCATTCTCCAGCCAGCCCAGGATATGTCGCCCGCTGGAAGCACCGATATCGATGGCCAGATAGTATTTCTGTTCTGCCATAGCTCCCACCTTTTCTTGCTGTTAATTGTTGGTTTATTGGTGATTTCTTTCTGTCTTATGGTTTGTTGCTCTTTTATCTTGCAGATTTATCATACAATAAACCGCAGATATTTGCAAGTACTTTTTCTGCTTTTTTCTGTATTTTTGCATTTTATTTGCTAAATTCATGTTGAATAGGACTCAATACCTGTAAGAGCACAAAAAAAATACACTTCATGCAACATGAAGTGTATTAAAAACCTGTATGCGACACGTGGCGTGTAAACTTGTGGACGCGCTGGTGGATTATCACAATGAGCAGGCATCTGGGGAGTGCACATGAGATTTACGCAGCAGGCATTGCTGTCCAGTACCGCCAGTCTCAGGCCCGCACGGCCTGCGCCACACCACAGGGAAACAGGCAGGCGCGGTCGGCGATGCTGTCGGGGATGTACTGCGGCGTCGGGTTCACACAGGCGTAGCGGGCGCGAGGGTTCGCCTCTGTCCGACGCCAAAACGGAAATTTGATAATACCCGGCGTGTTCTCGCCCACGCCAAGTTCCAGATAGAGCACGCGCGCGTCCGTCGTGCGCGCGAGGAACGCCTGATAGCGCTCGCAGGCCGCGTGCCAGCCCGCATCCTCAACGAAACTGTCGTCGGCGCGCAGATTCGTCGTCATAGGCGCGCCGTCATCGGGGCAGAAGGGCACGAGGTCTGAGGGTATGCGCATAGCGGCCTGCTGACCCTCCGGCACATAGATATCACCATCCGGCGTAAAGGCCCAGCCCTCCGCGTGCAGCATGGCTTCGACACTGTCCTTATTATCGTACGTTTTCGTGGCCGTCAGACCCGCAGGCTCACTACTCTGGAACAGGCCGTAGTCACCCTGCGTGTAGAACAATCGCTCCTTCGGGAAACCCGCACGCTGGAACGCGTGGTCGACGTTCGTCGTAAGCACAAAGAGCGAGCGCGCATCCTGCGGCACCTCTGCCGCCTCGCGCTTATACTCTGGCATTGCCGCCAGCAAAAGCTCAATCAACTGCGCAATGCATTGCTCTCTTGTCATCTTGCCACCACCTCATATACAGATTTGTTGTACTAATTTTGATTACAATGATAGCATAACATGGGCGTGGTGTTATGTCAACAGTTACAAAAAAAAGAAACTGCAGACACCAAAATGATGCCTGCAGTATGCTTGCCACCTTTTTAATGTAGTCCGGCGGTCGAGAATATAGATAAACGCTGATTCATTGAGTTGGATTGCCGTATTTTTTGTTCAGTCCAGGATTTTTAGCCGATAGGCTGCAGCTGCCACGTGCCGTCGCCGGCGAGGTGCAGCTCCTGCTCATGCTGTGCGAACAGTGTGGAGCGGTGCCCCACGCTGACAATGCTCAGCTCGGGCAGCTCGCGCTCGAGCAGCTCGTACATGGCCTGCTCACGCGGCTCGTCAAGCGCCGAGGTTGCCTCGTCGAGAAACAACCAGTCGGGGCGCACGAGCAGTACGCGCGCGAAAGCCAGGCGCTGCTGCTCACCGAGTGAGAGGATGCGGCTCCAGTCGTCGATGCGGTCGAGCTCACCGCAGAGGCTCGCCAGCCCCACCTGACGCAGCGCGGCCTGCAGCGTCGCATCCGTGCCCGCCGTCGTCTGCGGATACGTGAGTGCGCCGCGCAGGCTGCCGAGCGGCAGATACGGGCGCTGCGGCAGGAACAGTACGCGGCTGCCCTGCGGCAGGGTGACCTGCCCGTGTCCATAGGGCCAGATGCCCGCGAGTGTCCTGAGCAGCGTACTCTTGCCACAGCCCGAGGCGCCCGTCACGAGCACGCGGCTGCCCTGCGGCAGCGTCACTGTGCAGGCCGTGAGCAGCGTACGCCCGTCGGGCAGGCTCACGGCGAGGTCGTCGAGGGCCAGCGCCTGCGCCGTACCCTCGACATGCGCCACGCCGTTCTGTACCTCGGCCACGTCCTCCATATGTCCCGTGAAGCCCGTGAGTCGATGGATGACCGCCACGAGCTGCGCGATGGTATCGTAGGAGTCGACGAAGTACGAGAGCGCATCCTGCACACGGCCAAAGGCCGAAACCGTCTGCATGAGACCGCCGAGCGCCATCGCCCCGCTGAAATAGTTCGGCGCCGCGAGCACGAGCGGCACGATAATCGCGAGCTGGCCGTAGCCGTTGACGTAGAAATTCAGCAATTTCGTCCGCCGCATGAGCTGCCAGAAATTCTGCACGACTTTGGCGAAACGCTCTTTAAAGCCGCGCGTCTCCGGCTGCTCACCACGGTAAAACGCAATGCTCTCACTGTTCTCGCGCACACGCATCATGTTGAAACGAAAATCAGCCTCATAGCGTTGCTGGTCGAAATCGAGGCGGATGAGCTTGCGGCCCACGAGGTGCGCGAGCCCCGTACCGATGATGGAATACGCGAGCGAGAACCAGAACATATAGCCATAGATGACGAACTCATGACTGCCAATCGGCACCGTGAACGCGCCCGACAACTGCCAGAGCACGACGCTGAACGCGCCGAGTGTCGTGAGCTGCTTGAGGAAACCCACGAGCAGCTGCAACGAGAGGTTCACGAACTGGTTGATATCCTCGCTGATACGCTGGTCCGGGTTATCCGTGTCGCTGCCGAGCACCTGCAGGCGGTAGTAGGTCTGCCCCTGCATCCAGCGCGCGAGGTATTTATCCGTCATCCAGACGCGCCATTTAATCTGCAACATCTGCCGCAGGTAGATGGCATAAACCGCGATGATGATGTAGAGAAAAGCCAGCCCCGTGAACTCGCCCACGAGCGGCCAGAAACTCGCCTTGTCGTAGCCCTGCAGCGCGTTGTAAAACACGTTGTACCAGCTGTTAATCTGCACGAGCAGATACACGGCCGCAAAATTCAGGCCAATGACCAGCGCCAGCAGGCCGCGCGCGCGCCACTTCTCCTCCGACTGCCAGTAGCCCTTGAACAAGCGCCAAAAGGCGCGTAAAAACGTTTTCTTTTGCAAAAGTCTCACCTACTAATAACAGGAACGCACACCAGCGTCAGGCACGCCCTGCCTATCTATGTTCACGTTGCCAGTTATGCCGCAACAACTAACTGCGCACAACACTGACGCAACCAACCCTGCTTAGGGCTGCTCCGTCTCCTCCTCGGCTGGCAGCGTCAAATTGTCCCGCAGGGCGCTGACCTCGCTCGCAATGAAGAGCCCGGCCGGCGACTCACGGTTCATGATAGACTGCAACATGCGGCTCTGCTCCTCCTGGTCGTCGGAACGGATATTCGCGGGGTCAGCCGCCGCCTTACTCAGGGCAATCGTGCGGTACTGTGCCTCGGCGTAGGCATTCGTCTTGACCGTGATGCCCGTCACGAGGTCATAGTTCGCGTCCGAGAGCTCGCGCGGCGGCGTATGGCGCGCAATGCGCTCGCGCAGCTCGCCGCTGTCCTTTTCCAACTGTGTGAGCCGCACATAGGCCGTCTGTATGCTGATATTGTCTTCTTTGAAATTTTCCAGAATATGATGATAGCGTTGCCAGTTGTTGTCGAGCTGGTCGACCTGCTTCTGGTAGTCGCGGTACCACGCCGCGAAAATCTCCTGCTGCGCCGCGAGCTCATCGCGCTCCGCCTGCGTCAGCGGCGGTGGCGGCTCCTGCCGCGGATACAGATACCACGACGCCCCGCCCGTGAGCAGCAGCACGGCAAAAAACGTCCAAAACACCCGCTTGCGCGGGATATAATGGTGCAGCAGAATGAGCAGCACGGCAATCACCGCCAGCAAAAAATACAGCCACACAGCCGCCGTCCCCCTTTAAAGCAAGGAACATAGCACAAAGCCCTTTGTTCCTGTAAAAGCAAAAACTACCCTCCTATTGTAGCACGAATACCACAGGAAAGCACGCAAAAGCGGCTCGCACCCCCCGAGGAGCACGAGCCGCTGAAAAGGTCAATTAACGTAAGATATTCGCGCCCAGTGCCGCGGCCTTGACTTTCCACGCGCGAAGGCGGTAGAGGAACATGGGGACGAGGAGCATGGGGACGCCAGCGTAGAAGGCTACGCGCAGGTCGGCATCGAACAGCATGACCACGAGGCAGATGACCTGTGACCAGATGCCGAAGAGCGTCACATAGGGGAAGAACGGCGTCTTATAGCGCAGCGTATCCTCCGTGCCGGCCGCGATATGGGCGTGGCGGGAGCGATACTGGCTCCAGCAGAGGGAAATCCACGCCAGCGCACCCGTGAAGCCCGAGACGGCCAGCAGGTAGGTGTAGACGGCCGAGTCGGGGTCGAACGCATAAAGCATGATGACGAACCAGCAGCCCGTAATGGAGAGCAGGATGGCATTGCTCGGCACGCCGTTCGCGCTCAGGTGCGCGAGCTTGCGCGGCGCCATGTCGAGCTGCGCGAGGCCATAGAGCGCCCGCGCCGCGCCGTAGAGGCCGGAGTTCGAGCAGGAGATGGCCGCCGTGAGCACGACGAAACCGAACACGGAGGCAAAGCCCGTAAGGCCATACTGCGAGACGGCCGAGGCGAACACGCTCTCGTCCAGTCCCGCCTCATTCCACGGCAAAATGGAAATGAGCAGCGCGATAGGAATAATGTAGAGGCCGATAATGCGCCACGTCACGTTGCGCACGGCGATGGGGATGCTCTTCGCCGGGTTCTCGCACTCGCCCGCCGCGAGGCCAATGATCTCCGTCCCCTGAAAATTCACGAGGATGATGACCATCGTGAGAAAGATACTCTCAAAGCCGTTCGGTACAAAACCGCCGCTGCCTAAAAGCACCGTTGTGCCGAGATAACCCTCGCCGCCGATAAGGCCGAGACAGATGAGCCCCGCCACGAGCGAGAATGCCACGAGCGCCACGATTTTGATGAGCGCGAGCCAAAACTCACACTCGCCGAATTTATCGACGTGGAACAGGTTGATAATGGTGATAATCAGCCCGAACAGCACGGCCCACCACAGTTGCCCGACCTCGGGCACGAAATTGTGCATGATGATGCCGGCCGCAATCATCTCGGACGGCACATAGGCCACCCAGTTCAGCCAGTAAGCCCAGCCCACGCCGCAGGCCCAGGTCGGGGAAATATGCTCTTTCGCATACGTAACGAACGAGCCGGAAACCGGCTTTTCCACCGCAAGCTCCGCGAGACAGAGCATGACGCACATGACAATCATGCCGCCGAGCAAATACGACACCAGCGCCGCCGGGCCCGCCTTTTCCAGTACATAGCCCGTCCCGAGAAAATAGCCGCTGCCGATCACGCCGCCCAGGGACATCAGCTGCAGCTGACGGTTCTTGAGCCCTCTGTTCATTTTTCCTTCGTGCATGGCCTTAGTAACACAACCTTCCCAGCGCCGCTTCTCTTTGTGATTTGTGCAAAATTTGTCATCCGCGGCGCCTCATTTAGTTACTTTCAAGAATACTACAAACGGCCACAAATTACTACTGTTTTTTCTGTATGTGGCCGACTTTTTTTCTCGGGCAAATGCAGGTATAATAGAGGGCAGAAAATCTAGGACAACACTGAGGAAAGCGTCAGCGTTGCCCAGGAAAGGAACGACGCCCTACATGCAGACTTACCGCACGATTGAGCCGACCGCGCCTGAGCTCGCGACGCTCTACGAAATCCAGAAATCGAAGTTCATCACGCATTTGCAGCACGTGGAAAGCGAGGACGAAGCGCGCGCCTTTGTCACCGCGATGAAAAAGCAGTATTACGATGCGCGACACAACTGCTCAGCCTGGGTGCTGGGCGCCGACGCGCGCCTGCAAAAATCGAACGACGACGGCGAACCCGGTGGCACGGCGGGCAATCCCATCCTGGAGGCCATCAAACAGCATGCACTCACGGATATCGTTGTCGTCGTCACGCGCTACTTTGGCGGCATCAAGCTCGGCGCCGGGGGGCTCATCCGTGCCTACAGCCACAGCGCCGTGCTCGGTCTCGAGGCCGCCCGCTGCGTGCAGATGACGCCGCTCGCCGAGCTGCGCGTCACCATCGACTACAGTCTGCTGGCCACGGTGGAGAACTACCTGCGCGGTCAGGGCCTCAGCTGGGGCGAACCCGTCTACGCCGCCGACGTCACGCTGCCCATCCACGTAGCGCCCGCCGCTTTAAGCGACCTGCTCACGGCCCTCACCGACCTCACGAGCGCCCGCTTTACATACGAAAAAGGGGACGAAACGCTCGTCCCCCTGCCCGTGTCACTAAAAGCCACGGAGTAATATATGTTTATCAGCCGACCTTACTGCGAGTCGGCTTTTACTTTATCTACCTGCTACACCGGCCACAGTGCCTACGCACAGCAGGCCATCGCTGTCTAACTCTGCAGAATCAGCATCAAAAATCCGGCACAATGCACAGGTCTTCTTTCGTGACCGTCTTGTCTGGCGCGACCTGATAACTGCAGAGCACGGGCTCACCGCCCGCCAGCGACAGGATGAAATAGCTCGCATTGGCATCGAACGCCTGCTCCTTATCCTTATCACTGGGAATGGCCGACTGCAGCGGATGGCTGTGCCAGTTGCCCAGCTGCTGCCAGCCGCGGTCGCGCATTTCCTTCACAGCTGCAAACTGTTCCTTGATATCAATGGCGAAATGCGCACCACTGGCGTCCTTGTTATTGATGTACCAGATGCCCAGCACCTTTTTCTCGCCCTGATCGATTTTACCGCCCAGCAGTCCGCAGGCTACCTTCGGGAAAATCCCGCGCGCATGATGTACCAGAGCAACGTAGTCCGCTGTTTTCAACCACACTGCCACAACTCTCAACTCCCTAAGAAATGTCTTCCTTTATTAGTACTATTATACCAGTAACTACCTATAAAACTCAATACCGTCAGCGTATTTCTCACCCGCAGCTGCGCTGACACACAAAAAAGGGACTGCCACTGACAGTCCCCTTTTGTTGCACTATTTTATGACTCAGGCACCGGTAGTCTCTACTTCTGCCTCAGTCTCCTCTACCGTCAGCTCCGGCTCCGGTGTTTCCGGCGCGGGGCT
Source organism: uncultured Veillonellaceae bacterium (assembly GCA_900316275.1). Lineage (GTDB taxonomy): Bacteria > Bacillota > Negativicutes > Selenomonadales > Selenomonadaceae > UBA2897. Next base: position 15,140 of record ONCF01000116.1, read on the forward strand.
CGGATGCGTCTCCACAACCTTGAGGTTGCGGTAACGGCTCATGCCCGTGCCAGCCGGAATCAGCTTGCCGATGATGACGTTCTCCTTCAGGCCGACCAGCGGGTCCACCTTGCCCTTAATCGCGGCATCGGTGAGCACGCGCGTCGTCTCCTGGAACGAAGCAGCCGACAGGAACGAATCCGTAGCCAGCGAGGCCTTGGTGATACCGAGCAGGATGGGTTTCGCCACAGCGGGCTCGCCGCCCTCCTCGATGGCCTTCGTATTGACGCTCTCGAATTTGTTGATGTCGATGTACTCGCCCGGCAGGAAGTCCGTCGTACCGGACTCCTCGATTTTGACCTTGTGCAGCATCTGGCGCACCATGACCTCGATATGCTTATCGTTGATCTCAACGCCCTGGCTCTTGTACACTTTCTGCACTTCGTACACGAGGTAGCGCTGCGTAGCCTGCAGGCCGCAGACGCGCAGGATATCATGCGGGTTGATGGAGCCCTCGGTCAGGCGATCGCCCGGCTTCAGGTGCTGGCCCTGCTTGGCCGCCATGCGCGCACCATAGGGGATAGCGTACTCACGCGACTCGCCCTCGGCCGGCACGATAGTGACCTTGCGCATGCCTTTACCCGTATCCTCGACCTCGGCTGTGCCTTCAATCTCAGCGATGATGGCGTGATGTTTCGGCTTGCGGGCCTCGAACAGCTCCTCAACGCGCGGCAAACCCTGGGTGATATCGTCACCCGCAACGCCGCCGGAGTGGAACGTACGCATGGTCAGCTGCGTGCCCGGCTCGCCGATGGACTGGGCCGCGATGATACCGACAGCCTCGCCGATTTCGACCTCGCTCTGGTTCGCGAGGTCGCGGCCATAGCACTTGATGCAGACGCCAAACTGCGATTTGCAGGTCAGCACGCTGCGGATAGAGACCGTCTCGCGCACCTTCTCGATGCGTTTGGCGAGTTCCTCGTCCACCGTCTGGTTGAGCGCAGCGATTTTCTCGCCCGTCGCCGGGTCGACGATATCCTCGGCCAGCACACGGCCCACGATACGCTCCGCCAGCGACTCGATGATGCCGTCGCCCTCTTTGATGGCTTCAACCTCGATACCGCGCACGTTGTTGTTGCGCACACGGATTTCCTTGGCGTCACCCGCGAGAATCTCATCGATTCTTGTCTCGTCGAGCTTCTCCCCGGCCTGCATCACGACCGTGCCGTCAGAGTTGACAACATCGCGCGTGACTTCCTTGCCGGTCATCTCGTGCACCATGGAGGCGTGAATCTTCTCACGCTCCGCGTCGTCCGGCTCGCCGAGGGCAATGACCTCGGTAATCATGGCACTGCTCAGCGCAGCCTCGGAGGCCAGCGACGAGCCGCGCACCATGATTTCGCGCACGCCCTGCTCGCCGATGGTGGCGAGCTTGTCCTCGTCGAGGATGGTATCGCGCTCGAACAGCACTTCCTTCGTCTCGGGGTCGATGACCTCGGCAGCCAGCAGGCGGCCGAGCAGGCTGTCGTTGAGCAGCTCAAGAGCATCGAACGCCGACGGCGCCAGACGCGCACGCTCCTGCACGAGGTTCAGCGTCGAGACATCGCAGTCCTCCTCGCGTACGATAACGTCCTGCGCCACATCGACGAGACGACGGGTCAGATAGCCCGAGTCTGCCGTACGCAGAGCCGTATCAGCGAGGCCCTTGCGGGCACCATGCGAGGAAATGAAGTAATCGGAAACGGACAGGCCCTCACGGAAGTTCGCCGTGATAGGCAGGTCGATGATTTTACCGGACGGGTCAGCCATGAGGCCGCGCATGCCGGCCAGCTGACGCATCTGCTGTTTGTTACCACGGGCGCCGGAGTCAGCCATCATGAAGATTGGGTTGAACGCGTCCATGTTGTCCATCATGGCGTCAGCCACATCGTCCGTCGTCTGCGACCAGAGCGCGACGACCTTGTTGTAGCGCTCCTCCTCGGTCACGAGACCGCGGTTGTACTGGCGCTCCACCTTGTTGACGAGCTTCTGCGTGTCCGCAATAAGCGTCTTCTTCTCCAGCGGCACGATGACGTCGGAGATAGCGATGGAGATGCCGGCGATGCAGGCGTAGTGATAGCCCAGGTTCTTGACATCATCGATGATGCGGGCCGTTGCCGTAGCGCCGAAATGGTTATAGCAGTTCGCGACGAGCTTGCCGATTTCCTTCTTGTTCATGAGGATACCGAGGCACCACTGGTCGCTCTCTTTATCTTTG
>ONCF01000115.1 GCA_900316275.1 uncultured Veillonellaceae bacterium
CCAAACTGCTCACAGATGGCCTGCAACACCTCGCTGGGCTTTACGGAGCCCGCCTGCGTAATGCGGATATCCATACGGAGCACGAGCTCGCCTGTGCCCGCCTCTATGCTCACGGGCTGCAGCATGTACTGCTTGGCCTCGATTTCGCGGCGTTTCTTCGGCGTCACGCGCAAAATTCGCACCTCGGGCGCACGGTTATAGGCCGTCACGGCACGCTCGGCTGCCGCCGCGTCGCCTGCGTAGGGCACGTGCAGCACATAGCGTGCCTCATCCGTCTCCGCCATGAGCGCCTTGTGCTTCGTCCTGACCTGCTTCAGGCGCCGTAGCTGTACACTAGGCGGCAGCTGGGCACGCAGGCGGTCAAAGACCTCGGGCTGGCACAGCTCTTTGGTCAGCTCGAAATCCATGTACTCGGCCTCGCTGGCCACGCCGAGCGAGAGCGCCGAGGCAAAGGCGATTTTCATATGCGGATTGAAGCCCTCGGAATAGGCCATGGGCAGCTTCGCGCGTTCAAAGGCGCGGATAAAGAGGTTCGCATAGTCCAGGTGCGAGACATAGCGCAGCGCGTCGCCCTTCGTAATCTCCGCACGGTACTGGAAAAGCTGGCGCGGCTGACCGGAGGTCTCCGGGCCATGCCCCACCTGCCGCAGTGGACGCTGCTGGCTGAAGTCGCGGTGTGCGGCCTCCTGCTGCCCCGTAGCGCTCGTGGCATGGTCGCGCACCTGCACGCCGAGATTCTGGCAGATACCGCAGCCCGTGCAGGTACTGCGGCGGCAGTCGTGCGTGAGCTGTCCCTGCATGGCCTTGTCCCACTCACGGCGCAGGAAAGCCGTCGCCACGCCCGGCGACGTAATCTCCCAGGGCAGGCGTTCCTCAAAGCTGCGCGTGCGCGCATTGTAATAGGCCATGTCAACGCCGCATTTCTGGAAGGCCGCATGCCAGGTCTCATTTTTGAACAAATCCGACCAGCCGTCGAACTTCGCGCCGTCCTGCCACGCCCGATAGAGCACGGGCGCAAGACGGCGGTCGCCACGCGCGAACACGCCCTCGATGACCGAGAGGCGCGCGTCGTGGTAGTTGAACGTGATGGCGCGGTCCGTGATGTGCTCTTTCAGCAGGCGCTGGCGTCGCTCAAATTCCGCGATGGGCAACTGACCAAACCATTGGAACGGCGTATAGGGCTTCGGCACGAAACAGGCCACGGAAATCGTAACCTTGACGCCACGCCGACCTTTAATTTCCGTATAGAGGTCGACGACCTTCTTCGCGAGCTGCGCAATGCCGATGACGTCCTCATCCGTCTCCGTCGGCAGGCCCATCATGAAATAGAGCTTGACCTGTTTCCAGCCCTGACGGAAGGCCGAGCCGCAGGCGGCCAGCAAATCCTCTTCCGTCACGCCCTTGTTGATGACGTCGCGCAAACGCTGCGTGCCCGCCTCGGGCGCAAAGGTAAGGCCGGACTTGCGCACCTGCTGCATTTTCTGCGCGAGGCCGATAGAGAAACTGTCGATGCGCAGCGACGGCAGGGAGAAACTAACCTTTTCGTCTTTAAAGTCTGCCATGAGGTCATCGACAAGCGTCGCGAGGCAGGAGTAATCCGCCGACGAGAGCGAGGTGAGGCTCATCTCGTTGTAGCCCGTGCAGTCGACGAGGCCGCGCGCCATGGACCGCAGCTGCGGCTCCGTACGCTCGCGCACGGGGCGATAGCAAATGCCCGCCTGGCAGAAGCGGCAGCCGCGCGAGCAGCCGCGGAACAGCTCCAGCATGATGCGGTTGTGCACGATATCCATGTAGGGCACGACCGGATTTTCTATATACGGCGCCGCGTCCATATCGGCGAGTACGCGTTTGTAGATGACGGGCTGCGCGTCCGCATGCAGCGGCGTGAGACCCGCGTAGTCGCCCGCCGCCGTGTACTCCGGCTGATAAAAGGACGGCACATAGACGCCCTTGACCTGGAGCAGACGCGCGAGATAGCCGCGCCGCCCGTCCGGCTTGCCCGCTGCCGTCCAGTCTTTATACACCTGCGAGACCTCGACGATAGCCTCCTCGCCCTCGCCCACGATGAAGAAATCAAAGAAGTCGGCGACAGGCTCTACGTTGTAAACGCAGGGGCCGCCCCCCACAATGAACGGCATGTCCTCGCCGCGCTCCTTCGCCCAGAGCGGAATGCCCGCGAGGTCGAGCATGTTCAGCACATTCGAGTAAATCATCTCGTACTGCAGAGAAAAACCCACGAAGGTAAAGCGGTTGATTTCCGTCTTCGTCTCCAGCGAAAACAGCGGCAATTCCCGCGCGCGCATAAGCGCCTCCATATCGGTCCATGGCGCATAGACGCGCTCGGCCGCGATGTTCGGCTGCCCGTTCAGCACGGCGTAGAGGATGGCGAGGCCCAGGTTGCTCATACCGACCTCGTAGACGTCGGGCAGCGCCAGCGCCCAGGTGCAGGCCATCTGGGCATGGTCTTTAACCACGGCCTGCCACTCCCCGCCCGTATAGCGGGAGGGCTTCAGCACCGACTGCAAAATTTCCGGTTCAAGTGTGACCATGCGATGTTGTACCTCCAAAATATAATGAAACAACAGGAGCCTCCCCACAGTTTCAGGAAGGCTCAAAAGACCAGTATAGTTGACTAGACTAGAATAGCAGCTTTTGCTTGCGCAGCTGAATATTCAGCAGAATGGCAATGGCCATGATATTTGTCGTGAGCGCGCTGACGCCGTAGCTCATGAGTGGCAGCGGGATACCCGTGACCGGCATGATGCCCATGGTCATGCCCACGTTGACCAGCACATGGAACGCGAGCATCGAGGTGATGCCCACGGCCAGCAGGCGACCGAACGTGTCACTCGCATCGCGCGCGATGCAGACGCCGCGCCAGAGCACGATGAGGTAGAGCACGAGCAGGAACGCCGCGCCCACAAAGCCGAGTTCCTCGCCCACCACGGCAAAGATAAAGTCCGTGTGGTTCTCGGGCAGGAAGTTCAGCTGGCTCTGCGTGCCCTGAAACAGTCCCTTGCCAAACAGCATGCCCGAGCCGATGGCGATTTTAGACTGGATGATATGGTAGCCCGAGCCCAGCGGGTCAACGTTCGGGTCCATAAAGACCATAATGCGCATTTTCTGGTAATCCTTGAGGAAATGCCAGAGGAGCGGCATCGAGGCTATACCCGCCGCAAACAGACCGCCCAGCAGTTTCAGGTTGATACCGCTGATAAAGAGCATGCCGAGCGTAATCGCCATAAAGACCAGCGACGTGCCGAGGTCCGGCTGTTTCAGCACCAGCAGGAACGGGATGCCCACGTAAAGCGCAATGGGCGCCAAATCCCTGAGTGTATTTATCTGCCCCACCTTGTCGTGGAGCATGGTCGCCAGCGAGACAATCATGATGAGTTTCGAGAACTCCGACGGCTGAATGCTGATGGGGCCGATCATAATCCAACGCTGCGCGCCGAGCGCCGAGTGGCCGAATATCATGACGGCCAGCAGCAGGATGATATTGAAAATATAGAGCTTGTTGCCGTACCCCTGCAGAATTTTGTAGTCGAAATTCATGAGGAACGCGGCAATCGCGATGTTGACCAGCGCAAAAATGCCCTGCCGCTGCACATACCAGTAGCGCTCCTCGCTGGGTGAGTTGATATGTGTGGCACTGCCGATGATGACGAGGCTCATGATGAGGATGCCCGCCGCGGCCAGGATGAGCATAAAATCCGTGCGCCGGAAAAAACGTTTTGTCATGCGTGCTCGCCTTTATCGTGCTTCATGCGGGCCACGGGGATGTTGGCGACGAGCGCCACCGAGTCCGCATCATTGGCCAGGTTGATTTCCATTTCGTTCTGGTTGATTTCCATGTAGTTGGAAATGACCTTGATAATATCGTTCTTGAGGTTTTCCATGACTTCAGGCGAGACGTTGGCGCGGTCGTGAATGAGCACGACCTGCAGGCGCTGCTTGGCAATCTGCCCCGATTTCTCTTTCTTGCCGAAAATCTTCATCAATGCGTCCAGCATACCGTCGCCCCCTTACATTCCGAATACATGCTTGAGGCGCGCCAGAAAGCCCTCTTTTTCAAACGTCATGAATGGCACGTTCTCGCCGAGAATACGGGAGACGATGTTGCGGTAGGCCTGGCCGGCCTGCGAGTCATCCATCGTGATGCAGGGCTCGCCGCGGTTCGTCGAGGTGACGACCTTCACATCGTCGGGCACCTGACCGATGCAGTCAATGGAGAGGATATCGTTGATATCGTCCATGGCCAGCATGTCGCCAGCCTCCACCATCTGCGGGCGGATACGATTGACGATAAGCTTGATGTTCTCCTTGTCGGCACGGCCGAGCTCGCCGATGATTTTATCGGCGTCGCGCACGGCGGAAATCTCCGGCATCGTGACGACGATAGCCACATCGGCCGCCGCAATAGCCGTCTTGAAGCCCTGCTCTATGCCCGCCGGGCAATCGATGAGAATGTACTCGAACTCCTTTTTCAACTCATCGCAGAGTTTCACGAGCTGCTCGGGATTGACCGCCATCTTGTCCTTGACCTGCGACGTCGGCAGCAGGAACAGGCTCTCGTATTTCTTGTGGCGCACGAGGGCCTTTTTATAGGGCACGCGGCCCTCTGTCACGTCGATGAGGTCATACATGATGCGGTTCTCGAGGCCGAGCAGCAGGTCAAGGTTTCTGAGGCCCGTATCCGTATCGATGAGTACGACCTTCTTGCCGCGCATGGCGAGACCCACGCCGAGGTTGGCCGTCGTCGTCGTCTTGCCGACGCCGCCCTTGCCAGAGGTAATAACAAAAATCTTGCTCATATCCTGAATCCTACCTTTCTATGGGTTCAATGACAATCTGACCGTCCTTAATCGAGGCCCGTTCGGCGCGGTCACTTTTCTCCATATGGTCGGGAGAACGCGCGATAAGGTCCGCAATGCGTATCTGCGTGGGCATGAGATGGTCGGCGATGACAAACGCTTGTGTATCACCGTAGGCGCCCGCGTGCACCATGCCGCGGCAGGTACCGCGGATATCAATGCTGCCGCCCGCGATAATCTGCGCGCCCGGGTTCACGTTGCCGCAGACGAGTACGGAGCTCTTGGTATTAATCTCCTGCCCGCCGCGCAGCGTGCGGTTCACCACGACCATTTCCTGTACAGGTGGCTGAGTGGCGGGTGGTGCGGTGGCCGCTGGCGCAGGCTGCGCCACGGGCTTTTTAGCTGATCGCGCTGCCGTTGTTTTAGTGGCTGCCGCTGCTTCAGGTGCTGCGGCACGACGGCAAATCAGGCCGTGCGCATGGAACAATTTCTGCAGTACGGTCAGCTCCTCCTCCGTGAGCACATCGCGCGGGATGCGCACGAGTGTACCACGCAGGAAAAAGCCTGAGCCCGACTCCAGCTTGCGCCGCAGTTCCTTTTCAATGTCCGCAAAGGCAGCGCCGGGCGCAAAGTTCAGTTGCAGGCCATCGCCACTGCCCTTGATTTTTACCATCTCTTCACTCATTGTGCATTGCTGCCTCCTGCCTTGTTATTTGCTTCCGTGGCCGGTGCCGGCTGATTGAGGCCGAATGCCGCCTCCAGTATCTTGCGACCGATAGGCACGGCCGACTGGGCGCCGAAACCGCCCTGCTCGACGATGACCGCCACGCAGACCGACGGATTGTTGAATGGGCCATAGGCCACGAACCAGCCGTGGTCACGTCCCTGCGAGTTCTCCGCCGTACCCGTCTTGCCCGCGATTTCGATGGGGAAACCACGGAACACCGACGCCGCCGTGCCGTACTTTGTCACGTCGTGCAGACCGGCCTGCACGAGCTGGATGATGGCCGGTGTCGTGTCCAGCGTCGACAGTACGACGGGCTCGAAACTCTCGGCAATCTGCCCGTTAGGATACTTCAGCGCGCTCACGAGATGCGGTTTATAGCGCTTGCCATCGGCCGCAATCTCACTCATGACCATGCACGCCTGCAGCGGCGTCACGAGGTTAAAGCCCTGACCGATGGCCGCATCGAACGTCTCAGACAGGTACCAGTCGCCGTCCTCGAACCATTTCTTTTTATACGCCTTGTTGGCTACAAGACCGTCCGCCTCATACGGCAGGTCAATACCCGTGCGCGCGCCGAGGCCAAACATGCGGCCGTATTTCTCCAGCCGGTCAATGCCCAGACGGTTGCCCATTTCGTAGAAATAGACGTTATCAGAATGTGCAAGCGCCTCGGTGAAATCAATCCAGCCCAGGGCCTCGCCCTCGGAGTTGCCTTTAGGGATAATCCAGTGGTGGCCGGAGTCGAAAATCTTTTCCGACGGGCTCACGACACCCTCGGTGAGTGCGGCCGTGCCCGTGACGATTTTGAACGTCGAGCCCGGCGGATACTCGCCGGAGATGGCCTTATCATCCATAGGGTGGTACGGATTATTGTTCAGCGCATTCCAGTCTTTCTCACTGATACCGTGCGCGAACAGGTTCGGGTCGAACGCGGGGCGGCTGACCATGGCGAGAATTTCGCCCGTCTGCGGGTTCATGACCACCGCGGCTGCCGCATTGGCGTGAATGAGTGCGAGCTGCTCGTCGACGGCCTTTTCCGCCGCCTCCTGCAGATTTTTATCGATGGTCAGCTGCATGTCGAGGCCCGCCTGCGGGTCCTTGCGCCCGATGATGCGCACGGGCTTGCCCGACACGTCGACCTCGACCTGCTCGCCGCCATTCTCGCCGCGCAGGTATTTATCGTAGATTTTCTCCAAGCCGAACTTGCCGATGATATCGCCCGACTTGTAGCCCTGGTCTTTTTTCTCTTCCAGCTCTGTGTCATTGATTTCCGACACATAGCCGAAGATATGCGCGCCCATCTGCTTCAAAATATAGTTGCGGATAGGCTGCACCTCGATGACGACGCCGGGGTAGTCATCCTTGTGTTCCTCGATGATGTCCACAATATCCGGCGTCACATCCTGTTTGATGCGGATGGGGTCAAAGCCACTGTGCGCGGCAATTTTGCGGTTGATGTCCTCCACGGGCACCTTGACGAGCTCCGAGACCTGCGCGATGACCTGTGGTGACGGCTTGCTGAGCGGCAGCAGCGACACGGTGAAGCCGGGCCGGTTCGTCACCAGTACCTCGCCGTTGCGGTCGTAGAACGTGCCGCGCGGGGCCATGGACGGGATGATGCGGATACGGTTGCCATCAGCCATCTGCGCATAGTATTCGCCCTCATAGACCTGCAGGTAGCCTGCCCGGCCGATGAGCACAGCGATGACCAGCACCACGATGACGCCGAACGCCTTGATGCGCCCGCCGTAATCCTCGTTTTCGTTCAAACTGACTCTCCCCTGATTCTATACATACGAAAGGCACCCCGTGAGGTGCCTTAATCATGCGTGATAATCACTATTGCTTGGCGCTGAGCTTCCGGTCCAGGTCATAGGTCAGACGATGCACCGGATAGGCAAACGCCAGCTGATAGATGAGCATCGTCGGCAGCATGGACTGCATCTGCGCCAGCAGATTAAAGCGATACCCTAATAATAACATAAGCGTGGCTAAAATAAAATAGTTGACTACTGCCGCCACCAGGGAAGAAAACACCGGCAGGAAAAACTGTTCCTTGAACACACCGTTCGACAGGCGGCCACAGGCCAGGCTGATGACCATCTGCGACAGCGTATTCATACCGAGGAACGTGCCCGAGGCCAGGTCCTCCATAAGACCCGTGAGGAATCCCATGAGTACACCCTGCCGCACGCCGCGCAAAAACGCGAACGACACCGTCAGGAGCAGCATGAGGTTCACGGTGATGCCGTGGAAGCCGATGAGTGGCAGGAGCGATGTCTGCAGGACGTAGAGCGCCACAACATAGCCCGCCCAGATGGCGCATTGCTTCATCATGGTGCCGCCTCCGCCTGTGCGGCCTGTGGCTGCTGTTGTGCCGCAGCGGCCGGATCCGTCTCCGTGCCTGGCGTCTGCACCGGTGGCTGCAACGGGTCTGGCGGCGCCTCACGCGACGCTGTGATGACCGCCACGTCCTCCAGTTTCTGGAAATCCACAGCTGGCTCGAGCACAGCGACCTGCAACAGGCCGCCCGTGTCCATCTTGAGCGTGGACACGATACCCACGGTGAGCCCCTTGGGGAACACGCCGCCGAAACCGGAGGTCACGATGACATCGCCCTCCACGACATCGGCCGTCTTGGGGATGTTGACCATGCGCGGCATGGTCGGATTATCGGGGTCGCCCTCCACGATACCGTTGACGCGTGACTCCGCCCGCTGCACGAGCGTGCCCACGGAGGATCGCGGATCCAGTATCAGCTGCACCTTCGACGAGTTGGGTCCCGCCTCCACGATGCGGCCGACGAGCCCCTGCGGCGTCACGACCGGCATATCATCACGCACGCCGTCCAGCGTGCCACGATTGATGATAATCATACTGGACCAGGTAGCGGACTCGCGCCCGATGACACGCGCCGCCATGAGGTCAAACTGCGTTGCCGTGTTCTTGTAGTCGAGCAGTTCACGCAGGCGCGCATTCTCCGAGGCATACTCCGAGGCCTGCAGATTCTGCACGCGCAGCTGCGTCACTTCGTTGCGCAGCATTTTGTTCTGCTCGTGCAGCGTGATGACATCCCAGACCTCCGACTCCAGATACGTGACCTGACTGCTCACCCAGCCGATGGCCGACTGGAAAGGCGACAACACCAGCGATACCGCCTGGCTGCTCACCGGCACGCGGAAACGGCCGTTCGCGGCAAAAAAGACGATGCAAAAGACGCTGACCAGCACGATGAGCAAGAGCCACAGCTTGCTGCGCGGGTTCTTTTCTCTTCTCACTCTGCTCATATTTCCGGCCTCTTATTGCCGCAGTTTCTTCGACGTCATGACCACGCGCTTGAGGAGCTCGATATTCTCGAGCGACTTGCCCGTACCCTCGCCGACGCAGGACAGCGGATCCTCAGACACGAGCACTGGCATCCCCGTCTCATGTGAGAGCAGCTTGTCGAGATTCGTGAGCAACGCGCCGCCGCCCGTCATCATGATGCCATGGTCCATGACATCGGCCGCGAGCTCAGGCGGCGTCTTCTCCAGCGTGCTCTTGACGGCCTCGATGATCTTGTAAATCGGCTCGTTCAAGGCCTCGCGGATTTCCTTGGCCTGGATGTTCAGCGTCTTAGGCAGACCGCTCACGAGGTCACGCCCACGCACATCCATATTTTTATCCACGTCCGGCGTCACGATAGCCGTGCCAATAGAAATCTTGATTTCTTCGGCCGTGCGCTCGCCAATCATGAGGTTGTACATACGCTTGATATACTGCACGATGGCCGAGTCCATCTCATCGCCACCGATGCGGATAGAGCAGCTCGTGACAATGCCGCCCAGCGAGATGACCGCAATCTCCGTCGTGCCGCCGCCGATATCGACGACCATGCTGCCCGTGGCCTCCTCTACAGGCAGACCTGCGCCGATAGCTGCCGCCATCGGCTCCTCGATGAGATAGGCCTCCCGCGCACCGGCCTGCTGTGCCGCATCGATGACCGCGCGCTTCTCCACCTCCGTGACACCGGAGGGCACGCCAACCACGACGCGTGGGCGCACGAAGGACTTCGTATTCATGGCCTTGCGGATAAAATATTTCAGCATGGCCTGCGTCACATCAAAGTCCGCAATAACGCCGTCCTTCATCGGACGGATGGCGATGATATTACCCGGCGTACGACCGATCATGCGCTTCGCTTCCTCGCCGACGGCCAGCACATCGCCCGTATCACTTTTAATGGCTACTACCGAGGGCTCACGCAGCACAATACCGCGGCCCTTCACATGCACCAGTGTATTGGCCGTGCCGAGGTCAATACCCATATCGTGAGACAGTCCGCCAAAAAGACTCCACATTTTAAAGAAAAACTCCCTTCAGAATGGTAACCACAAGTTCAATGCGTGCTCCACGCCCCGCGCGGAACAATACACTTCATTGTACCATATAATCCCCGCTTTGCAACGTGAATTTCTGCGGAATTCTGCTAAATTTTGCTCTCCTCTGCTCAAACCAGCATACCGCGTTCCTTAAGCGATAAAAAGCGATTTTCACCCAATATAATATGGTCCAAAACAGGAATATCCATGATGCGCCCCGCCTTGACGAGGCGCTGCGTGACTGCAATATCCTCGCGGCTGGGACTCGGGTCGCCCGACGGGTGGTTGTGAAAGAGAATCATCGACGCCGCCGCAAAGCGGATGGCCGCCTGGAACACCTCGCGCGGATGCACGACCGAGGCCGACAGGCTGCCCACGGAGACCTCCGAGAACCCGAGAATGTGATTTTTCGTATTGAGCAGCATGACCGCGAAATGCTCGCGCTGCTCAAAGCGAAAGCGCGGCATGGCGAAATTCGCCGCATCCTCCGGGCCGTGGATGACCTCGATTTTGGCCGCCTGGCGCACGGAGAGCCGGTGCCCAAGCTCCACGGCCGCGATAATCGTCGCCGCCTTGGCCCGGCTGATACCATGGATGTCCATGATTTCCGCCGGCCCGAGATGCACGAGCCCCGTGAGACCCGTCTCCTTGATGCGCGCCAGCACCTGATCAGCAATCGTAATCGCCGAGGCATCCTGCGTACCCGTACGCAGCAGGATGGCCAGCAGCTCCGCATCCGAGAGGCACCCTGCCCCATAGGACAGCAGTTTCTCCCGCGGCCGTTCCTCCATTGGTAAATCTCTTACCATCGTTGCCATATGCTTTTACCGCCTTTCCCACAGGCTGGCAGCCTCCACGCTCGCACAGGCCTGTGCACAGGCACCACCCTGGGATTGGCTCGGCATGGGCAAACGCTTACCAACAGCCACTCACCACTGCAAAAGGCAACGCTGCTGCAAGCACCAGCTCTTAATATCTGCGGAACAGGAACAGGGCCAACACGATACCCAGAATGCTCATCAGGTTGGGCGCAAAGGACAGGCCCAGCGTGAGTTGGATGACATAGAGATTGACCGTGAACGGCTCGATGTTGAACACGGGATACGTCGTCACGAGATAGGGCACGACGCCCGCGAACAGATCGACCTGCCGCATGAGTTCGCCGAGGATACCGCCGAGGATGGCGCCGATAACTACGAAGAGGATACACATGCCGTACCCTCTGCCGCCGAATTTTGCCAAAGGAAATCCCTCCCAGATTTCCGGCTTCGTTGCCTTTATTCTGCACAAAGGACAATATTCCTGCCGGAAAATATAAAAATAAGAAAAAATTGAGCCCGCCGAGCAGGCTCAATCCCAATTCTAACCGATATAATTTTTTTCTGCAATGCTATTTTACAGCAAATAGCGCAGGTAGACGTAGACCGTCGAGATGGCGATGGTCAGCAGCATGAGCGGGAAACCCACGCGCAGGTAGTGCAGGAACGTGATGCGCACGCCGCGCTCCTGCGCCATGCCGGCCACGATGAGGTTCGCCGACGCGCCCACGAGCGTACCGTTGCCGCCGAGGCAGGCACCGAGCGCCAGGCTCCACCACACGGGGTCGAGGTTGCTGATACCCATGGCGCCCATGCCCTGAATGAGCGGAATCATCGTCGCCACGAACGGGATATTGTCGAGCACCGAGGACACGATGGCCGAGAGCCAGAGCACGAGCAGCGCCGTCGCCGTCACATCGCCGCCCGTCACCTCCACAGCCTTGGCCGCGAGGTCGCCGATGATGCCCGTCTCAATGAGACCGCCCACGGCGATGAACAGGCCGATGAAGAAGAAAATTGTCGCCCACTCCACAGCCTTCATCGAGGACTCGACGAGGTGATGGCTGCCACCGGCGAGCAGGAGCAGCAGGAAACCGCCCGTGAGAGCCACGACGGCCGACTCCACATGGAACATGCTGTGCGTGAAGAAACCGAGAATGGTGAGCCCGAGCACAAAAAGGGATTTCCAGAGCAGCGCACGGTTTTTGAGCTGTTTACTCGCGTCCATGGCCATAACCTCGGCCTGCAGCTCCGGCTGTGTCACGAGCTGACGGCGGTAGAGCCACTCCACGATGACCATGACCACGACGAGGCACAGCAGCGCAATCGGTGCCAGATTGATAATGAAGTCATTGAACGTGAGTTCCTTGACCGCGCTGCCGATCATGATGTTCGGCGGGTCGCCGATGAGCGTGGCCGTACCACCGACGTTCGAGGCGATAATCTGCGTGAGCAGGAACGGCTTCGGGCTCATGTGCAGTTTCTGCGTAATCGAGAACGTCACGGGCACCATGAGTAGCACCGTCGTCACGTTATCGAGGAAGCCGGAGAATACGGCCGTGATGAGACCGAGATACACGAGGATGCGGCGCGGCTCCGCCTTGGCCGCCTGCGCGGCACGGATGGCCACATAGTCAAACAGACCGGTGTGGCTCGTGATGCCCACGAGCACCATCATGCCCACGAGCAGACCCAGCGTGTTGAAATCCACATGCGCGAGCGCCGTATCAAAGCTCAGAATGCCCACGAGAATCATCGCGAGCGCGCCGATGACGGCGGCCACAGTGCGGTGAATCTTTTCCGAGACAATCACCGCGTACATAAAAACGAAGATGGATGCGGCCAGAATAGCCATAGTAATACCTCCTTTAACTGGTTTTACCCGCATGCGGGTAAAAGAATAGACGAAGCCCGTGGTGACCAGACTCCGCCTAAAACACTGTTTTCTCTTTTCTGCCCTTATTCTAGCATAGCTTTATCATAAAGGCAAGGTATAGGAAAATTTTATTTTACTTTCCTATATAAAATCTGCGCTGGCTCAGGGCTCCAGTGACACATTATCCTTGCCCTGACTGCGCTTCGCAGCATAGAGCGCGTTGTCCGCGCGCTTGAGCAGGGAGTTCGGCGTATCGCCCGTTCGGGCGAAGGCCACACCAATGCTGGTCGTGAAGTGCTGCCCCGAGGGCAGCGCCTCCAGTTCACCCACACCGGCACGGATACGCTCGGCAATATCTGCGGCCCGCGTGCGTCCCGTATTGCACAACACAACGAAGAACTCATCGCCGCCCATGCGTCCAGGCACATCGATGCCCTGGCGCGTGCAGGCCTTGAGCACTCCTGCGACGCCCTGCAACGCCCGATCGCCCGCGTCATGGCCAAACGCATCGTTGATGCCCTTGAAATCATCGATATCCATCATAATGAGCGCCAGCGGCTCCTGCCACTGCTCGCCCTCCTGCAGCATCTGCCGCAGACGGTGCTCTGTCGCCCCGCGGTTGTAGAGATGCGTGAGCATATCCGTGCGTGCGAGCTCGCGGTAGCGGTTTTTCGCCTCCTCCAACTCGGCAATCGTCGTCTGAATGAACGTCACGAGGTGGCGCATGTCCTCCGTGCGCTTGTCCACATGGCTGATGCGTGGCGGCAGCTGCAGCGGCTCCGCCGTCGGCTCGCCTTCGCGCATGCCCACCATGACGAGCGTCATATTTGCCACGACAATTTCGCTGCCGTGCCGCATGAACTCACCGTAGGCATAGAAGCCATGCGACGGCGCGAACGTGCTCATGGCGAGCTCTTTTTCCGTTTCCCCCTGCATGAGCAGGCTGCGCGCCACACAGCTTACCCCGAAAATGCACTGCGGGTGAAACTCCGCCATGCGCAGCATGAGCTCATCCGCCCGGTCAAGGATAGCCTGCGGATCGCCATAGGCCAGCTGTATCTGCTCACCGGTATAAATATCCGCGCCAAAGGTCAGACTGCCATCCCGCTCACTCGTAAAAGGATGACGCGCGAGTGTCAGGCCGTGCCTTTTGAGAAAAATGGGGAACGTCAGCGCGTCGAGGTGGAACGCCTCCCCCTCTTTGATGCCCAGATTGGCGTGATAAATGTGGGCGGCTGGTTTGTGATCAATTTCCGTCACCGTAAATGGATCCGCCGTCGCTGTCACCGTCATCTGCTGGCCGAGCGGCCGCCAGCCGAAACTCGAGCTGACGGAGATGTGCAGCGCCGCCCCACTGAACACGACAGCCACGACACCATGCGTGATGCGCGCCGCCCCCGCCAGCAGGCAGCCCTCGCTCAAATCGCCATTGTCGGCCACGCCACCGAAAACCTGCACTGCCGCTGAACAGCGTCCCATCCAGCGGAAGAACGGCTGCAAAGCCAGCTTACTCCCCGTACCGATGAGCTCGATAGCCTGCACATTCGGCGTATGCTGTACCTGCTCCAGCAGTTCCTTACCTGCAGCCTCTGACGCGTAAACCGTCTGGTCCGTCTTGTCTGCTAACTGGGCACCTACTGACGAGGCTGCTCCAGCTTCCTCCACCGCCAGGTCGTTCAGGGCATAAGCATAGAGCGCCACCTGGCTCTGTGAAAACAGCGTAAATGCCGCCAATACACCTGTGCCCAGAATATGCCCGTTCATAATCTGGTTGCGCGTCATGGCGCCCGTCAGCACCGCCTGCGGGAACTGTCGCGCCAACTCCTGCTGCACCTGCTGCAAGAGTGCCGCCTCATCCGGCACCGCATAAAGCGTCACCAACATCCCCGTGCACGTGCCCAGCTCCACCTGCGCCCGCTGCACCGTCGTAATCGCTGCCACCAGTTCATCCTGATTATGTATCGAAAAAGGCAATTGCCGCATACCCGTACCTCATTGTTACCTGCATATTATATGAGACTTTATACCTACATTATACGCGTTCAGCACCGGACTCACAAGGACAAAGGTGAAAAAAAAACATACCACAGCGCGGCTGCATGTAACGCGACGGAGGATAAATTTCTTGACAGGTATCAGGTGAATGGCTATAATAGTTAGGTATTCGGGATGTAGCGCAGTTTGGTAGCGCGCTTGCTTTGGGAGCAAGATGTCGCAGGTTCGAATCCTGTCA
>ONCF01000114.1 GCA_900316275.1 uncultured Veillonellaceae bacterium
GAGCTGCGCGATATCGACGCGTTCCGCGAGGCCTATGCCGCGCGCAGCGGGCGGCCCTTTACCGAGTGGGAGCAGCTGACGGTGTCCCATCAGGCTAGCAACGTGCTCTACGACAAGGGCGTGGACAGCTCCGTCTATTACTCCGTCTTTGGCGAGTTGAAGCAGTGGGCGAATGACAAGCAACGCCACTTGCTCCTGCGTGACCGACAGGGGCACACGCTGGAGCTCAAGCCTTATCTGGAACTGGGCGAGGATGATTTTGACCCCATTGAGGTCTATGCGTATTATCTGGGTCTCTACATCAACAACATGACCAACGGCGTGTATCTCGACTACATCCTCTCTTTCCCCGTGAATTACAGCAAGGACGTGCGTGAGCACCTGCTGGCCAGTTTTGACCGAGGCCTGCGCAAGTCGTTGCCACCCGCTATTCTGAACGATGCGGAGGCCATGCGGCTGTTTCGTGTCTATGCGGGTGCCAGTGAACCGGCGGCGTATGCTATCTGCGCGCTGAAGGAGTTGCAGCTGGAACCCAAGGAGCCAGGGCAGAAGGTGTCCTATGCGGTGTTTGATTTTGGCGGTGGCACCACGGATTTTGATTTTGGCACGGAGGAAAAGCCCGCTGACAAGCGGCGCAATTTCGTCGTGCATCAGTTCGGTAAGGGCGGCGATGTCCATCTAGGCGGCGAGAACCTGCTGAACCTGCTGGCCTATGACGTCTACAAAGCCAATATCAAGGAGATGCGCGAGAAGTCCATCCCGTTCGTGTTGCCCACGGATTCGGGGCTGTTTGCCGATAGCTTCGCGGGCGCGGAGCGGCTCGTCTATGAGCCGGGCAAGGCGTCGCAGCAGGCCTATATGAACCGCAAGCTGCTGGCCCAACTGTTGCGCCCCGTCTGGGAGCGGCATGAGGGCTACGTGAAACTGTTCGAGCAGGGCACTACGGATATCAACCTGTACAGTCTGAATGACGGCAAACAGGAACTTGTGCCCGTGAAGCTGACCGTCAACGTGGCCAATCTGGAAAAAATCATCAGGGAGCGTATCCGCTATGGCGTGCAGAATTTCTTCCAGAAAATGAACCGCGTCTTTACGGCGAAGGAACGGCTGGAGCAGCTGCCCATCCACATTCTGCTGGCCGGTAATTCCTGCAAGAGCCCCGTGGTCAAGGAGTTATTTGACGAAGCCATCAAGCAGGTGGAGCAGGAGGGGGCCAAGACGCTGTTGGAACAGTATGGCACCGAGGCGAATCCCGACAACCTCTTCAAACTGCATTTGCCACTCGGCATGGCAACGGATACTGCTGCCAAGGCAGAGACGCAAGAGCAGACAGAACCTAAAGTGTCGCCCCAGCCGATACAGGCCTGGGACAAGGTTCGGACGGGCAAGACGGGCGTGGTCTTTGGCCTGCTCAGGAGCCGTAAAGGTGGCAAGGACGTGCGCATCGTGAATGAGGATGTCGACGCCAGCGGCGAGGCCTCGTTCGCCTGGTATCTGGGCAATCTGGATACGGACAACAAATTCCACGTCGTCATCGGCCTCGGCGTCGGCTATGGCGACTGGGCGCGCTTTGATTATGCTGACGAGGAAGACTTTGAGCTTTACTATACTGCCGATGCGCAGGCACCCGAGGGCAAGCTGCCCGCAAGCGCCGTTAAGATGGTGCGCTGCCGGCTGGATGCGGATGAAGTGGACGAGGCGGATGAGGCCGCCATCTATATCCGCAAGGTGGCACCGGACGTGATTGAGTATGCGGCCGGGCGGGCGGAGGACTTCGCCAGTGGCGAGACCAAGCGCAAGGTACACAAGCAGACGCTGAGATAGGAGGCTGTTATGGAGGCAGAGGCTATACGGCAGGAGCGTGCGGCGGCCGAGGCGCTGCTGGCTTATCTGAATAACGCCAGTCAGCACTCGCTGCTGCAACCGGAGATAGAGTGGCTGCCACTGCGGCGGCGCCTGGAGCAGGACCAGTTTTTCCTGTGCCATGTAGATGAAATCATGTTTGAGGAAAAGGCACCCCGACGGGAGGCGCTCGAAAACATTCTGGGGACCTTTCGCGGCCGCGATGCCATGAATTTCATCTACATTATCCTCGGCGATGGGCAGGGACATGTGGATTTCTATTTTGGCGTGGGGCGTGACCTGAGTGCCGATGCCTTGCCGTCCGTGCTCAATGAGCAGGATTTGGCGGGCAAGTTGCTCAAGCCCAGCATCGAGGGCAATTTCCGAGGCAGTCAGGTGACGGAGCTCGACTCCGAGAACCGTGGCGCGGAAAAGGCGGCGGTGCTGGAGCGCTTGCGCAACGCCAAGTACTATGGTCTGCTGACGGGGGTGCCGGGGGCAGATATTGACCAAACAGGTGATGACTTCCAAGGCGTGGACCGCTTGATTGACATTATGGGGAGCAGCAGTTTCGGTTTCGTCGTGCTGGCCCAGCCGTACACCGAGGCCGAGATGGATACACTGGAGCAGGAGCTGCTGCAGACGTTTGACAGACTCGCGCCGCTCGCAAGCCTCTCGCGGCAGTTCACCGACAACAATACCGACGGCTGGAACGAAAGCGACGGTTTCAGTCACGGCAGGCAGTCAGCGCGTGGCATCCACAAAACGCATTCCCAGCATGAGAGTGAGAGCCACAGCCAGATTGCCGATGATGTGCGGCATACGCGCAACAATCAGGTGCAGGCTGGTACGGGCAGCAATACGAGTGCGGATTATGGCAGGCACGACTCCTACAGTTTGTCTTCCAGTAATTCGGGGGGCAGTTCATCCAATAGTAAAGCAGAGCAGACCAGTGCGGGACACGACGGCCGCGAGGGGTACTCCACGAGCAGCAGCGAGCAATATAACTACAGCGATGCTTACAGTCGCACCGACGGCAGCAGTGACTCCAGCAGCAGCGGCTCGCAGACGGGCAGCAGCGAGGACAACAACTACAGCAGCAGCTACGCGCATAACCACACGCGCAATAGCGCGCGCAGCGGCAGCCAGAGCATGAACCTGACGGAGCAGCTACGCGCTGACAACAAGGCAGCAGTGCTTTGGAGCAAGTATCTGGACGAGGTGCTGTTGCCACGGCTGGACAGGGGCAGGGGCAAAGGCCTCTTTTTGGCCTGCAGTTTCCTCTTTAGCGACGACCGTCCTGTCATGTACCGGCTGGCGAATACCGTAATGTCGTTGTACAGCAGCCCAAAGGGCAATCGTGCCGCTCTGTCCTTTACGGAGCTGGCGAGTGACAAGCAGGGTAATTGTCTGCGGGCGCTGCAGAATTTACAAATCCCCTGCGCCAAGAGTGAGCAGGGAGATAACCTCGGCCGGGCGGCATTGGCACAAAAGGCGACGGCCGCCCGGGTGTTCGGTGGCAGCTGGCTTTCGGCGGAGGAACTCGGCATTTTGACAGGCTTGCCGCAGAAGGATGTCATCGGCCTCGGCCTGCGCAAGGA
>ONCF01000113.1 GCA_900316275.1 uncultured Veillonellaceae bacterium
ATTGACTTTGATGACACCATTGATGGGACGGTTGATATCCTTGGCGAACATCTGCTGAATTTCCACGGTAAATCAGTCCTTTGCTATGCTATTGCTCAGTAAAATGCGGCTCAGCCAGACTCCAGCTGTTTCAGCTGATGTTGAAGCCACGGTAATATTCGTTGGCAGGCAAGAGGTTGAACAGCTTCAAATCCCGCCCTGTGTAGACGCCCGGATACAGCACGACGACGGGCACATCCGAAAAGACCGGCTGGATGGCCTCCAGCAGCGTGTGCATACGCATGAAGGGATAGACGCTGCCCACGCCATGCAGCAGCACGACATCGCCCGGCTCATGCGGCGCATAGGCCATGTGCTCTGCAAAGGCCTGCGGCGTAATCATGCCCGCCAGCTTTTCCAGCAGGAAGCGGGAGCCCTTGCGCGCCTCCAGCTGCGGGATGCGCTCACAGACTTTGGGCCTGGCCTGCAGCATCTCCAGGAACACCTGATAGAGATTGTAGCTTTTCAGCCGGCAGTTCAGTGCTTTATTCCGTTCCAGCCTGGCGATGAAGCAGCGCACGGTCATCTCGTCTTGCGGATCATAGCCGTAGATATGGATGTTTTCCTCGTTGGACGTGCCGCGGCCAGCCTGAAAATCCTCGTCCTGAATGTCCTGCTGCAGCTGATCCAGCCGCTCCCCAATGGACCGTTTTACCTCTGCCATACGTCCGCTCCTTCCCTATCCGAAAATCAAACCGTATAGAACATAGCCAGCCAGGCCTGGTCACCATGCTGCTCCATGATGTCACGCACCTGCGGCTGCAGATAGACCAGCTGCAGCTCCTCGCTGTTCCGGTTCGCGAGATAGCCGAGCTGTATCAGGATGCTCATGATGACGCCGCTGATTTTCTGGATCGTACTGTCACTCCAGGCCGCCACCTGCTCATTCTGCGCCTGCAGCTGCAGGAAAAAGGCCCGCACGTCAGCCCGGCTGCAACGCAGATCGTGCTGACGATATTTGACCGCGATGACCTGCAGCATGAAATCCTGCAGCAGGCGGCTGTCCTTGAGCAGGGCATACAGGCAGAGCTGCTGCGACACGACGGCTGGTGCCTCGGCAATCAGGCGCACGGCCTCCGCATCCTCCAGCCGCTGCAGCCGCAGCACGCAGGCACGCGCCATGCGCCGGAGCGACTTCTCCGTCGGATACTGGAACAGATTCTCCCGGAAGACCCGCTCACAGATTTTCTCCAGCGAAAGCCCCCCCATAAGCAGCCGCGCCGTAACGCACATCTCCCGCCACAAAAAAGGCTCCCGCGTAAGCTGTGCCCGGTATATCTCAACGCTTGCCATAATGCCCCCTGTAACCATACCATAAAAAAATGACAGTTTATCTTTATTATAGCACAAAGTCGCAGGAACTCGCAGAAATGCAGCTGCTCCCAAGCGTGCCGCCCCATGCCAGGCGACAATTTACACGTTGTTAACGCTCCATTCACAAAGCCACGCCCCATCTTTGATATAGTGAGAATGTACACAAAAGCTTTATACATTTCTCCAGGAGGTAAAACATGAAAAAACTTTGGGCGAAACGCCTCGCCGCCGCCATGCTGGCCGGTGGCACACTCATGACCATGAACCCGTCCGCCGATGCGGCTGACATCCGCATCCTGCCCGTCGATACTGCAAAGTTCTGGGCCGGTGCACACTTCGATTTTGACGTGGAAGTCAGCAAAGCACAAGACCTCAAGAACGTCAAAATCCAAATCAACGGCAAGGACGCTGGCAAATTCTTTGGCAAAAAACTCGAAGCCAAAGACCTCGGCAACGGTGTCACATCCTACCGCGTGAATCAGGTCAGCTTCCCGCAGCCGGGCAGCTATAAAATCAGCGTGGAGGCCACGGACAAGGCCGGCAAGAGTGTAAAACAGGCGGGATATACGGTCGTGCATGAGGTCGCACCGCGCAAAGCGAAAAATGTCATCCTCTTCGTCGGCGACGGCATGTCCCTGCCCGCCCGCGAAATCGCCCGCATCATGAGCAAGGGCATGACCAACGGCAAATACAATGACCTGCTGGCGATGGAAAAACTCGAGCACAACTGCCTCATTACCACGAGCGGCTATGACTCGCTCACCACCGACAGTGCGAACTCCGCCTCCGCCTATGCCACGGGCCACAAATCCGTGGTCAACGCGATGGGCGTCTACGCCGACTCTACCAAAGATCCCTTTGACGACCCGCAGGTCGAGAACATCTCTGAAATCCTCAAGCGCACGCGCGGCATGTCCATCGGCGTCATCACGCAGGCCGAATCCACGGACGCCACGCCCGCAGCCATGATTGGCCATACGCGCCGCCGCGCCTATCAGGACGTACTCGCCAAGAGCTATCTGCAGCAGTATCACCGCCCCGATGTCATCATGGGCGGCGGCCTCTCCCGCTACCTGCCCGACACGGTGCAGGGCTCGAAACGCAAGGACACGTTCGATGTCGTCAAGGCCTTTAAAGACCTCGGCTACACCTACGCCACGACCTCCAAGGAAATGCTGGCCGCGCCGAACAACAAGCCGTTCCTCGGCCTCTACCACCCCGGCACGATGAACGTCTGGCTGGACCGCGAAATGCTCAAGGACCCCGACGTGCTCAAGGGCTACACGGACCAGCCGAACCTCATCGACATGACGAAAAAGGGCCTCGACATCCTCGCGCAGAACAAAAACGGCTTCTTCGCCATGATTGAGGGCGCCTCCATCGACAAGCAGCTGCACGCCATGGACTGGCAGCGCGCGGGCTACGACACGATTGAGTTCGACAAGGCCATCGAGTACGCTACGGACTGGAGCAAAAAGCGCGGCGACGACACGCTGATTATCGTCGTGGCCGACCACGCGCACGGCATCTCTATCACAGGTACCTACACGGACCGCGACGGCAAGAAGGGCACGGAGGCCGTGCGCACCTATGCTGACTCCGTCTTCCCGACGTTCGAGGATAAAAACAAGGACGGTTTCCCCGACAATCCGGACCCCGAGGTCACGCTTGCCGTACAGTACGCCAACCATCCAACCTATTACGAAAACTATCGTTTCCAGCCGAAGCCGACCAAGCCGACGTTGCCGGTAAAAGTAACGACGCAGGAGGCCAAGACGCTGGGCGATAAACAGGAGTACCATCAGGTCACGAAAAACTCCTCCAAAGCCAACCCGGAGCGTATCCATCCGGGTGACCCCGCCCAGCTCGTGCCGGCCAACATCCCCATGAGCGCCACGGACGAGTCCCACGCCGCCGATGACGTGCCGCTGAACGCCGGTGGCCCGGGCTCCGAATATTTCCACGGCGTCATGGACAACACGGAGGTCTACTTCGCCATCCTGCGCGCTCTGGGCATCGACGGTAACAACACGCAATACCAGTTCACGGACGACATCACGAAATAACGTGCGGCGCTCAGCCGCACGCAGGTCAATGCCCAAGCCACATGCAGGCCAGCGCTGCACCACCGAGGGAGGCAGATTCCCACTGCCCATTACCTCCGCTCACCGGTTCCCTCTATGTTCCTTCATACACTACACTACACAACGAGGCCGCTGCCCATTCAGGCAACGGCCTCGTTGTAACTCGTGCTTATTTTTGGGGTGGATTATCAATGGCATATTGCGCGGCCCGGTCTGCATCTGTGACAATCACGTAAAATACCTCCAGTGAATTTTATAGTAATATATTTGATAAAATTGAATTTAGTATGTATAATAACCTTATCAAAGGAAATCCACGCATAAAACCAACAGGAGGGCATAGTCATGAACATGGAAAACATCTTCAGCAAGACCAAGGGCACCGATATGGAAGGGCTGGTCAAACGCATCATGCAGGCCGAGGTCAACGGCACGATGATGTATGAGGCACTGGCCATGCTGGCCGAGGACCAAGGTATCAGCGAAGCAGCCGACGCTTTCCGCAAGGCCGCGCGTGAAGAGGCTGTGCATGCCGGCTTCTACGCACTGATGAACGGCAAATATCCGCAGGATTTCTGGCGTCTGGTCAAAGCGGTACAGAAAGCAGAAGCCAACGGCGAAGCACAGGTCAACGCCATTGCCGCCCAGTTCCGCGCCGCCGGCCTGGAGGACGCAGCCCAGACGGCCGAAATCTTCGCCAAGCAGGAAGGCGGTCACGGCGTCGCGCCGGC
>ONCF01000111.1 GCA_900316275.1 uncultured Veillonellaceae bacterium
CATCTGCAGCTTGCAGCCATAGCGGCGGTTCAGCTCGAGGAAGTCATAGGCCTGCATGACCATGTAGTTGAACTCGAGGAACGTGAGCCCCTTCTCCCAGCGTGTCTTGTAGCAGTCCGCCGCCAGCATGCGGTTGACCGTAAAGCAGGCGCCAACCTCGCGCAGCAGATCCACATAGTTCAGCTTGCGCAGCCAGTCAGCGTTGTTCGCCATGATGGCTTTACCATCGGAAAAATCGATAAAACGCGCAATCTGCTTTTTGAAGCAGTTGCAGTTGTGCTCTATCTGCTCATCCGTCAGCATTTTGCGCATGTCGCTGCGGCCCGAGGGGTCGCCGACCGTGCCCGTGCCACCGCCGACGAGGCAGATGGGGCGGTGCCCGGCGCGCTGCAGATGCGCCATCGCCATGAG
This sequence comes from uncultured Veillonellaceae bacterium, assembly GCA_900316275.1. Taxonomy (GTDB): domain Bacteria; phylum Bacillota; class Negativicutes; order Selenomonadales; family Selenomonadaceae; genus UBA2897. The sequence goes on from ONCF01000111.1 coordinate 412, forward strand.
CGCGATAAAATGTCCCGCGTGCAGGCTGTCCGCCGTCGGGTCGAAACCGATATAGAACGTCACCCGCTCTTTGTCGAACAGCTCGCGCAGCTCCGCCTCATTCGTGCACTGCGCCACAAAACCGCGTTCCTTCAGAGTATCAAATACATTTGCCAACAAACTCTCTCCCATCTATGTCTGACACTGCCCGCCGTCGAACCGCCAGGCACGGCTGCGGGCATGTCGTTCAGGCACCTGTTCGTGCCCGACGCATAATTTCAGGTTATTTTACAGGGTGCTTACTGGCCCTTGCCTACGCCGCCGCCCGGTTCAGGCGCGGCCGTCGGTGCGGGGGCAGCTGGTGCCGGGGCCGCCGGCTGCGGCTCATTGCCGCCCGCTGCCGGTTGCTGTCCGCCCGTCTGCTTCTCGTCTTTCTTCTTCGCGTCCTTCGTCTCGGCCTGCTTCTCGTCCTTCTTCTTCAGGCCACTCTCGCCGTCACCGGGACCTGGCTTGCGCCGCGCCGTCGTCGTGCCGTCGAAATTCTTCGGTGTCGTGTTGCCGATGGCGCCGTCCATAAAAGACTTCCAGATGCGCGCAGGCAGCTGACCGCCCGTCATGCCGCCGAGCGAATTGTTATCGTCGTTGCCAATCCAAACACCGGCCACGAGGTCCGGCGTGTAGCCAACAAACCAGGCATCCTGATAGTTATCCGTCGTACCCGTCTTGCCGGCGGCCGGCCGGTCGAGACGCGCCGCAAAGCCCGTGCCGTGCTCCACGACCGTCTCCAGCATGCTCGTGAGCTGCTGGGCACTGCTCTCACTGATAACCTTCTTCGGGTCCGGCTTGTACTCCTTGATGACCTTGCCGTTGCGGTCCAGTACCTTGATGATGGCCGTCGGCTTTACATGCATGCCCTTGTTGGCGAACGTACCATAGGCACTCACGAGCTCGAGCGGCGTCACGCCCTTTGTGAGACCACCGATAGCCGTCGCGAGGTTCAAGTCATTCTGCGGGCCATTTTTTACCAATGTCGAGATACCAGCCTGTTCCGCGTAGTAGAGCACCTTGTCAATATGCAGCTCCTGCGCCAGCTTGATGGTCGGCACATTCAGCGAGTGCTGTGCCACCTCACGCATCGTCACATCGCCATGCCAGCTGCGGTCGAAATTCATCGGCGACCAGCCATTGATTTTGATGGGACTGTCCTCGATGGTCGAGTCCGGCGTATACTTGCTTTCCAGCGCCGCCGCGAACACGAAAGGCTTGAATGACGAGCCCGGCTGCCGCTCGGCCATCGTCGCACGGTTGAACTGGTCCGTGCCACGGCCGCCGACCATGGCCTTGATATAGCCCGTATGCGGGTCAATGGCCACGAGCGCGCCCTGCGGCTGCTGGATGCCGTTGCCGTCCTTGCGGTAGACGGGCAGCTGCTGCATGGCCTGCTCCGCCGCTTTCTGCATGTCCATGTCCAGCGTCGTGTAAATCTGCAGGCCCTCTTTATAGACCGCGTCCGCGCCCAGCTCGTTGATGAGCTGCTGCGTCACATAGTCAATGAAATACGAGGCTGCCTGATGCTCCTGGCTCTTCGGCTGGGGCTTGACGATGGCGAGCTGCTCTTTTTTCGCCTTGGTGGCCGACGAGCTGTTGATATAGCCGTACTTCACCATCTGGTCGAGTACCGTGGCCTTGCGCTCCATCGCTGCCTGCATATTGTTGACCGGCGAGTAGTAGTTCGGGCTCTTGGGGATGCCCGCGAGCATCGCGCACTCGTTGAGGTCGAGCTCGTCGACATTTTTGCCGAAATACGTCTGCGCCGCCGCCTGCACGCCATACGCGCCCTGACCGAAGTAAATCTGATTCAGGTACATCTCGAGGATTTCCTGCTTCGTATACTGGCGCTCGAGCTGCAGCGCGAGGAAGACCTCCTGCACCTTGCGCTTCAGCGTGCGGTCCTGCGTCAGATAGGCGTTTTTCGCGAGCTGCTGCGTGATAGTCGAGCCGCCCTCGGACACCGTACGCCCGCGCAGGTTCGCCCAGGCCGCGCGCAGGATACCGCGCGGGTCGACGCCCATGTGCTCGTAAAAGCGGTTATCCTCTACCGCTACGAACGCATTTTGCAGATTTTTTGGAATCTGCGCGATTTTCACGGGCTTGCGGTTTTCGTCCGCGTGCACGTTGGCGATTTCGTTGCCGTTGATATCGTAGATGATTGACGTCGCCGGCGGGCGGATATCCGTCACAAGATCCGGCTTCGTATTCATGCTGGCCGTGAGAAAGCCGCAGCCCACGCCGACGAGCATCACCACGACGACGATAAAAAAGCCGAGGACAATCCGCGAGCCCGTGCTCCCGCCGCTCTTGCGCTGCGGAGCCGGATGGCCGGCATTGGTCCGTTTATCCATAAAGTGCCTCCTTGGGGAGTGATGTATACTCTACACCATACTAACCTCTATCATAAACGATTTCCCTACTTTAAATCAAGGCCTTTCTGCCTAAAAGTCAGCCAAAAGCAAAACAACGGCCACAAAAAGCCGTAAAACAAAAAGACGGCTGCCCGCCACAACCGTCTCTGTAAATATCAATCTATGCCACGACTATGTCAGGGCGCCGTGCTGTGTTTAGGCACGAAGAAGCGCACCTCATAGCCGCCCTCAAGTTTCAACAGATACATCTTCTTAGCGATACCGCCGGCGTAGCCCGTGAGGCTGCCGTTCGTGCCGACGACGCGGTGGCACGGGATGATGACGGAGATTTCGTTGTGCCCGACCGCACCGCCGACGGCCTGCGCCGACATGCGCGCGAGACCACGCTGCTGAGCCAGCCTACGGGCAATCTCCCCGTACGTTGTCGTCTGGCCATAGGGTATAGTCAGCAAAATCTGCCAGACGTCTTTTTGAAACGGTGTACCGAGCATATGCAGCGGCGGCAGAAAATCAGGCTCCTGTCCCGTAAAATACACGTCCAGCCAGCGCTTCGCCTCCAGGATGGCCGGCGTTTCCCGTGGCTCGTGCTCCGAGGCGAGATTGAGCGCGTAGTATTTTTCCTGGTCAAACCACAATCCCGTCAGACCCACATCGTCAGCCGCCAGCAAAATCTCCCCGAGCGGCGACTCGTACGTGCTCGTATATTGCATCTGCAAATCCCCCTATTTTTGTGAGCGCTTTCGCCACATAAGCAGGTCCCACCTTAGAGGCATTATAACACATTCCGTTGCAAAGTACACATCTTGTACGCTGCAAGTGCTTGCCACGCGTTTGCGCTGGTTGTATCGTAGAATATAGTAAAATCTAGCCGCGTCGCTTGCTCACCCAAGCGGCGTGGCTCTGAGCAAAGGAGGCCTTTTTATGGCAGAGAAACATGCCTGGTGGAAAGAAGCGGTGATTTATCAGATTTACCCGCGCAGCTTTATGGACGCGAATGGCGATGGTATCGGTGATTTGCAGGGTATCACGCAGCGCCTGCCCTACCTTGCGCGGCTGGGCATTGACGTCATCTGGCTCTCGCCCATCTACGCCTCACCGAACGACGACAATGGCTACGACATCTCCGACTATCGCGCCATCATGAAAGATTTCGGTACGATGGCCGATTTCGACGCGCTGCTCGCGGCTGCGCACGCGCAGGGTATCAAAATCGTCATGGACCTCGTCGTAAACCACACCTCCGACGAACACCCGTGGTTCATCGAGAGCCGTAAATCGCGCACGAATCCCTACCGTGACTACTACATCTGGCGTGACGGCAAAGACGGTCAGCCGCCCAATAACTGGGAGTCCTGCTTCTCCGGCTCGGCCTGGCAGTACGACGACGCGACCGGCCAGTACTACCTGCACCTGTTCTCGAAAAAGCAGGCCGACCTCAACTGGGAAAATCCGCGCGTGCGCGACGAGGTCTATAACCTCATGACGTTCTGGTGTGACAAGGGCATTGACGGTTTCCGCATGGATGTCATCAGCATGATTTCCAAGGACCAGCGCTTCCCCGACGGCCCCATAAAGCCCGACGGCTACGGCGATTTTTCGCCCTACTGCATCAGTGGTCCGCGCGTGCACGAGTTCCTGCAGGAAATGAATGCACGCGTGCTCTCGCACTACGACCTGCTCACGGTCGGCGAGGCCGCGGGCGTGACCATCGACGAAGCGAAACGATACGCGCGCAGCGACGGCAAGGAGCTCGGCATGGTATTCCAGTTCGAGCACGTCGAGGCGGGCAACGGACGCGGCAGCCTCGACGAGAAATGGACGCTCGGCAAGCCGCAGCTCCAAAACGTACGCGCCATCCTCAATAAATGGCAGACGGAGCTCGCAGGGAAGGCCTGGAACTCCCTCTATTGGGATAACCATGACCAGCCGCGCGCCGTCTCCACATTCGGCAACGACGCGCCAGAGTGGCGAGAGCTGTCAGCGAAAATGCTCGCGACCTGTCTGCACCTCATGCAAGGCACGCCCTACATCTATCAGGGCGAGGAACTCGGCATGACGAATACGCATTTCCGCTCGCTCGCCGACTGCCGCGACGTAGAGGAGCTCAACGCATGGCACCAGTTCGTCGATGAGCAGAAAAAACTCACCCCCGAGACCATGCTGGCCTGCTTCGACAATATGGCCCGCGACAACGCGCGCACGCCCATGCAATGGGATGCTACGGCCAACGCCGGCTTTACGACGGGCACGCCGTGGCTCGCGGTCAACCCGAACTACACGACGATTAACGCGGCCGCCGAGGTTGATGACCCGAACTCCGTATTCAACTACTATCGCCAGCTCATCGCCCTGCGCCACACGCACGCGCTCATCGTCTACGGCACGTTCGAGCCGCTGCTCACAAACGACGCGGCCGTCTACGCCTACGCGCGCCACTACGCGGGCCAGACACTCTACGTCGCCTGCAACTGGACGCAGGACACCGCCCCCTGCCCCCTCCTAGACAACAAAACAGGCACCGAGCTCATCAGCAATTACAAGGCGCACCAAAAGGGCTGCCTCCAACCCTACGAGGCCCGCGCCCTCCTATGCCAGGACTAAACGACCCGCCAAAAATCAAACAGTGGCTGCGCCATGGACGCAGTCGCTTTTTTGTTTATTACGAAATTTCACCGGCAGGATTATGCCTAACCTTGCGCGAATAAGAATAATGAAATAGTAGATAGTTTGCTTTGTAACAAATAAGTAAGATTTGAGATGGAGGCAGCCAGTATGGGATTTTTTGACAAACTATTTGGCCATAGCGAGCCAGAGATACAGCAGCCGCACATGACTGACATCCAGCCCCAGGGGAGGCCGCAGGCCAGACCCGAGATGGCGCCAACAATGGAGTCCCCGACCGCACAGGCACAAGCAGGTGCTGTGCAGGCACAGCCGGCTGTGGCACAGGCAGCTGACGGGGTGGCAACGCAGGCCCAGCCGAAATTCTGCTCGCAGTGCGGGCAGGCACTCCAACCGAGAGCTAAGTTCTGTGCGCAATGCGGGGCACCTGTCCCACAGCTTGCTCCCCAGCCGCAGGCCGCACAGGCGTATGGTGCTGCACCGAACGGCGCGCAGTCCCGCACCACACAGGGAGAGACTGCGCGGCAGCCTGAGGAGCGCGACCACTCGACGCTCCACTCTGCCGCCGCTGGCATGGCGGGGGCCGTCGCTGGCACTATGATTGGCAACGCCCTTTTCCACCACGACGCCGCAGCCGCTGGCCGCAGTGAGCAGACGACGGAGCAGGTCATCTACGAGTCAGACTATGGCGACGATGACGACGATACTGACGACAGCGATGACTATGATGACAGCTATGCCGACGACACGGACGATTACGACAACGACAATGACGACGACTTCTTCGGCAGTGACGATGATGACGGCGACTTCTTCGGTGGCGACGACGATGGCGGCGACTGGTTCTGAAGCAAAGAGTTGTGCCAAATTTCTCCGTCAGGATTAAGCTATATAAAAATAGCAAAAGACGGTTGTGCCATCACTGACACAGCCGTCTTTTGACTTGCAAATTTCGTACCAAATATACGCATTTTGCATCATACCATCATCAAGATTCTGCTGCCAATTTTTCTTCCAGCGCCTCCGTAACGACTTTGTTCAGGGATTCCTGATGGTTGAGCGCATAGATGGCCGCTCGGCGATGCAGTTCTGGCGTCGTGCGCACGTTAAAACTACCCTTGTAAGCCTGCTCCGGCTGCACACCCTCAGCCTCGCAACTGGCCAGATAGTCATCGACTGCGCCGTGAAAATCCGTAACTAGTTCCTCTGCCGTGCGCCCTTCATACGAAATCAGTGAACGCACCCCCAGCACCTTGCCGTAAAAAACACCATCCTCTGCGGCAAACTCCAGACTGCCAGTATAGTTCTTATAGGTCAACGTATTTTTCATATGAGCCCCTCCTCTACCAACTGGTCAATAAGCTGCTGTATCTGATAACCAAGCAATTCCTTACGTGGATGTGGCTTATGCAGCAAGATATGTGACGATGTATCATCATTGACAAACATCACGCGCAAGCCGCTCGTCCGCCCCTTATCAGAGCGATGATAGGCAAAATACCCTAGCAATGTCTCCGCCTCGGCAAAAGTAAAATCCTTTGGCCTTGTCTTCAGCCTGGCTACCAATTTATCTTTCTTGCCCACACGATCACTTCCCTACTGCCAGTGTAACATTTTCTCATCTTCATTGCAACTAAATATAGTTACTAATTTAAACAATTTTATGAAACGAAACCTCCCCCTTACGACTGATTAAACCTCTCTGCCGTCTAATACCACATCAATATGGTACGCAAAAAGGACACCTGCAACATATACCTGTAGGTGTCCTTAAAAAATATTTAACAGTCCTTCTATATTAACGGCTCATCTGACGTCCCATCAGCCACCGTTGGTTCTGTAGCTATGGGCTCCTGCGTGTAGAGGTGCACAGGCTTGATAGGCGTCTGGTTGACATGTACCTGAAATATATCCAGGCGCTGATAGGAGCCCACCAGGTCCTGCACTCCTTTGAGCGCAATCTCCTTGTTGATGTCGATATCGGCGTAGATAATGCCCTCGTCGCCGACGAGCGGCTCCGTGACATATTCACCGTCTGGGCCGACAATCATCGTGGCAGGTTTCACGACACCGCGCAGATAGGTGGCCAGTTCCTCATCGCCCTCGGCTACGGCCGCTATCGTGGCTTCATCGAGTACGCCGGACGAGGCCACGACGAAAACCTTGGCTTCGAATGCATGCGCCGCCGAGCGCACATGGATAACATCTTTCATGTTGTAGCCGCCAGGCATCGGTGAGATACGGCGCGTTGGCCAGCAGGGTGGGTAGGTGGCGATATGCAGTTGCTCCCCCTGCGAGGCCAGACTGTAGCGTGCGAGCGTGTTCGAGTTCTCCCCGCAGATGAGACAGCCCAGCTTACCTATGTCCGTCGAATGTACCTGCAACGTCGAGCCATCGCCAAAATTATGGGCGAGTTTCTCCGCCCACGTCGGCATGATTTTGCGGTGCTTGCCCACAAGGCTGCCGTCCGGGGCGAAAATGTAATTCGTGTTCCACATCGCCCCCATGCTATAGTCGCCCTTTTCCGTCACGCCTACGGAGAGATAGGCGCCGTATTTGCTCGCGAGCGAGGCCAAACGGTTGTAGTCCTCACTGCCGTCGGCCACGGCGTTTTTAAACAACAGCTCAAAGAATTTATGCTGGTCGATGGGTGCTCGCACGAGGCACCACAGCGGGAACCCCGGTACAAACGACTCTGGAAACACCACGAGCTGTGCGCCTTTGCCTACAGCCTCGGCAAACATACGTTCCAATTTGTCTATGGTCGCCTCACGGTCGAGAAAGACCGGTGCGGCCTGCACAGCTGCGACCTTGACGATAGGATACTCATCCATAAAAAACGCTCCTTTAACGGCAATTTCACTCGGCACCGAGGCCGCTATGGGCACGCACCGACAGTTCGATATACTTATCCTCCTCAACCTCACGTGCCGAAAGCTTCGAGGCCACAACCGTGATGAGCAAATCCAGCGGGATGGTCACAATGCCCGGATTCGACAACGGGAAAATAGCGTCCTTGCCCATGAAGGACGGGCCGCCGACCACGGCGAAAAGCGAAAGGGCGATACCACCGAGGATACCGGCGAGTGCACCTGTCGTCGTGAAGTTCTTCCAATAGAGAGCGAGAATAATCGCTGGCAGGTTGACCGTAGCTGCAATGGAGAACGCGAGGCCGGAGAGATAAGCCACGTTGACGTTTTTCAGCAGTAGCGAAACTCCGATGGCCATAACACCGATGGCGATGGCTGCGATGCGTGCCGTACGTACCTGTGACGCATGGCTCTGCTGACCGTTCTTGACGACTTTGAACCAGAAATCATAGGAGAACGCCGTCGAAGCTGCAATGCAGAGCCCAGAAACCGTTGCAATGACCGTGATGAAAGCCACGGAGACGATAAAGGCCATGAAAAGTTCGCCTGTGAACGTGCCTGCACCACCTGCTACATACTGGGCGAGCATCGGCGTCGCGAGGTTGCCGCCCGGGTCCATGGCCGCAATAGCCTTGCGGCCAACGAGTACGGCTGCGCCGAGGCCAAAGATGAATGTCACCATATGGAACATCCCCATGAATAGCATCGTCCACAGGGCACTCTTCTGTGCCTCCTGCTTCGTCTTGACGGTAAAGAGACGCATGAGCACGTGTGGCATGGCCGCTGTACCAAAGAGCAGGCTGATGCCCAGCGAGTAGCGCTCAATAGGGTTGGAGAGCCAACCGCCCTGCTCAATCCACTGCTTGCCGAGGTCTGGTGCCTCCGCCACGGCTGCGAACAGGTTGGGCACACTGAAATCGAAATGTGACATCGTGAGGAATGCCAGGATGTAACCACCTGTGAGCAGAAAAACCGCCTTGATAGACTGAATCCACGTCGCAGCCTTCATGCCACCGAACGAGACATAGATAATCATGAGCGTACCAACGATGAGAATACCGAGTGTATCCGAGATGCCGAACAGGATGCGGCTGAGCGCGCCTGCAGCCACCATCTGGGGAATCAGGTAGGCCAGGCTGATGATGAAAATCGTCACGGCTACCGCCGGGCGAATCTTCTTCGGATCCATGCGATAGGAGACGATATCCGTCACCGTATATTTGCCGGAATTGCGGATAACCTCCGAAACGAGAATCAACACCACGAAGAACGAGGCAAACCAGCAAATAGAGAAAATCTCGCCATCGAGGCCGTGAAAAGCAATTAGGCCGGAAATACCGAGGAACGCCGCCGAGGCCATGAACTCGCCGGCTATCGCGAGACCGTTCTGCCAACCCGGTACCGAGCCACCAGCGGCGTAGAAATCCTTGTCGTTCTTGATGTTATGCGCCGCATGCGCCGTGATAATCAGCGTACCGGTGATAAGTACGAGAAAAACGATAATCGACAGGTAATGCATAACAGGTCACTCCCTTCTGTGTCATCAGGTAGCAACTCAGGCCACCGTTTCCTCCGGGTCCGTGTTGAGCACCCACTGCACGTCCACATGCACGGCAGGCTCCGGCGCGACCCAACTGGCATGCACGGGCGAGAACTCGTGCACTACGGCCTCCTCATAGGGGTAGACGTATTTCTGCGTGTATTTCACAAAGAGGATGCCCAACAAGCCCGTAAATGGAAACAATGCCATAACGAGGCAGAAACCCAAATCCACATAGCCGACCACAGGAATCTGTGCAATATCCTTCAAGTAGCTCTGGAGCGTAAACAACGTGAGGAACATGGCCGTGAACAGGCCCAACATGGGGATGACATAACGCATGCGGTTGCCTTTGGCTTTCTTGAAAGCCTCTGAATGATACGCGGCATTCCAATCGATAATAGCTGCTGCTGACATGATGAATCATTCCTTTCCCTTATAGACATTTTTGTATACACAAAGAGCCATTTACAGAAACACTTTCCTGTAAATGGCTCCATTGCCATAGGTGTTATTCACCTTATGGCTGTATTGTATAATATTTTCTGTCCGTGGTCAAATATCAATAGTTTTATCGCTTCATAACAGATTTGTTATGCTTTTCCTGCAAGGTGTGAAAAAATTGTATAAGGAAATCTTTAAACCGCAACACGGCCTGCGCATGGTATGTGCCCGAGCGCAAACGCACGTTGATATAGCGGCAGCACTCCATATCCTTGATAGGGATGAGCGCAATCGTATCGTCGGACACTTCGCTCCATGTAATTACGGGATTGAAGGCAATACCAATCCCCAGGTGCATGAGGCCGCGCAACGTAGCCGGGTTATCACTCTCCAGCACGACGTTGGGCTTAAAACCCGCTGCCGCGCAATAGCTGGCCGCAATCTCGTTCATGCTGCTGCCCTTTTGCAAACCGATGAACGTCTCCTCCGCCACTTCGCGCAACGCGATTTCGCGCCGCGCGGCCAACGGGTGATTTTTCGGCATGGCGAGGCAGATTTCCTCTTTGAGTACGCACCAGGCATCCCGTGCCTCCTCCGCCTTGATAGTGGCATCGAGGCAAATATCCCATTTGCGCTCCACGGGCATGCCCGCCGTGTTCTGTACGATGACGAAATGTATATTCGGATATTGCTGCGAAAACTCCGAAATGATCTGCGGCAGAAATTTAGACGCCACCTTGACGATAAATACGATGGTGTCGTCCGCCTTTAGCGTATTAGCATCTGCGATTTCGCGTCGCATATCCTTGAGGTTATCCATGACACGGCCCGTGTATTTGAGCAGAATTTGTCCGTTCGTATTCAGGTAGAGGTGGTTATGCACGCGGTCAAAAAGCTGCACGCCCAGTTCGTTTTCCAGGCCACGCAGCACGCGGCTCAGTGCTGACTGAGCTACATGCAAATCTTTCGCCGCCTGGGTCACACTTTCGAACTGCGCGATTTTCTGGAAATAGCGTAAATGCTGCAATTCCATAGCCATCACTACCTTCTATCAGACTTCCTTCTTGTCAAACGGCACGTGGTTGAGCTGCAGGCCGGGGTTGTTGTCCAGAATCCAGCCGAGGGCCCATTCGTTGCTTACAAGCAGCACGGGGTTTTCGTGGCGGTCGTAGACGAACATGCCGCGGTCTGTACCCTTGAGCGAGGTGGGCGTGACCTCGCGGGCGTCATCCCAGGCGAGCCAGCGCGCGACTTCGTAGGGCAGCATGTTCATTTCGATGTCGACGTTGTACTCGTTTTTCAGCCGATACTCGAGCACCTCGAACTGCAGCGTGCCGACCGTGCCCACGACGTAGGACTCCGTGCCGGCGCCCGCCTGCTGGAACAGCTGGATAGCGCCCTCCTGCGTGAGCTGCTCTATACCCTTGACGAACTGCTTGCGCTTCATCGTGTCCTTGGCCTGCACGCGCGCGAACTTCTCAGGCGGGAACACGGGGAAATCGGCGTATTTGAATTTGTGGCTCGGCATGCAGACCGTGTCGCCAATGCCGAAAATACCCGGGTCAAAGAGGCCGATGATGTCGCCGGGATAGGCCGTGTCGATAATCTGCCGATCCTGCGCGAGGAACTGCTGCGGCTGCGCGAGTTTAATCATCTTGTCGCTGCGTTCATGCCAGACCTCCATGTTGCGCTCGAACTTGCCCGAGCAGATGCGGATAAAGGCCAGACGGTCGCGGTGCGCCGGGTTCATGTTGGCCTGAATTTTGAACACGAAACCGGAGAACTCCTCGTCGTTCGGCGCGATGAGGCCGTCGGACGACTGGCGCGGACGCGGCGCGGGGGCGAGGCGGATATACTCCTCGAGGAAATCCTGCACACCGAAGTTCGTCATGGCCGAGCCGAAGAACATCGGCGTGAGGTCGCCCGCATCCACACGCTGCTGGTCGAACGTCTCGCCCGCCTCGTCGAGCAGCTCGATGTCCATCTGCAGCTGCTCGTACGCGGCCTCGCCGATGCGGGCCACGACCTCGGGGTCATCCGGCTCGTACTCGTCGGCCACGCGCGCCTCCTGGCCGTGCGTCGTGTCGCTGGCGAACAGCAGCACCTTTTTACGGCGACGGTCGTAGACACCCTGATACTGCCCGTCCTGCCCGATAGGCCAGTTCATGGGGTACGACTGCATGCCGAGCACGTTTTCGATTTCATCCATGAGGTCCAGTGGTGCCTTACCGAAATGGTCGAGCTTGTTGACAAAGGTAAAAATGGGGATACCGCGCTGCTTGCAGACCTTGAACAGCTTTTTCGTCTGCGCCTCAACGCCCTTGGCCACGTCGATGACCATAACGGCGCTGTCCACGGCCATGAGCGTGCGGTACGTATCCTCGGAGAAGTCCTGATGGCCCGGCGTATCGAGGATGTTGATGCGGCAACCATCGTAGTCGAACTGCAGCACGGAGCTCGTGACCGAGATACCACGCTGCTTCTCGATTTCCATCCAGTCGGAGACGGCGTGACGCTGCGTCTTGCGCGACTTGATGGAGCCCGCGAGGTGGATGGCGCCACCGTAGAGCAGCAGCTTCTCCGTGAGCGTCGTCTTACCGGCATCCGGGTGCGAGATGATGGCGAACGTGCGGCGTTTCTGTATTTCCTTATCGAGTGCTTCGCTGAGTGCCAAAATAAAATCCTCCTGTCAAAACAAATCAACCTACATTCTAACACAATCCCGCCAATGCCTGCAACAAAAAACGCACGGCGTACCGTGCGTTGCTTTGCCTGAGTGAGGCTGCTTTTACTTGATGAATTTCACTTGCTTGCAGATTTCCTCGTAGACCTTTTCCTTGCGCTCGTTGAAGATGACCTTGTTCTGCTCGAACAAATTGTTGCCGTGCGTGTCGATAGAGACGATGAGCGGACCGAACTCCTTGACTTTGCACGTCCAGAGCGTCTCCGGCATGCCGAGGTCGCGCCAGTTCGCGTCGACGATTTCCTCAACGCAGTTCGCGGCCACGACGGCGCAGCCCGCGGGGAACACGCAGTGCAGCGCCTTGTTATCGCGGCAGCCGCGCATCGTGCCCTCGCCCATGCCGCCTTTGCCGATGACGAGGCGCACGCCCGTCTCCTTGATGAACTGCTCCTCGAATTTCTCCATGCGCATGGAAGTCGTGGGGCCGACCGTAACCATCTGGAATTTATCATCGCCGAGCGGGCGGATGATGGGGCCTGCGTGCAGGATGGCGCCATCGCGCACGTCGACGGGCAGCGGCCGTCCCTCCTCGATGACGCGGCGGTGCGCCACGTCGCGGCAGGTGGTCAGATAGCCCGTCAGATAGATGACGTCGCCGACCTTGATATCTGCTAAATCCTCGGCGCTGATGGGCGTCGTGAGTACCTTCTTGGCCATTAGAAATCCACCTCCGAATGCGAATCAATCGTGTAGTTGAGCTCGCGGTCAAAGACGATATGCCCGCGACGGTGCGACCAGCAGCCGACGCTCACGCCGACGCCGATGACCGAGGGATGACGCGCCGAGTTCACGATGTTGACGCCGAGCACGGAGTTCTTGCCGCGCAGGCCCTGCGGGCCGAGGTCGATTTTATTGATACCGTCCTCCAGCAGGCGCTCCATCTCCGCCGCCTTCGCGTTCGGATTGTGCGAGCCGATAGGCCGCAGCAGCGCCTCCTTGGAGTGCAGGGCCGCGACCTCCACCGACGTGCCGATGCCCACGCCCACGAGCAACGGCGGGCATGCGTTCAGGCCATAGCTCGTCATGCAGTCGAGCACGAAACGCGTCACGCCCTCATAGCCCTCGCCCGGCATGAGCACCTTCGCGCGGCCCGGCAGCGAGCAGCCGCCGCCCGCCATGTAGGTGTAGATTTCGCAGTCATCACGCTCCGGCACGATTTTCCAGAACAGCGACGGCACCTCGAGACCCACGTTTTTGCCCGTGTTGTACTCGTCAAACGTCTCCACGGCGTTGTGGCGCAGCGGTGCGTCCTGCGTCGCCTGCATAACCGCGTTGCGCAGCAGCTCCGGCAGCTCGCCGAGATAAGGGAATTTCGCGCCGCATTTGACGAAAAATTGCAAAGCGCCCGTGTCCTGGCAGCTCGGCCGGTTCAAATTCCACGCGAGCTCCTGGTTCTTGTCCATTGTGGCATAAAGTGCCTTCGCGAGCGGCTCCTCTTCCTGCGCTGCGAGCTCCTTGATTTTCGCACGCACATCATCCGGCAGACGCTTGCCCGTAAAGGCCACGAACTTCGCCATCGTGTCAGTCAGCCGCGCTACAGCTTCCGCTTGTGTCATACAGCCATCCTCTCCTTTGCCTACACACAGTTTTTTCTTGTTTGTTATGGCTTATTGTAGCACGCTGGTAAATGCAAGTCTAACAATATTTTTTCATATTTCATATGCTTTAACTATGGCACAATAAAAAAGCCTGATCCTGCGAAGAATCAGGCTGGCAGTGTCTCTAAAGACGTTCTCGGATATGATAAAGCGAATTCAGTGCTGCTGCAATTTCTGCTGCGCATAGTCGAGAATGCGCGCCGCCACCTCGCGCTTGCTGAGCAGCGGCAGCGCGGCCTCGGTGCCGTCGGCGCCGTAGATGGTCACGCGGTTTGTCTCGCTGGCGAAGCCGGCGTCCGCCTCGGCGACGTTGTTAGCCACGATGAAGTCGAGTTTTTTCTTTTGCAGTTTGGCCTGCGCGTAGGCCGCGACGTTTTCCGTCTCGGCGGCGAAGCCCACGAGCACCTGTTGTTTTTTACGCTGACCGAGCTCGTAGAGGATATCCGGATTGCGCGTGAGCGTGAGCGTGATATCGTCCGCGCTTTTTTTGATTTTCTGTGGCGCAACCTCTACGGGACGGTAGTCGGCCACGGCTGCCGCCTTGATGACGATATCGGCGTCCGCGTACTCCGCGAGCACGGCGTCACGCATCTCCCGCGCCGTCTCGACGTCCACGCGCCGCACGCCTGCCGGTGTCGCGAGACTCGTGGGGCCGGAGACGAGCACGACGTCCGCGCCGCGCGCTGCCGCCTCGTCCGCCACGGCGTAGCCCATGCGCCCCGTCGAGCGGTTGCCGAGATAGCGCACGGGGTCGAGCGGCTCGCGCGTGCCGCCCGCCGTCACGAGCACCTTGCGCCCTGCGAGCGGCTGGGGTGGCACTGCGGCACCAGCAGACTGCGCTGCTGTCACTGCCAAAGGCTGCGCTGGAATCTGGCCTGCTTCCGTCTGGCTGTCTCGCAGCATTACAGCCCCAATCTGCATAAAATGCTGCACCACAGCTGCCACAATGTCTGCGGGCTCGGGCAGACGGCCCTTGCCCTCCGTACCGCAGGCGAGGTGGCCTGTGGCGGGCTCGAGGATGTGGCAGCCGCGCGCGCGCAGCGTCGCAATATTCGCCTGGGTTGCAGGATGCGTGTACATGTTGGTGTTCATGGCCGGCGCGAAATACACGGGCGCCTGTGTTGCGAGCAGTGTCGTGGAAAGCATGTCGTCGGCGAGGCCCTGTGCCGCCTTCGCGAGCACGTGCGCCGTCGCTGGGGCCACGAGCACGAGGTCCGCGAGCTGCGCCAGTGCGATATGCTCGACGTGGAATTCCTGTACGGGCGCCCACATATCGCTGGCCACCGGCTGGCCGCTGATTTCGCGGAACGTCAGCGGCGTCACGAACTTCTGCGCCGCACGGGTCATGATGACATGCACTTCGGCGCCGAGCTTGCGCAGACGGCTCACGATTTCCACGGCCTTGTACGCCGCGATACTGCCCGTTACCCCCATAACAATATGGCGGCCGGCAAGTTGCCCTGCCTGAGCCGCCATTTTGTCAGGGGCCTGCTGCCCCGCCATTTATCGGTCCGCCTTGGCGAACGTGTAGTTGACCTCGCCCTCGGCGATTTCCTCCAGCGCGTTCGTCACGTTCTTCGTCGACTGCTTGCGCGCCTTGTTCTCGGCGCCATCCAGCAGCTCGCGCGCGCGTTTTGCCGCGCAGACGACGAGGCCGTAGCGGCTGTCAACCTCCTGCATCAGCTGGTCGGTCGAGGGATTGACCATGCTCATCGGCTCATTATCTCTTTTCATCTTGCAACACCTCAAACAGTTCTGTATTCAGGTCCACGCGGCAGTGCTCTGCCGTCAGGATGCTCTTGATGCGGGCCACGGCCAGCTCCACCTCGTCGTTGACCACCACATACTTGTATTTACGCCCAATCTGGATTTCCTTTTTCGCGTTGCCGAGGCGACGCGCCAGCGTCTCCTCCGTCTCCGAGCCGCGGCCGCGGATGCGGTGCTCGAGCTCCGTGAGCGACGGCGGCAGTAAAAAGATGAACAGGCCGTCCGGGCAGCGCTGCATGACGTTCAGCGCGCCCTGCGTGTCGATTTCCAGCAGCACGTCCTCACCTGCGGCGCGGCGTTCCTGGATTTTGCCGAGCGGCGTACCGTAGTAGTTGCCGTAGACGTTCGCGTACTCGAGGAAATCGCCCTCCGCAATTTTCTGCTCGAACTGCTCGCGCGTGAGGAAATAATAGTTCTGCCCATCAACCTCGCCCGCGCGCGGCTGGCGCGTCGTGGCGGAGATGGAGTAAGCGAGCTCCGGCGTTGACGCCAGCAGACGCTCGCAGACGGTGCCTTTGCCCGTGCCCGAGGGACCGGACACGACAATCAGCAGCCCTTGTTTCATGCCTCTGCCTCCTGTTCCTGTTTCTTCGGTGCCTTGCCATCATTGTCGTAGGCAAAGCGGTTGGCCACGGTGTCCGGCTGCACGGCCGAGAGCACGACGTGGTCGCTGTCCATGATGATGACCGCGCGCGTGCGGCGGCCATACGTGGCATCGATGAGGCGGTTGTCATCGCGCGCCTCCTGGATGATGCGCTTGATAGGTGCCGACTCCGGGCTCACAATCGCGATGAGCCTGTTGGCCGCCACGAGATTGCCAAAACCGATATTGACGAGTTTTACCTCCATGTCGCTGCCTCCGCTCATGCCTGCCACTCGCCCGCAAAGACCTGCTCCGCCGGGCCCGTCATAAAGACGTGGTTGTTTGCGACCCACTCGACGACGAGTTTGCCGCCGTCGAGCTGCACCTCGACCTTGCGGTCGATTTTGTCGTTGAGCACACCCGCGACGGTCGTCGCGCAGGCACCCGTACCGCAGGCCAGCGTCACGGCCGCGCCGCGCTCCCAGACGCGCATGCGCACGTGCGTGCGGTCTTTCACCTCAACGAACTCCGTATTCGTCTTGCGCGGGAAACGCCCGTGATGCTCAAACTGCGGGCCGAGCTCGAAAATGGGGAACGCCTCGGCGTCGTCGACGAAAATCACGCAATGCGGGTTGCCCATGGAAACGCAGGTCATGTGGAACTCCTGCCCCGCAACCGTCAGAGGCTCGCTGATGACCCGGCCGCTGCCAAAACCGGTCACAGGAATGTCATCCCCCGCGAGAATGGGCTCGCCCATATCGACGCGCACGGCCTGCACCTGACCGTTTTCCACGACCACATGCGGCACGAGCACGCCCGCGCCCGTCTCCACTTTGAACTCCTCGCTGTCGACCATGCCCTGCTCGTAGGCGAGGCGGGCAAAGCAACGGATGCCGTTGCCGCACATCTCTGCCTCACTGCCGTCCGTATTGAAAATGCGCATGCGCAACGGCACATCCGGCAGCGTACTCGGCAGCACGGCGATGATGCCGTCCGCGCCGATGCCGTAGTGGCGGTCACACATTTTGATGGCCAGCTCGCAGTAGTCTGCCGGCTCCTGCGCACGGCAGTCCAGCAGCACAAAATCGTTGCCGCAGCCCTGCCATTTCGTAAATTTCATGGGATTGCCTCCTTAACGCGAGCAGACACTGTCGGCCACGGCAAAGCCGCTTAGGCCGTCAGGCCATGCAGCAACTTTGTTCCGTAAGCCCTGCCTGCTCCCACTGGTTCCTATCCCTACATATTACTATGATTTTGCCGTACGTGCAAGCACTGGTGTACATTTACGCACGCTTACGTCCGAACGCTCACGCGCCCGCCGCCTCGCGCATGGCAGCCACACGGTCGAGGATGGACTGGGCAAACGCGGCCATGGCCGCCTTGTCCTTTTTGTCCCCCTCATAGTACATGGGCTCGCCGTAGATAACGCGCAGTTTCGGCAGAAAACCACCGTTGGCGAACAGTTTATCCGTACCGATGATGGCCACAGGGATGACCGGTGCGCCCGACATCGCCGCGAGCAGGCCGACACCGGCCTGCGCCTTGCGCATGTGACCGTCCTTCGCACGGTGCCCCTCGGGGAACAGCGCAATCTGCTGCTCGGCCCGCAGCGCCTGCTGCGCCGCGCGGATAGCGCCGCGGTCGCCCGTGCCGCGCTTGATGGGGATGGTCTTTGTCTGACGCAGTACCCAGCCGATAAACGGCACGTGGAACAGCTCTTCCTTGCAGATATAGTTGATGCGCCGCGGCAGATGACAGCCGATGAGCGGGGGATCGGCGTTGCTCATATGGTTCGCCGCGAGGATAACGCGCCCCTCACTGGGGATATTTTCGAGGCCATAATACTCAGCGCGGCAGAGCACGCGGAACAGGAGGTTAAACCCCCAGCGCAAAAAATCGTAGACCCACATTACTTTTCACCACACATCGCTAAAATCCGGTCCACCACCTCGTCGATAGAGAGGCCCGTCGTATCGAGCAGTACAGCGTCCTCCGCCTGACGCAGCGGCGAAATCTCGCGCTCGGAGTCCGCCTTATCACGCGCTGCAATGTCGTGCTGCAGTTCCTCCAGCGTCATCGTGTAGCCTTTGGCCTGCATCTCCTGCCAACGGCGCCGTGCCCGCTCCTCCACGGAGGCCGTAAGGAAAATCTTCACGTCGGCGTTCGGCAACACGTGCGTGGCAATGTCGCGGCCGTCCATGAGCACGCCGCCACGCGCCGCCATCTGACGCTGCAGCTCGACCATTTTCTCGCGCACGGGGCCGAGCTTCGCCACCTGCGAAACGATGTGGCTGACCTCCGGCGTGCGGATAGCCTGACTCACATCCGTGCCATCGACGAGTACCGTCGTCTGACCGTCCGCATACTGCAGGTCCACGACGATATCCGGCACGACGGAAAGGATGAGCTCATCCGTGACCGGCTGCTTCTGCTGCAGCGTCTTCCAGGCTACGGCGCGATACATGGCGCCCGTGTCGATATAGGTATAGCCGAGGCGTTTTGCCGCGAGCTGCGCCACCGTGCTTTTGCCTGCGCCCGCCGGGCCGTCGATGGCCACTACCAGTTTCTTTGCCAAAGTATATTCCTCCTCAGAATAGCCGGCGCACCGCCCTCAGGCTGTGCACAGCCAGCAAATATTGCTCACGCCGGGGCACTTTATCATCGCGCCTTGACGGCATATCGGCTTTATTTCAACAAATGTTCCAGTGTCGGATAGAACTGCGGATAGGAAATATTGACACAATCCGCATCCTGAATGCGCACGCCCGCGCCCGCCGCGCCGAGAATCGCATAGCTCATGGCCATGCGGTGGTCGAGCTCTGAGGCGAGCGTCTGCCCAGCCTGCAGCGTCTGGCCGCCGTGTACAGTGAAATCGTCGCCATCCACGGTTAGTGAGCCCGGCGCTACGGCGTTGCACGCCACCTCCAGACCGTGCAGACGGTCGCTCTCCTTGACGCGCAGCTCATGCGCGCCGAGCACGCGTGTGTCGCCATCGGCAAAGAGCGCCGCGATGGCAATGATAGGCAGCTCGTCGATGAGGCGTGGCATCATGTCCTCGGTGACGGTCGTGCCGTGCAGCTGCGCGGCACGCACGCGGATGTCCGCCGCTGGCTCGCCACCACTCTCCCGCTGATTTTCAAACGTCAGGTTGGCGCCCATGTCCTGCAGCACGTCGATGATGCCCGTGCGCGTCGGGTTGAGGCCCACGTTGCGCAGCAGCAGTTCACTTTCGGGGATAATGGAACCCGCTACGAGCCAGTAGGCCGCCGAACTGATATCGCCCGGTACCTCGATGCTCGCGGGGGCGGTAAACTTTTCTACCGGACGGATGGTCACGGCCTTGCCCGTGCGCTGCGTCTCCACGCCGAAGGCCGCGAGCATGCGCTCCGTATGGTCACGCGAAACCTCCGGCTCCACGACCGTCGTCGGGCCGTCCGCGTACATGCCCGCGAGCAGCAGCGCCGATTTCACCTGCGCACTGGCCACGGGGCTCTCGTAGGTGAAGCCGTGCAGGCCGCCCGCCGCCGGTACGATGGTGAGCGGCAGTTTCGTATTCTCCGCCCGGCCGTAAATCTGGGCTCCCATCTGGCTAAGCGGCTTTACGACGCGACCCATGGGGCGCTCGGAGAGCGAGGCATCGCCCGTGAACGTCGTGAGGAATGGCTGCGCCGCCATGAGGCCGAGCATCAGACGCAGTGTCGTGCCCGAATTGCCCGCATCGAGGATGTGCGGCGGCTCCTGCAAGCCGTGCAGGCCGTGGCCCGTCACCTGCAGGCGCGTCTTGCCAGTGGCAGCCGCAAACTCCACGTCCACACCCATGGCCTGAAAACAGGCCGCCGTGGACAGGCAGTCCTGCCCTGGCAGGAAATTGCTGATTTCCACTGGCGTGTCCGCCAGTGCCGACAGCATGATGCTGCGGTGCGAAATCGACTTGTCGCCGGGGATGTCCAGCGTCCCCCGCAGGCCATGCGCCGCGCGCGAGATAAATTTATCGCTCATGTCGTTCTCCTCCTCTATGCACACAGATGATTGCAGAAAACTTGCTCCAAACCGTCATCAGCAGAACGGCTGCCGCTCAGGCCTCCCAGACGCTCCACTGCCCGGCCGCCGCGCCCATGGAGAACGCGGCCTGCAGGTTGTAGCCGCCCGTATAGCCGTCAACATCCGTGACTTCACCCGCGAAATACAGGCCAGGCACGAGTTTCGAGGCCATCGTTTTCGGATTGATTTCCCGCACGTCAACGCCGCCCGCCGTGACGATGGCCTCGGCGATGGGCCGCGTGCGCGTGATGGTCAGCGTGAGGTGCTGCAGCGCCGTCACGAGCTGTTGCCGCGCGGCCACGGTCAGCTGGTTGACCGGCTGCTCCGGCGTGAGGAACGCGTTATCGATGACAATGGGTATGAGCTTGTGCGGCAGCAGGTCAACGAGCGCATTGCCGAGCTGCTTGCGCTGATATTTCGTGAAGTCACGCTGCAAACGCGCGTCGAGCTGCTCGGGGCTCAGCGCCGGCTTGAGGTTGATTTCCAGTTCCACCAGCGCGCCTTCACGCGCCAACAGCTCCGCCGCCACACGACTCAGCGAGAGGATAATCGGCCCGCTCACACCAAAATGCGTAAAGAGCATCTCACCGAATTGCTCGGCCTGTGGCGCGCCATCGAGGAGCAGCGTGCCGCGTACATTGCGCAGCGAGAGCCCCTGCACACTGCGTACCCAGTCCTCCTCCGTCTCCAGCGGCACAAGCGAGGGCCGCGGCTCGATAATCGTGTGGCCAAGAGCCGCCGCCATACGGTAGCCGTCGCCCGTCGAGCCCGTGCCCGGGTACGAGGCACCGCCCACGGCGAGAATGACCGCCGTGCCGCGCAGGATGGCGCCCGACTCTGTGCGCACGCCCACGACGTGACCGTCCTGCTGGAGGATGTCGCGCACAGGCGTCTCGCACTGGATGTCTACGCCGAGTTCGTGCAGCCGATGCACCATGGCGTCCACACAGTCCTGCGCCTTATCGCTCTGCGGGAACACGCGCTGCCCGCGCTCCACCTTCGTCGGCACACCGTTGTCCTCAAAAAACTGGATGACGTCGCGGTTGTCAAAGGCGCGCAGCGAGCTGTTGAGAAATTTGCCGTTGCCGTGGATGTTTTTGATAATTTCCGGCACGTCCGCCGCATTCGTGATGTTGCAGCGGCCCTTGCCCGTGATGCGCATCTTACGCCCCGGCTGCTTCATTTTCTCCAGCAGCGTGACGTGTGCACCGTTCTCGGCCGCCTTGATGGCCGCCATCATGCCGCCCGGCCCCGCACCGACGACAATTATCTGCACCTGTTCCTCACTCATGCCCCCACCTCTATTCTGACCAGATAGCGGACATCCACGCCGATGCCCCACCGATTAACCTGTACACGGTTCCTTGCCTGTTTATGACTGCTTGAGCCCGGCCAAAGCATACAGTCGCTGCACCTCCTGCTTGCTCAGTGGCCGGTATTTGCCGAGTGGCACGCCGCGCAGCGTGAGAAACGCGAAGCGCACGCGCCGCAGACTGCGCACATCACAGCCGATAGCCGCGAACATGCGCCGCACCTGGCGGTTGCGCCCCTCGTGGATGGTGACCTCGACCTGCGTTGTGCCGCCCGCCTGTCCGAGCAAGCGAACTTTCGCCGGTGCCGTCGGGCCATCGTCGAGCGTGAGGCCCGTGGCCATTTTTTGCAATTTCGCAGCCGTTACCTGCCCCGTCACCTGTGCCACATACGTTTTCTGCACCTCGTAGTGCGGATGCAGCAGGCCGTTCATGAGCGTGCCGTCATTCGTGATGAGCAGCAGCCCCGACGTATCGCCGTCCAGCCGCCCCACGGGATAGACACGCTCGTGCACGGTGGGCAGCAGATCGAGCACTGTGCGCCGCCCGCGGTCGTCTTTGGCCGTCGAGAGATAGCCCACCGGCTTGTGCAGCAGGAAATACACGTGCTGCTCCGCGCGCCCCAGCGGCTGACCGTCCACACGGATGTCCTGCGTGCGCTCGGCCTGTTGCCCGAGCACCGCCACCTGGCCGTCGACCATCACGCGGCCCGCGCGTATCAGGCCCTCCGCCGCGCGGCGTGAGGCCACGCCCGCCTGAGCGATGATTTTTTGCAAGCGTTCTGCCATAGCTCTGTCCTTTAAATGCTGTGCCAGAGCGACTGGAAGAACGCGCCCACGGTGCGGAAGAACGACTTTTTCTCCACCGTCGCGCCTGCCACGAGGTCGACGCGTGCACACTCCTGTCCCTGATAGCTCACCACAAGCTGGCCCACGACGTCGCCCGCCTGCACGGGAGCCGCCAGACTGTGTGGCAGCTCGAATGTGGTCTCGTACTCGTGGCCGTCACCGCCCTTGTCACGCGGCAGCACAACATCTTTAGCCGCCTGCACGGGCACGGACTGGCTTTTGCCCGAGCGCACGGGCAGCTGGCAGACCGTCTCGCCCGCCGTCAGCAGGCGGTGGCTCTCCACCTGGCGGAAGCCGTAGTCCAGCAGTGCAATGGAGTCATTCCACATATAGGTCGAGTCCAGCACGACCGTCACGAGCTGCAGGCCGTCCTTTTTCGCGCCCGACACGAGGCAGCGTCCCGCCGCGTCCGTGTAGCCCGTCTTGACACCATTGCCGCCCTTGTAGAGCCAGAGCATCTGGTTCTCGTTGCGCAGCAGATGCGTGTCATCCTTGACCCAGGGGAACGTGGCCTCCTTCGTGCTCACGATTTCCTCGAAATGCGGCACCTCACGATAGCCGTAGGCCGTAATGAGCGCGAGGTCGTGCGCCGTTGTGTAGTGATTTTCATCGGGCAGACCACTGGAGTTGACGAAAGAGGTGTCCCTGGCCCCGATGGCGTGCGCCTTCTCCGTCATCATGCGCGCGAATGCCTCCACAGAACCCGCCACGTGCTCGGCCACAGCCACGGTCGCATCGTTGCCGGAGCGCAGCATCATGCCCTGCAGCAGTTCGCCCATCGGCACCTCGTCGCCAGCCTGCAGCCAGAGCGTCGAGCCCTCCGTGCCCTCGGCGTGGCGGCTCACCGTCACCGTTTCGTCCAGGCTGCAGTGCTCGAGCGCCACGATGAGCGTCATGATTTTCGTCGTGCTCGCGGGGAAACGCCGCGTATCCATGTCGCGCTCGTAAATGATGCGTCCCGTCGCCGCGTCCATGACGACAGCTGAACGGGCCGTCAGCGTCTGCAGCGGATCACTTGGCGAAACATAGAGTCCCGGGATGTTCGGCCGCTCGCGTTGGTCGATGCGGAACATCGCCCCCGTATGCGGGCCCGCCGTGTCCTCATCCGCCCAGGTCGTATCCGTCACCGCCTCGTGACGTGGTGCCGCCCCGGTGAGCGGCGCACTCAGGCCCGCCACGATACACAGTGCCAGCAGGCTGCTGCCCGCTTTCGTAGATAGCCGATTCTTCAAGGGATAAAAACTCCTTTATCGTGAAGCAATGCCGACGCGCGCCCGCACTGCCTCCTTTTTCATATCATTTTATTCTATCATGCAGCCACGGCCTTGACAACCTGCCGCCTGCTGCCAATGTCAACGTGACCCCCAGGTCGCGCCTCAGCGCAACTTGACGCAGGACTCACCGAGCAGCGTCACGAGCGCCGTCATGGTCGCATCGTCAGCGGCCATGGTGCTCAGCTCGGGCGGCAATGGCTGCCAGACCGTACCGATGCGCAGATGCACGGGCGAGGCCCCGGGATGGGCCGTGATGAAGTCTTTGAGCTGCTGTTGCAACTCGGCCGTACCCTGCGCCGCCGTCAGCAGCAGATAGTACTCGGGCTCGTAGTCATCAATATCCCAGCATTTATCGGCCAGCACCTTCACACCGTCGTCCTGGAAATCCGTGCGTCCCTGAATGATGAGCGCCGCATCCGGCACGAGCAGGTTCACGTACTGATAGAACGTGCGCGGGAACACCGTGACCTCGATGCTGTCCGTGAAATCCTCCAGCGTGAGGAAACACATCGTATCGCCTTTTTTCGTCGTGATGCGCTTCGCGGAGCGCACGAGGCCACCGATGCGCACGAGCTGCTTGTCCTGTACGCCGCCGCTGAGCAACACACTGAGTGGTGGCAGATGCTTGAGCTTCGGCGCGTAGCGGTCCAGCGGGTGCCCCGTGATGTAAAAGCCCGTGTTCTCCTTTTCCCACGCGAGGCGCTCCACATCCTCCACCTCGGGAATGTCGGGTAGCCGCAGCTGCACGGAGACCGCCAGCGCTTCGTCGCTGAACAGGTTCAGCTGGCCCGTGAGGTTGTCTTTCTGCGCCTGCTGGGCCTCCACCACGGCCTGGTCCAGCACGGCGAGCAGCTGCGAGCGCCGTGCACCCGTGCTGTCAAACGCGCCGCATTTGATGAGGCTCTCTATCATGCGCTTGTTCAGCACGCGCATGTCGACGCGCGAGCAGAAATCGAGCAGGTCCTCAAACGGACCGTCAGCCTGCCGCACCTGCATCATGTTCTCGATGGCGGACTCACCTACGTTGCGCACGGCCGCAAGGCCGAAGCGGATGGCCTCGCCGTCGACCGTGAACTGCGCGTCACTGGCGTTGATATCCGGCGGCAAAATCTGGATATTCATGCGGCGGCAGAGGTCGATGTACTGTGGCACGCGCTGCGTATCCATAACACTCGTGAGCATGGCCGCCATGAACTCCGCGGGATAATGCGCCTTGAGATAGG
The DNA here is from genome assembly GCA_900316275.1 of uncultured Veillonellaceae bacterium. Taxonomy (GTDB): domain Bacteria; phylum Bacillota; class Negativicutes; order Selenomonadales; family Selenomonadaceae; genus UBA2897. The sequence goes on from ONCF01000111.1 coordinate 25,677, forward strand.
CCGTCTGCCAGGCCACAAGCGCATAGGCCGCACTGTGCGATTTGTTAAAACCGTAGTTGGCAAAATGCGTGAGCAGGTCGAAAATCGTATTCGCGAGTCCCGGCTCAAGACCGTTCTTTTTACAGCCGTCGAGAAAGTCCTGCTTCTGCGCCATGAGGATTTCGGCCTTTTTCTTGCCCATGGCGCGCCGCAGCAAATCGGCCTGCCCGAGGCTGAAGCCCGCGAGCACCTGCACGACCTGCATGACCTGCTCCTGATAGAGCACAACGCCGAACGTCTCCTTGAGGATGGGCTCCAGCAGCGGGTGCAGGTACTCGACCTGCTTCGTGCCGCGGCGGCCCGCGATGAAATCATCCACCATGCCCGAGCCGAGTGGCCCCGGCCGGTAGAGTGCCACAGTCGGGATGAGGTCGGCAAAGCACGTCGGCGCGATATCCTTGACGAGGTTCGTCATGCCGCCCGACTCCATCTGAAACACCGCGCCCGTGCGCCCGGCACAGAGCATCTTTGACGTCAGCTCGTCCGCGAGCGGAATGTGGCGGATATCGACCTTTTCGCCGCGCGTCTTCTCGATATTGGCGAGACAGTCACTGATGACCGTGAGCGTGCGCAGGCCGAGAAAGTCCATTTTCAGCAGGCCGAGCTCCTCGACGTGATCCTTGTCGTACTCCGTGATGAGCGTGCCCTCGTCCATGGAGACCGGCACGTAGTCCGTGAGCGGGTGGCGCGCGATGACGACGCCCGCCGCATGTGTAGAGGTGTTGCGTGGCAGCCCCTCCACCTGGCGCGCGAGGTCGATGAGCCGTTTGACCTCCGCATCGCCCTCATAGAGCTGGCGAAAATCCTGCGAGCTCTTGAGTGCGCCGTCGATGGTGATGTGCAGCTCGTTCGGAATGAGCTTCGCGATATCCGAGACCTGGGAGTACGGCATGCCCAGCACGCGCCCCACGTCGCGGATGGCGCCCTTGGCTGCCATCGTACCAAACGTGACAATCTGCGCCACGTGGTCGGCGCCGTAGCGACGCTTTACATACTCGATGACCTCGCCGCGACGGATGTAGTCAAAGTCCACGTCGATATCCGGCATGGTCACGCGCTCCGGATTCAGGAAGCGCTCAAAGAGCAGGTCGTACCGGAGCGGGTCGATGCTCGTGATGCCGAGGATGTAAGAGACGATAGAGCCAGCCGCCGAGCCACGCCCCGGACCCACGCCGATGCCGACCTCGCGACAGTAGTTGATATAGTCCCAGACGATGAGGAAATAGCTGTCGTAGCCCATGCGGTGGATAATCGCGAGCTCGTAGTCCAGGCGCTTGCGGATGGCGTCCGTCACCTCAGGATAGCACGTAGGCAGCTGCTTTTCGCAGAGCGCGCGCAGATAGGCCTCATCATCTTTATACGGCTCAGGAATGGGGTAATACGGCAGCTGTGTATGGCCGAACTCGAACTCCACCTGGCAGCGCTCCGCAATGCGCTGCGTGTTCGCGATAGCCCCGGGGTACTCGTCCTCGGGGAACAGTTCCGCCATCATTGCGGGCGGCTTCAGATAGTAGTCATCGCTGTTGAAACGCATGCGGTCCGGGTCATCCAGCGAGCGCCCCGTCTGCAGACAGAGCAGTATATCGTGGAACTCGCTGTCCTCGCGGTGCACATAGTGCAAATCGTTCGTTGCCACGAGGCCGAGACCGTATTTTGCTGCCAGCTGCACGAGGCCGCGGTTCGCTTTCTGCTCCTCAGGCAGGCCGTGGCGCTGCACCTCGAGGAAGAAATTTTCTTTACCAAAGATGTCGATATATTCCTGCACGAGCTGCTCCGCCCGCGCGTCATCGCCCTGAATGAGCGCGCGTGGTATCTCGCCCGCCACGCAGGCCGACAGGCAGATGAGCCCTTCATGGTATTTACGCAGCAATTCCTTGTCCACGCGCGGCTTGTAGTAAAAACCCTCGATATGCGCAAGTGAAACCAGTTTTACCAGATTGCGATAACCAGTCTGATTTTCCGCGAGCAGAATGAGGTGGTAATAGCGGACACCCTGCACCTCTTCACGCTGCTGACGCGCGCCCGGCGCGAGATAGACCTCGCAGCCGATGACGGGTCGGATGCCCTCTTTTTTGCAGGCTTTATAAAAATCAATGACGCCATACATGACGCCGTGGTCTGTAATGGCCAGTGAGTCCATGCCCAGCGCCTTCGCCGTGTGCACGAGGTCGCCGATGCGGCTTGCGCCATCGAGCAGGCTGAACTCCGTATGCACATGCAGATGCGCAAAGGGAATCTGTTTCTCCGCCTGTGCCGTCTCCGCCATCTGACTACCTCCCACCAGTATATGAGTACGCTGCAGCCGGGGGCCACAGCAATGCTTGTACTAAAAGATAACCATATTATTATATGCCATACTGCACCAAAAATAAAGCACCTTTGACTATCTGTCTCTGACCAAAATACGTTATGGGCACCCGTGCCAACAAAAAGAGCAGCCTATGTTCAGCTGCTCACAATAGCCTGTATTTTCGCTCTCAATGCGTGGCCGGCATGGCGCGCATGATTTTGCTGCGCGAATAATGCCAGACTTTATCCCAGCGGCCCTCGTCGACGAGGTATTTTTTGCCCTTGGCCTGGAGCTCCTCGTAGAGCTTGTGCAACCAGGCGCGGAACTGCTCGAAGTCGGCTGGATGCTGGCCAAAGCCTTTTATCTGACGCGCCTTGCCGCCCTCCTCGCGGTACGTCACATACCACTGGTCGCCGTCTTTGCCCTGCGCATCGTCCGCATGATAGCTGTCGAGCCAGTCGCGCACCTTGAGCTTTTCCCACGCCTCCACCCAGGCACTATGCTGCTGCTCCGGCGCCTCGTCCTTCGCCAGCTGCACGGCGTTGCCACTGATGGTACTGCCAAACTGCCCCTTGAGGAACGTCAGGCAGCGGTTGGCATCGACCAGCACATGAAACACCTTAAAACTCTGCTGACTGCCATCCACATATTCAATCTCTTTCAGCACAATAATCAGCCCCTTAAAAGCCAGATATAAGCCTCATGATTTACCAAAACTTAGGAACACATCCTAATTATACCACTTCTTTTCAGAAATGCGCGCCTAATACGTAAAAAATAAGCAAAAACCGCTGGTAAACTCTCACCAGCGGCTGATATTACGTAAGCTGTAATCAGATTTCCATGATAATCGGCAAAATCATCGGGCGGCGGCGCGTTTTGTCGAAGAGGTAGCGGCCGAGGGCGTCGCGGACGTTGGCCTTGATGGCGGCCCACTCCTTGACGTTCTCGTCCTCGCAACGGTCGAGCGCCTGCTGCACGCGGGCGCGCGCCTCGTCCATAAGCGCCTCGGACTCGCGCACGTAGACGAAGCCACGCGACACGATGTCCGGGCCGGCCACGACGCGGTTCGTCTGGCGGTTCATCGTCACGACGACAATGAGGATACCGTCCTGTGAGAGCTGGCGGCGGTCACGCAGTACGATGTTGCCCACATCGCCGACGCCGAGGCCGTCAACCATGACCATACCGGCCTGCACCTTGCCTGCCACGGTGCCTTTGTCCTTCGTGAACTCGAACACGAGGCCGTTCTCGCCGATAAAGACGTTCTCCTTCGGCATGCCGAGCTCACGCGCGAGCTGCGCGTGCTTCACGAGGTGATGATACTCGCCGTGCACGGGAATGAAGAATTTTGGGCGCACAAGGTTGTGCATGAGCTTGAGCTCCTCACGGCTCGCATGGCCCGAGACGTGAATGCCCTCGCCACGGCCGTAGATGACGTCAGCGCCGAGCTTCAGCAGATTGTCGATGGTCTTCACGACCATTTTCTCGTTGCCCGGAATGGGGTTGGCCGAAATGATGACCGTGTCGCCCGGCACAATGCCGACCTTGCGGTGGTCGGACATGGCCATGCGCGTGAGCGCCGACATCGGCTCGCCCTGGCTGCCCGTCGTGATGACGACGACCTGCTCCATGCGGTAGTTGTTGATTTCGTCGATGTCGATGAGCGTGCCCTCCGGCGCGTGGATATAGCCGAGCTCGAGCGAGATGTTCACGACGTTGACCATGCTGCGGCCCAGCACGGCCACGCGGCGCTTGTAGCGTACAGCCGTGTCGATGACCTGCTGGATGCGGTGCACGTTCGAGGAGAACGTCGCGACGATAATGCGGCCGCGTGCCTTGTGGAACGCGCGGTCAAACGCCGCGCCCACCGTGCTCTCCGACGGCGTATGCCCCTCGCGCTCCGCGTTCGTGGAGTCGGCCATCATCACGAGCACGCCCTTGTTGCCGAGGTCGGAGAAACGGCGGAAATCCGTCATCTTGCCATCAATCGGCGTATAGTCGAGCTTGAAGTCACCCGTGTGCACGATCATGCCCACTGGCGTCTTGATAGAGAGGCCCACAGCATCGGGGATGGAGTGGTTCACGCGGATAAAGCCGACGCTGAAGCAGCCCACATTGATGATATCGCCCTGCATGACGGAGTGCAGATTGCTCGAGTCCACGCCGTTCTCCTGCAGACGCCCCTCGAGGATGCCCAGCGTCAGACGCGTGCCATAGACCGGTACGTTAATCTGCTTCAGCACATACGGCAGCGCGCCGATATGATCCTCATGGCCGTGCGTGAGCACGATGGCCTTGATTTTATCCTTATTCTCGAGCAGATATGTGATGTCTGGGATAACGAGGTCGACGCCGAGCATCTCCTCATCTGGGAACATCAAGCCCGCATCGATGACGAGAATTTCGTCGTCGCAGCGGATGACCGTCATATTTTTACCGATTTCCCCCAGGCCGCCCAGAGGAATGATTTGCAATTTCTGTGCTGTTTTAGCCAAAAAAATACACCTCACCTTTCATGATTATATATATTTATCGCTTGCTTACGGTTTGATAAATGATAATAGCAGCAATGCGCTCGCCTCTGCCCGTCACAACGCTCCGGCAAAAGTGGCTCTTTAGTTAGCTACACAAAAACAAGGCTGCTTTCCGTTCTCTTGACAGCCTGCACATGTGCCTGACAGTGCCCTATGTAGTTTTATCCGCTCAAATCATTTCCTTTATTTTAGCATTCTGTGTACACATTGTAAAGGAAGGACGGCCAATTTCCGCGCGCGGGCATAAAAAAACGCTGCCTGCATCGGGTGCCGGCACTGTAAAACGTGTCAGCAGTCTCTGCACCAGGCAGCGTTTTGCGCTACGACTTTACTCGGCGGCCTCCATATCCAGCATGGCGACGTCGCAATCGGGCTCGGAGAGCATCCAGTTGTCGATGACCTCCCCGGCCGCCTCGATGAGCGCGCCATCCCCGGCCGTATACTCACCGCTCGGGCGATGCCACTCCGAATACACCTTGTGCATGGTCTGCGGCCGTCCATGCTCCAAACGGTAGGCCACATCACCATGAATGCCCGCCGGCCGGATTTCCGCCACCACGCGGTAACGGTCACTGTTGGGGTCGTGGAATAAAGCTCTGCCCACATCAATCTTCATCATACTTCACTCTTTTCTATCACAATGCCGTTTCCCTGTTCCCTGGCACCATCTATGCATTCCCTTTTTAGGTGCAAAAACTCTGGTCTGTGTCCTTGCCCAAAGAAGTGGCACCAATCCCACTAACTGGCAACCCGACAACCATCTGATTGCACCTACGCTGTAAATATTTCGTTATAAATGTAAATTTTCCTGCAAGAAAACGATTAATTTTTGTTTAAAGCATAAAAATTATACTTGGAACGCATAGTTATACCTTGATGAAACCGTAGTGCACTTTGCTATACTTACCACCTGTGACCTGTGTGAAACCCAGCCGCGCGAACTCGGTGCTGCGCGCGGTCTCCTTCATGACGACGCGCTCGCGGGCAACGCGGCAGGCCTCGGCGACAGTCTCCTCTGTCAGGGCCCGCCGGTCGGCCACCGTGCGCAACGGGTCGAGTGCCTTGCTCGCATAGAGCGGATGGCGGAACATCGGGTCGAAGTACACCACATCGTAGCTGTCCGCAGGTTGCGCGCGCAGATAGGTCAGGGCATCGGCACAGACGGGTGTAACGCGCCGCATGGCCGCGAGCACATGCGGACTGTCGGCCGTGAAATGCGCGAGCCCCCAGCCGACGACAGCCGCGATGAGCGGCTGCGACTCGAGCCCCGTGACTGTGCCCTGCTCCCCCACGAGATAGGCCGCCGTGATGGCGTCTGCGCCGAAGCCGAGCGTGCAGTCAAGCACGCGCATGCCTGGGTGCAGCTGCATAGCTTCGCCGAGGCGGTCGCCCTGCCCGTGGCGGATATTTTTGATGCGCAGATGGGCCATATTCGGATGAAAGAACAACTCGCCCGCCGGTGTCTCCAGCATGAGCAGGCCGTTTTTCGCCACCAGTACGTAATGCACGCCATAACGTGCGCGCACCTCCGCCAGTGAGAGCGTACGTCGCTCGGCATAGGGGATGCCCAGCCGTGCCGCCGCCGTCTGCGCCAGGGCCAGCGTCTCCTCGTCCCATTTGCGCGAGGTCGTGACTACGGCGTCCAAAGCATTTTGTTGTTCCATCTTAAAACCCAAATCCCGTCCTTTTAAACATCTTCGCGAGGTCGTCGCTCGAGAATTTTAAAATCGTCGGGCGGCCGTGCGGGCAGGTGAAGGGGAACGGAGTCTGCGCGAGCTGCTCGAGGATAATCTGCATCTGCTGCCGGCTGAGCTCCTCACCCGCCTTGATGGCCGCGCGGCAGGCCGTCGTCGCGAGGCAGGCCTGGCGGATCTCCTGCGGCGTCGTGGCATGCTGCTCCATGAGGTTCGTGATGATTTCCCGTACGGTGTCCTCCGCCTCGCTCACCGGGATATCCGCCGGCACCTCGCGCAGACGGAACTCGTTGTCACCGCACGGCTCCAGACTGAAGCCCAGCTGCTGGAACAGTTCCTGATGCGCCGCCACGAGCGCGGCCTCGCGCGCATCAAAGGACAAAATCTGATGCACGAGCAATTGCTGCGCCGGTATCTCCGCCGCCTCGGCCGAGAAGCGGTCGAACAAAATGCGCTCGTGCGCCGCGTGCTGGTCGATAATGTAGAGCCCCTTGGCATCCTGTGCGATGATGTACGTGAGGTCGACCTGCCCGATAGGCACGATATTGCCCTCCGGGGCCATAGCCTCATTGGTGGCAGTGCCTGTGGCCACTGATGCACCATCGTTGGCTGCCTCAGCCGCAGTCTCGGCCACGGCACGTCCGTCAGCCTGTGTTGAGGCTGCAATCGTGGCATACTGCACCTGCGGCTGCAGCTGGGCCCGCGCCTCCGCCATGGACATAGCCGGCTGCTGACCACCCAGAGCCGCTGGCTGATGCACGGCCTCGTAAATAGTCCGTGGCTGCCACTGACCACGGGGCTGCTGCGCCTGCGGTTGGGCGACGGAAGTACCGGGACGGAACTGCAACGGCTCCTGCGTATAGGCCGGCTGCTCGACGCGTGGTTTCTCCACGACGGCCGCCACCTGCGTGAGCGTGCGGTCCACGGCGGGGCGCAGCGCATCGTGCACGGCCTTGTAAACGGCCTTGAACACGCTGCTCTCATCCTCGAATTTCAGCTCGCTTTTCTGCGGATGCACATTGACGTCGATGGTGCGTTGCGGTACCTGGATGTTCAGGAAGGCAAACGGATAACCACTCTTGGGGATAAGCGCCCGGTAGGCGTTGTCGATGGCCTTGGCGATGGCGCGGTTCTGGATGAGGCGGCCGTTGACGATGAACGTCTGCCAGCCACGGCTCGCCTTGAGCATAGAGGGCTTCGTAATATAGCCGTCGACGCTGATATCCTCGCCCACGAACTCCAGGCCCAGCAGGCTGTCCGCCACATTCACGCCATAGATGGCGCGGATGGTATCGACAAGGTTGCCCTTGCCCGGCGTGGCCACAGCCGTCTTGTTGTTGCTGATGAGGCGGAACGCCATCTCAGGATGTGAGAGCGCGAGTTTCACGATAAAGTCGTTGATATGCGCCGTCTCCGTGTGGTTCGTCTTGAGGAATTTCTTGCGTGCGGGCGTGTTGAAAAACAGGTCCTCGACCTGTATCGTCGTACCGAGGCTGCAACCTGCCTCGCGGATATCCGTGTCCTTGCCGCCCGTAATGCTGACGCGCGTGCCGAGATCACTGCCCGCCTCACGCGTCAGCATGGTAAAGCGCGAAACCGAGGCAATGGTCGGCAGCGCCTCGCCGCGGAAACCGAGCGTCGCGACCGTATTGAGGTCACTCACCTCGCGGATTTTGCTCGTGGCATGGCGTTGGATAGCCATTTCCGCGTCCTCGCAGCTCATGCCCTTGCCGTTGTCCGTCACGCGGATAAAGCTCGTGCCACCCGCCATAATCTCGACCTCGACGCGCGTCGCACCGGCGTCGATGGCGTTCTCCACAAGCTCCTTGACGACGGAGGCTGGCCGCTCCACAACCTCACCGGCCGCGATTTTGTTAATGGTGCTGTCGTCCAACAGATGGATAATGCTCATGCCTGCCCCGCCTCCTGTTTCGCCTGCGCCTGCAGTTTATAAAGTTCGTTCATGGCCTCGAGCGGCGTCATGGTCATGATATCGAGCGCGAGCAGCGCGTCGCTGATAGCGTTGCCAAACAGCGACGCCATAGCGGGCGCTGGTGCGGGCTGTACCTGGGCCGTCTGCCCGGCAGCAGCCTGCCCCTTCTGGGCAGAGCCTGCCTCCGCGCTCGCCGGGCTCCCCGTCTGCGCCGCCTGCATTTCGGCCGCGTGCTGGCTCTCGAGCGTGCCCAGGATAGCCTCAGCTCGCTGCGTCACCGCCTTCGGCAGGCCCGCGAGCCGTGCCACGTGGATACCGTAGGATTTATCGGCCGCGCCGCGCACGATGCGCCGCAAAAACGCCACCTGCGTGCCGCGCTCCTTTACGGCCACACAGTAATTTTTGATTTTCTCGTTCTCGAGGTCCGTGAGCTCGTGATAATGTGTGGCAAAGAGCGTCTTGGCGTGTATTTTGCGCTCGATATGCTCGATGACCGCCTGCGCGATGCTCATGCCGTCGAACGTACTCGTGCCACGCCCGATTTCGTCGAGGATGACGAGGCTGTCGCGCGTCGCGTATTTCAGAATCTGCGCGACCTCGTTCATCTCCACCATGAACGTGGACTGCCCGCTCACGAGGTCATCGCTGGCGCCGATGCGTGTAAAGATGCGGTCCACGGGCGAGATATGCGCCTCGCGCGCGGGCACGAAGCTGCCGACCTGCGCCATGAGCGTCAAAAGCGCCACCTGCCGCATATAGGTGGACTTGCCCGCCATGTTGGGCCCCGTGATGAGCATAATTTCGCAGTCACGGTGGTTCAGCGCCGCGTCATTCGGCACGAAGAGGTCGCGCGTGAGGATACGCTCTACGAGCGGATGGCGGCCGTCCTTGATGTCGATTTCGCCGTTGTCGGTGAGCACGGGGCGCGTGTAGTCATAGCGCGTGGCGGCCTCGGCGAGGCTCACGAGCACGTCGACGATGGCCACCTGATGCGCCGTGGCCTGAATGTCGGTGAGGCGTGCCTTGATGGTCTCGCGTACCTCGGTAAAGAGATTGTACTCGATATTGATGATTTTTTCCTGCGCGCCGAGGATTTTCGTCTCGAACTCCTTGAGCTCCTCCGTGATGTAGCGCTCCGCATTGGCGAGCGTCTGCTTGCGGATATAGCGCTCCGGCACGAGGTCGGCGCCGGAGTTGCGCACCTCGATATAGTAGCCGAACACCTTGTTGTAGCCGATTTTCAGCGACTTGATGCCCGTCTTGGCCTTTTCCTGCTCCTCCATCTCCTGCAGCATAGCCTTGCTGTCGTGGGCGATGCGGCGGTATTCGTCGAGCTCGGCGTTATAGCCGTCCTTGATGATGCCGCCCTCGCGCACCGTGAGCCCCGGCTCGTCGACAATGGCGCGCGTCAGGAGGTCCACGAGCTCGTCAAAGGCCTCCACGCCCGCCGCACACTGCTGGAGGAGCTGCGCCTGCGCCCCCTTGAGCCCCTCGCGGATAGCAGGCAGGCAGGCGAGTGAGACCTTCAGCGCGATGAGGTCGCGCGCGTTCGCCGTGCCGACCTCGATGCGCGTGAGCAGGCGCTCGAAATCGTGCACCTGCTGGCAGCCCGTGCGCAGGCTCTCACGCCGTGCGAAGTCGTTCACGAGCTCCTCCACGGCGTCCTGCCGCCGCCCGATACGCACGAGCGAGAGCAGCGGATACTCCAGCCACTTTTTCAGCAGGCGGCTGCCCATCGGCGTCTCCGTGAAATCGAGCACGTCTAAAAGCGTATTCTTCTTGCCGCCGTCACGCAGATTGCGCGTGATTTCCAGGTTGCGCAACGTGTAGGTGTCGACGACGAGGTTTTCCGAGGCATCGAGGAACGTCAGCGTGTTCAGATGCGTTAGGTCGGTTTTGACCGTCGCGTGCAGGTAGTCGAGCAGCGTCGCCACGGCCTCGCCCGCCGCCGCATCGCTCGGCCGGTTCGCCGCATCGAAATGCTGCACGAGCCTATCCTCCACGTGCGCCGAAATCTCGGGTATGCGCGTAAAGGCGCAGTGCGGCAGGCGCAGCGTCATAAAGTCCTGCAGCGCCGTCTGAAACGAAAGCTCGCCCACGAGCAGAAGCTCGGGCATCTGCAGGCGGTAAAGCTCGTCTAAAAGCATCTGCAGACGGTTCGCGCCGCCATAAAGACCATAGAAGCACTCGCCCGTCGAGATGTCGGCGCCGGCGAGGACGATGCGCCCGCCCGCCTCGTAGATGAGCGCGATATAGTTGTTCGCTGCGTCGCGCAGTGCGTCCGCCGTGAGCACCGTGCCCGGCGTGATGATTTTGATGACCTCGCGCTTCGTGAGGCCTTTCGCCTTCGGGTCGCCGATTTGCTCCGCAATGGCCACTTTGTAGCCCTTTTTGATGAGCTTGTTGATGTAGACTTCGGCCGCATGGTAGGGCACGCCGCACATGGGTGCCTTGTCCTTGTTGCCACTGCGGCTCGTCAGCGTAAGGCCGAGCTCGCGCGAGACGAGGCGCGCGTCGTCAAAGAACATCTCATAGAAATCGCCCAGACGGAAAAAGAGAATGTCGTCCGGGTGCTGCTCCTTCGTGGCCAGATACTGCTGCATCATCGGCGTGTATTCCATTCCGCTGTACCTCCTGCTTTACATTCAGCTTCTATTATACTCGATAAAGTCAAGAAAAGCCTCCCCGAAAGGAGGCTAAAAAATCACTCCCGCTCACCCTTCAGCACCCAGGTCTGTGGCTGCGTGATGCGGATGTGTACGAAGTCGCCTGGCTGCTCGTCCGCATGCGGGAACAGCACGAGCTTGTTCGTGCGCGTGCGGCCGCTCCAGATAGCGGCGTCGTTCTTGCTCGGTCCCTCGACCATAATTTCCTGCACCGTGCCCAGCAGCTGCGCGTTAATCTCGGCCGAGATTTTATTTTGCACGGCCATGAGCTGCTCGAGACGTGCGTGCTTCACGTCAGCCGGCACCTGGTCCGGCATGTCGGCCGCCGGCGTGCCACTACGCGGCGAATAGATGAACGTATAGGCTGAGTCGTAGCGCATTTCCTGTAAAAAGGCCAACATCTGCTGGAAGTCCGCCTCCGTCTCACCGGGGAAGCCCACGATAAGATCCGTCGTGAGCGCGACCTCGGGCAGGGCGGTGCGGATGCGTTGCACGAGCGCGCGATACTGCGCCACCGTGTAGACGCGGTTCATAGCCTTGAGGATATGGTCACTGCCATACTGTACGGGCAAATGGATATGCTCGCAGAGGTGCTCACCGTCACGGATAGCCGCGATGACTTTGTCCGACAAATCCTTCGGATGCGAGGTCATAAAGCGCACGCGCCGGATACCCGGCACGGCGTCCACCATTTGCAGCAAGTCGGCGAAGTCCGCGCGTCCATGGTCCTTGCCGTAGGAGTTCACGTTCTGCCCGAGCAGCGTGACCTCTTTATATCCCTGTGCCACAGCCGCCGCGACCTCGCGCACGACATCCTCCGGCTGGCGGCTGCGCTCACGCCCACGTACATAGGGCACGATGCAGTAGCTGCAGAAATTGTTACAGCCGTACATGATGGGCACCCAGGCCGAGAGCTGCCCCTGCCGTGCCACCGGACCGCCCGCAAGGTCGTCCAGCGCGCCATAGGCCACCGTGAACTCATCCGCCTCGCTGAGCCTGCTGCCCTGACCGGCCAGCACCTGCCCCCGCTCCGCACGTACCGCAGCGTTATCCTTGGCTGCGCCGTAGCGGTGTGCCGCCGCGCCGAGCGCTGTGTCGACGACGTGGCCGCGCCGCTTTTCGATATCCTGCACGACGCGCGTGAGCTCGTGGATTTTATTCGTACCGAGCACGAAATCGATATGCGGCGCGCGCGCGATGAGCCGCCCCGCCTCTTTCTGCGCCATGCAGCCCGTGATGCCCAAAATGAGCTCCGGCTTCTGCTCCTTGAGATGCTTGATCTCGCCGATTTTGCCGTAGACTTTATCCTCGGCCGTCTCGCGCACGCAGCAGGTATTGATGAGGATGAGGTCGGCCGCCGCCATGTCGTCCGTCTGCGCGTAGCCGATGGTCGCCAGCTCGCCCGCCATGCGCTCACCGTCGCTCACGTTCATTTGGCAGCCATACACGAGCAGCTTGCAGAGTTTCTGTTTTTTCGTCGTCATAAAATGCTGTTTCCTTTACTTTGTAACATAATAAAAACCCGGAATTTCTTCCGGGCTGCGCTTCATCTTGGAGGCGACATTCAGAATCGAACTGAAGATAGAGGATTTGCAGTCCTCGGCCTTACCACTTGGCTATGTCGCCAATCTCTATATAAAATCTGTTAAACACACATGGAGCGGAAAACGAGGCTCGAACTCGCGACCCCCACCTTGGCAAGGTGATGCTCTACCACTGAGCTATTTCCGCAAGATGGCGACCCGAATGGGACTTGAACCCATGACCTCCGCCGTGACAGGGCGGCATTCTAA
>ONCF01000110.1 GCA_900316275.1 uncultured Veillonellaceae bacterium
ATAATCTCTGTGATGATTTGCGCTTGCGAAATGGCCACTGTAGAGTTATCTACATCTGGATTCTGGTAAAACTGAATATCATGGAAGTTTTGAAAATTTTTGAGTCCCAAATCATTTTTGACAATATCGACCAGTTCAGCCAAACGGCTTTCCTGTTCAGATTGTGGTTCCCGATACGTCACCATCTCTATATGCTGCTGCCCACAAAAAGCTTTGAGTGCCTGTAGTTGTCTTTGCGCCAGCGGCATATTAGCAGGCTTGACGCCAATTAATTGCGGTTTGCGAATCTGCAGCCGCACAAAATCCTGCAGATATGTCCCCATATCATCATTAAACGCAATGACAAAATCTGGTGCCGTTTCACTATCATGTATAGTCAGTTCTGCATCGTAATAATTTTCCACCTGCACGGGAATATCATAATCTACTTCATAATTGTAAAAACTACCAAAGTATTGGCCATCCAGGTCATAGATGCTGTTATAGATTTGCAAAAATTGCTCACATTCCGGACTCGTAGTGACGTTAGCCGTATTGTCACCTTCGGTATTTTGGCGTATTTCCGTCACCAGATCCTCTGTCAAAGGAAACTCCAAAGGATAGCACTCCGGGTAGATGTTATTTTTGACGATGGTCAGCTGCAACTCACCGTTCTCTACCTCCTGCCTAATCTCGCCCTGGATGAGTGAAAATTCTTCATATGTCAGCCAAGCCTCATCGCCCCCTTCCATATCCAAGAGCGCATTATACAGTTGCCCTTTCGTCTTGCGCGTATAGCCCAAAACATTCTTCTTGGCCGCCAAACTATTATCGACCAAGGCCTGCGTGTTCAACTGGCTAAGAAATTGGCTTTCAAAGCCTTTATACACCGTTAATTTCATCGTTATGCCCTCACCCTAGTTATGCTATGCAAGCAATTTCTCCGCATATCATATATGACCAATCTTATTAAAAAAAAGCCACCCAAAAAGGGTGACGTATAACATACTATGGAGCGGGCGGGGGGAATCGAACCCCTCTCTCAAGCTTGGGAAGCTCGCATTCTACCGATGAACTACGCCCGCATAACGTAGGTCTCACGACGTATGCTATATATTATACGCATTTATGTGTGATTTTGCAAGGGGATTTTTCTGGCAGCACTTCACAACACGTAGATTCACTACACTGTGCCAACTACCCGCTTCTGTAAATAATCCTTAATTTCATCGCACATTTCCTTGGCGCGCTCGTACTGCTCGCTTGCATCCTGCTCGGAAACGACAAAAAAATCCTGATAATCCGCATCATTCCTGATCTGAAAAGCCGCTGTGACATACTTGGACATTTTAGTGGGCAATATCCCGGTCTTGATGTAGTTTTTCTGGAAATACGCGATAACCCCAGCATGTTTCTTGAAATCCACGCAATCCAAGGCTAATATAGCCCGTAACATGTAAAAGATTGCATAATAGGAACGGTTGATAGAATCCTTGAAATGTCCACTATCCAGCAACAATTGGGAGGCCTCCAGCCGTTCCTCGGCAACGGACAACCGGTATTGCATAAGAGCTTTTTGCGGCTCAGGCACCAATTTCAATTCCCTCTTTCTCGATATTCATATAGTAAGGCATGGCATTTTTGAAATACTCGAATTCGTCGTAGGGCAGGACTGTCGGCGAGATAACCACATCGTATTCCAAATCCAGGTCATTGGCCCTATCCCAGACCTTGCGTATTTGCTGCTGCAGAGTATCTCTGTTGCCTCTGACAATCGCTACGACATCAATATCGGACTCATCATCCTCAGCCTGGCGTGCGTAGGAGCCATAGAGCATGATTTTCACAATACTTTCACCAAACACATCTACATAGATACGGCATAACTTAGCCAGAACCTCTGCCAGCTTTTGCTGCGACATCTTCATATACTAACCCCCCTTAACTTTTGCCAGTTAGTGATGACGTCCGCTGTTCAGTCTTCCTTGTCCGCCCGATAAAAAGGTGAATATAACATTCTTATACAACAATACTATATTCGCCACAGCCTGACATTTTCCTGCTTTAACTGGCAGACCCAGGGTTATGTGGAACATACATCCTACCCGACCTGTGAAGGCTCTGCCTCAACCGCCGCTTACAGTCCCTGCCAGACGTGCTGCGTATAGAGGTCGATGCAGGTGACGCGGCCGTGCGGGATATAGGAGCCGGTGTCGAGGAAAATCTGGTGCGCACGGATGATAGGGCGGAAGAAGCTGTATTCGCCCGCAATGAAGAGCGTCGGCGTATGGCCCGTGACCACCGTCGTCGTGCCGTGGTAGCCGTTGATATAGGGGTCGCGAATCCAGATGAGGTCCAAGGGATCCTGCTGCGTGAGCGGGCGCTCCGGGTCGACGCCCGCGTGGCAGAAGAAATACGGCTGCCCCGCGATGTCCGCCTGGTAGTAAAGCCCGAGCGAGGCACAGAACGCCTGATAGTCGCGCGCGTCCTGCCCGCGGCTGCGGCACTGGGCGACGGTCGCGTCGCCGCCGTTGCCCTGCCAGATGTCCCAGTCCTCGTTCCCGGCCACGTCGCCGCCGCCCGCATAGGCGTCGAGCAGCATCTGCTCGTGGTTGCCGCGCAGCAAGTGCACGTTGGCATGCGTCGCCAGCTCGTGCAGGAACGTGAGCACGGACGGCGCGTCCGGACCGCGGTCGATGTAGTCACCGAGGAAAACGAGCTCGTCCTGCGCGAGGTCCGGCTGCACCTTTTGCCAGAGTGACCAAAACTTCTTCCACTCACCGTGGATATCCCCAAACACCAGAAAACGTTTCTCCTGCATAAGCCATACCCCTTCCCACTGCTTTCAGCATACCATATTCGCCTGTATACTCACAGTATCCTGCCCCGCATCAGGCACCTGCCAGCAAATTCAGCACCGAACCATACACCTGTCTGACTGGTTGCTACCAATTGCCATTTGTGGCCGCCAGCATGGGCCAGTGCGCGATTTTGTCGTTCACCTTCTCGATGTTGGGCGAAATCTCCACCAGCTGCACATCCTCCACCTGCCAGCCCATATCCACCGTGCCGTACCAGCGGCGCTGCGGGTGCATGTGCACGCGCACAATATAGACCTGCTGCACGCGCATGACCTCCTGCTGCTTGCGTCCGTCAGGCGCGTGCGCCGTGAGCACCGTCTCCGTACCCGTGCGCACATCGTAGACGCCGCCGCCCTGATAGCGCGTGCGCTCGGCGACGGTGCCTTTCGTCTCCAGCCGCTTGATCGTCGCCGTGCGCGCTCCGTCCTCATCCGTACGGAAACCAGCCTGCTGCCAGCTGAGGCGCTGTACCTTGGCCAGATGCTTCTCGGCGATATCCTCGGCCTTTTCCCGATATAGGTCGTCATCATACTCCTGCGCCGTCACGGGCATGCAGAACGTGAGCAGCGTGTGCTGGTACATGCTGTACATGCCCCAGAGGATCAGGAAAAAGAACACCACGCCCCAGCCATCACTGTAGATGCGGTTAGGGTGACGTCTGTGCAGGAACATGACCATCCATCCTTTCTAAAAAATCTGCGGTTCAACCGCCCGCCGTGAGCTGCTGCAGCTGCCGCTCCATACGGCTGATCGTGTCACGCAAGGCTGCTGCCTGCACGCGCACCGGCGCAATACTGTCGGCGATTTCCTCCAGACGACTCGCCCGGAACACGCGGGCCCGCTGGGCGATGTCCTGCGCCACATCCTCGGCCGCCTCGATGGTAGTCTGGCAGTCAGCCAGTTCTCGTTTGGGGGCCTGACGTGCCTCCTGCAAAGCGCGTATGAGCCGTCTACGGGCCTGCACCGCATCGAGGCCCTGCAGGACAGCCGGGGGGCAGAAATAACTCTGACAAACGGGACAGAAACGCAGCTCCGAGCTTACCAGTTCCGCCCCTGGGGCACCGCAGTTCGGGCAGTACATCACACCTGCACCTCCTCCGTGCCGTGCTCCTGCTCCACATCGCGGGCGTAGCCGCGCCCGTAGGCCAGTGCCAGCAGCAACAGGGCCTCCAGGGTCAGCATCACGACACCGCTGAGCAGCACCAGCCAGACCGGTGCCTCCAACGCGACCAGCGCGAGGCTCGCCACGGCCTGCACACCGCCCGCCGCCGTCGCGGCGAAGACAAAACCGTAGTTCAGCACCGTCAGGCTCTCCCGCTGTGTGGCCAGCAAAGTGGGCACGGCCGCCTGCACGAGCACGACGCCGAGCGTCACGCCCTCGCAGGCTGTCCAGGTATCGCCCTGTGGCAACGGCAGCAGCACATACGTCAGCTGCCAGCAGATTGCCAGCACAGCGAGTGTCAGGTAATAAAAGCGTGTACGCATGGCTTATTCCTCCTTGGGTGCGCCACAATGCGGGCAAAACGTGAACGAAGGCTGCAAGGGCTGACCGCAACGGACACAGAACGCCGCATCGCCCGTCGGGGCTGCTCCGGCCTGCTTCATGGCCGCTGATTGATGGTCCTGTGCCGTGCCAGCGGACTGCCGAGCGCCATGTTTTTGCGCAGTGGCACTCTGACCTGCCGCCGGCGTGACCGCCGCCCCGGTCACCTGTGCCATAGCGCCGCCAATAGCCGTGCCGATGCCGCCCATCATGCCGAGACCGATGCCGGCGCTCGTAAAGCTGCCCACGCCCTCATTGCGTGCGAGCTCTTTAGCGACGGCAAAGCTCTGCTCCTCCTGCCAGGTATAGCCCTGACGGCGGCGCACCTCCGCGTCCGTGTCGGCCTGAATGAGCGCGACCGTCTGATCAATCTGCGCGTTTTTCGGGCGCAGGAACTGGTCGGCGTACGTCTGGCGCAGACGCTCAAAACCCGCCTCACCGTCCGGCTTAGCTGTGCCCATGACCTGCAGCTGCACGAGCTCGAGGCCATAGGCTGCGAAGTCCGGTGCCAGACGCTGCTGCAGCGCCGTGGAGAGCTCCGTGAGGTGCCCATCCACCTCGAAGATGCTGACACCACCCGCGTGCATATATGCACCGAGGTAGTTCTTCACGCGTGACTGCAGAAAGAAGTTAAAACTCTCCATCGCCGCGTGACCGTCCAGCACGGGAGCCGTGCCCACGAGGCGGCGCAACAGCAGTGCCGGATCCTTGACGCGCAGGCTGACGGCCCCGTTCGCCCCGAGCGAGAGCGGGATGCCCGTCGCGGGGTCGAGGTACGTCACGCGTCCCTCCGTGCCCCAGCGCAGGCCGAGACGCTCGGCCGTACTCACGAAGTAAACCTCGCAGTGGAATGGCGACGCGCCGCCGAACAGGCCGTTCACCACCCGCTGAATGCCTGGCAGGTTCTGCGTCGTGAGCGAGTAGCGTCCCGGCCCAAATTGGCCGAGTATTTTGCCATTCTGCAGCACGAGCGCGACCTGGGCCTCGTGCACCACCAGCTGCGAGCCCGAGGCGAAATCCGTCACGGGATGCCGCCAGAGCAGCACTGGCTCCTCACCTCCATATTTCAGCACTTCGGCAACGTTCATCATGAGACTCCTTTCTGCCCATCAACCGTTGTGGCAACACAGACAGCTGCTTGACCTCAATACGTATCGAGAAAATCACAGAACACGGCAATCAGAAAAGCCGCCACCGCCAAGCCCACCGCCCAGGGCAAGCCTTTGTGCAGCAGCCACTGCCCGAGCAAAGCGTCGTAGTTGTGGGAAAAATCATCCGTAACGTCCTGGAGCCAGTAATAGATGGCGGGGTGAGAACGATAGAGTGACATCAACACCGCCTCCCTGGCTGCTTGCCGCTACGTCATGATACGGTGCCAACGCGGCTGTTTCGTTCTGCACCTCAACTCTGTGTATATTATAGTATTTATTTACTATTTTGTCAAGTAGTTTATTACCGCAGTGTTTGTTGGTATATTTTTACCAAAATACTAGTACATAAAAAGCGTCCTCACGTCAGGCAGGAGAGCCCAACATGAGGACGCGGTTACGATATGCAATTATGGGGGAGCCGAGCCGGCTCAGAAACTGCCCTTGCACGGGCCCGTGGTCTCGCGGTCGACGAGGGTGTTTTGCAGTGTGATATGCTGCGTCTTGCCGCCTTTGATGCGCGCGAGCAGGACCTGCACGGCGTTGCGGCCAAGCTCCTGCATGTTCTGGTCCATCGTCGTGAGCTTTGGCACGACGAGGCGCGAGAGTGCGATGTTATCGTAGCCCATGATGGAGACGTCGCCCGGCACGTCGAGGCCGAGGCTCTGGCAAGCGTTCAGCGCGCCGACGCCCATGAGGTCGTTGCAGCAGAGAATGGCCGTCGGCTGCAGGTCCTGCACCGCCGCCTGCAGCATGTCGTGCGTACGGTCGACCGTGCTCACGCTGTTGCCTTCGCCGATGTTTACGATGAAACGCTCGTCGAACCAGCCGCGCGCGCCCATGACCTGACGATACGCCTCCTCCTTGACCGTGTAGGAGTCGGAGTTCACGCCACGCACGAACAGGATACGCTCATGGCCGAGACCGATGAGGTACTCCAGCGCTGCGCGCGAGCCCTGCCGCTCGTCGTTGTCGACGTACGAGGCGCCCGGTATCTGCTGCCAGCCGTTGTTGATAAAGACGAGCGGCGTGCGCTTGACGACATCGGCATAGAAATCCGCATGGATATGCGCCGTGTTCGGGCTGATGACGATGATACCGGCCACATTGCGTGCGAACAACGCACGGATGCAGTCCATTTCCTGCTGCGGGTCGTTCTTGGCACAGTTGAACAGCAGCGAGTACTGCTGCTCACGCACGGCGCCCTCGATGCCGTCGATCACCTCGGCGAAGAACATGTTGTAGAGGCTCGGCACCACGACGCCGATGGTCGTGGAATGCTGCAGATTCAGTTCACGCGCCTGCACGTTCGGCACGTAGTGCAACTGCTGGATGGCCGCCGTCACGCGCGCCTTGGTAGACGGACGCACGGAGTAGTTGCCATTCACCACCCGCGACACCGTGGCCACCGATACCTGTGCCAACCGGGCCACGTCTACGACAGTGGCGTTTTTCTTGTTTGTCTCGTCTGCCAAAATTGCCATCTCCTTGCAATACTTTCACTTGGTAAAGTAATAAAACATCTAAATCGCTAAAAGCAGCCACCTCCCTGGCAGCTGCCCTTTAGCAATATGAACTACTGAAAATCACTCAGCCTGCACAGCGGCGACAAAACGGTCAAAGGCCGCCAGACCCTGCTCGTCGCGCTTGTAGACGCCGGCGTGCGTGAGCACCTGCAGGAACACCTGACCGATTTCCTCCTGCAGCACTTTCTCCACGCTCTCCTGCGTCACGCCCGGATATTTCTTCACGAGCATCTGGTACCAGGCCGCGTGCTTCGCGAGCTCGGGGATGCCGCTGATGTCCGGCGTACCCTTGACGAGCTCCTGCGCCAGCTGCGCCATCTCTGTCTTCAGTCGTGCCGGCAGGACCGCGAGGCCCATGACCTCGATGAGGCCGATGTTCTCCTTTTTGATGTGGTGCACCTCAGCGTGCGGGTGGAAAATGCCCAGCGGGTACTCGTCCGTCGTGCGGTTGTTGCGCAGCACGAGGTCGAGTTCGTAGCCCTCGCCCTGACGGCGGGCAATCGGCGTAATCGTGTTGTGCGGCGTGCCGTCCGTCTCGGCGAGGATGCCCACCGACTCATCGGAGTACTTGCGCCATTTTTTGAGAATTTTGTCCGCGAGCTCCGTGAGCTCATCGCGGTCCTCGCCCGTGAGGCGCAGCGTCGACATCGGCCATTTCACGCGGCCGACCTTGATTTCCGGATATTCGTCGAACGTGTACGTCTTCTCCACCGGCGCCTTGGCCATGGCGAACGTGTAGCGGCCGCCCTGATAGTGGTCATGCGTGAGAATGGAGCCGCCCACGATGGGCAGGTCCGCGTTCGAGCCGAGGAAATAATGCGGCAGGATGGTCACGAAGTCGAGCAGGTTCTCAAAGCTGCGCTTCGAGACCTTCATCGGGATATGCTTGCGGTTCAGCACAATGCAATGCTCGTTGTAGTACGTGTACGGCGAATACTGCATGAACCAGCGGTGGCCGGACAGGCGCAGCGGAATCAGACGGTGCGTCTTGCGCGCCGGGTGGCCGATGCGGCCCGCATAGCCCTCGTTTTCGCGGCAGAGCAGGCATTTCGGATAACCGGCCTGCACCTGCTGTTTCGCGGCCGCGATATCGCGCGGGTCTTTCTCCGGCTTCGACAAATTAATCGTGATGTCGAGGTCACCATACGGCGTGGCCGTCTGCCAGACGATATTCTTGTCGATGCGGTCCTTGCGGATATAGTTCGAGGCAATCGAGAGTTTGTAGAACTGGTCCGTCGCGGCCTTCGGGCTGCGCGCATAGTCGCTGTTCCAGCGGCGGATGACCTCCGACGGACGCGGCATCACGCAGTCCATGATGCGCGTATCGAAAATGTCGCGCTGCTCGTTCGTATTCTCGAGCAGCCCCTTGGCGCTCGCATACTCGAGCATGGCCTGCAGGATGGGCTGCGCCGTCGGCAGGTCCTCCTCGAGGTCCTCCTCCGGCACATACTCATCGGCCTGCAACAGGTCGAGCAGGCAGTTGGCCGCATAGTAGCGGTCCTCGTGGTTGATGAGGTCATGCTGCTCCGCGAAGTGCAGCAGGCGATTGATTTCATGATTGATATCGCTAGCCATGATACAACTCTCTTCCTTTATAAAACTGTGTTAGTCCTGATAGCCGTCTGGATGTTTCTGATGCCAGGTCCAGGCTGTGCCGATGACCTGCTCCACATCCGTGTACTGCGGGTTCCAGCCGAGCACCTTGCGGGCCTTGGCGCTGGAGGCGATGAGCTGGGCAGGGTCGCCGGCGCGGCGTTTGCCCATTTCGACTTTGATATCCTTGCCCGTGGCCTTCTTGGCGGCCTCAATCATCTCTTTGACGGAGAAGCCTTTGCCGTTGCCCAGGTTGAAGATATTGCTCTCGCCGCCCTTGCGCAGGTACTCGAGTGCGAGCACATGTGCGTCCGCGAGGTCGATGACGTGGATGTAGTCGCGCAGGCACGTGCCGTCCGGCGTCGGATAGTCATCGCCGAACACCGTGATGTGGTCGCGCTTGCCCAGCGGCACCTGCAGAATGAGTGGGATGAGGTGGGTCTCGGGGTGATGGTCCTCACCGATGGAGCCGTCGTCCAGCGCACCGGCCGCGTTGAAATAACGCAGGGAGACGTAGCGGATACCGTCGGCACGGCTGACCCACTTCATCATCTTTTCCATCGTGCGTTTCGTCTCGCCGTAGGTGTTTGTCGGATTCGTCTCGTCGTCTTCCATGATGGGCACGCGCTTCGGCTCGCCGTAGACGGCCGCCGTGGAGGAAAAGACAATCTTGTCCACATGATGGCGCACCATGGCCTCCAGCAGTACCTGCATGCCGTAGACGTTGTTGTTGAAATACTTCAGCGGCTTCTCCATGCTCTCGCCGACGAGCGAGTTCGCGGCGAAGTGGATGACGGCCTCGATTTTATTCTCCGTGAAAATCTTGTCGAGCACGGCCGCATCGCGGATATCACCCTCGTAGAACTTCGCCTGCGGGTTGATAGCCCCGCGATGCCCCGTCTGCAGGTTATCGACGATGACGACATCCTCGCCCTTCGCTACGAGCTGATGCACGGCATGCGAGCCGATATAGCCGGCGCCACCACAAACCAGAATAGACATGTTGTCAGACCCCTTTTCCAAAACCCATTACAGGGCGCTGGGCACGACCCGCACCCTGTAACAATGTTACATGTTCATCATAGCAGATTGCGCAATACTTGGCAAACGCAACCGTCCTGTTTTACAAACTTTTTTCTAAATTTTCTTAGTTTTCCAGACCCGCCCTGATTAATCGATGCGGTGCGTGCCGTCGGCGATACTGGCCACGACGAAGCTCGGCGCATAGCCAATCTTTTTCGTATAGCCTTCCGTCAGGACTTTCTTGAAGTTCTCAATGGCATCGTTCTTCACGAGGCTGACCGTGCTGCCGCCGAAGCCGGCCCCCGTCATGCGCGAGCCGATAACGCCCGGCACGCTCCAGGCCAGCTCGGCGAGCGTGTCAAGCTCGATGCCCGTCACGTCGTAGTCATCGCGCAGAGAGAAATGCGAGGCATTCATGAGCTTGCCGAACTTCTCCACGTCATTCTGCTCCAGCGCCGCCACAGCCTCGAGCGCGCGGTTGTTCTCGTAGACGGCGTGGCGCGCACGCTGGCGCTCCAACTGCTCGGAGATGTGACCGGCAATCTTGTTGAAGTCCTCGTTGGAGAGCTCGCCGAGCGCGTTCAGCTCCGGTTTGACCTCTTTCAGCTCGTTCAGCGCGTGCTCGCACTGCGCGCGGCGCACGTTGTAGGCCGAGGAGGCGAGGCTGTGCGGCTTGTTTGTGTTCGTGATAACGATGCTCGCATCTTTGAGCGCGATTTTGCTGTAGCGGTACTCCAGCGTGTTGCAGTCGAGCAGGATGGCGCAGTCCTTTTTACCCATGCCGACGGCGAACTGGTCCATGATGCCGCAGTTCACGCCGACAAACTTGTTCTCCGCCTTCTGCGAGAGCTTCACCATCTCCACCATGTCGAGGCCGAAATGGAACGCATCCTCCAGGATGACGGACATGAGCACCTCGAGTGACGCCGAGGACGAGAGGCCTGCGCCAGCCGGCAGCGTGCCGTAGAACACGATATCAAAGCCGTGCGCGGCCGTGTGACCCGCCTTGGCGAACTCGTCGACGACGCCCATCGGGTAGTTGGCCCAGTCCTTGGCCTTGTCGTATTTCAGACCGCTCATCGGGAACTCGATGATGCCCTTGTCCGCGAGGTTCATGGAGTACACGCGCGTCTTGTCGTCCGTACGGTCAGCCACGACCGCGTACGTGCCGAGCGAAATCGCGCAGGGGAACACGTGGCCGCCGTTGTAGTCCGTGTGCTCGCCGATGAGGTTCACGCGCCCCGGTGAAAAGAAGCTGCGCTCTGCCGTGCCGCCGAACTGCTCCGTAAAGGCCTTTTTCATGTCATCCAAAATAGCCATGGTAGAAAATCCTCCTCTGGGCTGCCGCCATGCTAAGTAGCGGTAACCGTTTACCCTTGTTTTCCTGAAAAAAGGCACAGGCGAGCCCTGGCTCGTACTGTGCCTTATTTCTTTTCGTTGTCTATAGTTTACGCCTTGTCATTGTCTTTGTCAAGCAAATTCGTAAACGTTTTCTGTATTTATTTTTCAGTCAAAAACACGATGTTATTATTCTTTCGTGAGCGTGAAGTTATCGAAGGAGCCCCAGTTGCCGGCATTGCCATCCACAAGCACGCCGATGGTGAGCTTGCCGCCCTTGACCTCGACGCCGGAGACCGTCCAGGTCTGCCACTTGTTCCAGCCCGTGTTATTGATATCGGCCGTCTTTTTCTGGCCGTTGCACTCCGCGAACAGCTGCATGGCTTTCTCGCCACCGCCGCCCTGCGTCATGACCGTCACCGTGTACGTGCCATCCGGTACATCCTCGACGACCTGACTGGCTGTGAACTTGAAGTCCTTGTCC
>ONCF01000109.1 GCA_900316275.1 uncultured Veillonellaceae bacterium
AACGAGGAGGAGCTCAACCGCATCTTTATCGACATCTACGGCCTGCAGGACGAGCTCACGCCCAACGTGGCGGAGCGGGACGTGACCGTGGCGCGCATCTACGACACGAAAGACGATATCCCTGCAAGCATGAAGGGAAATGCCTACGTGCTCACGCGCGCGGATGTCGTGCGCAGCCTGCTCTCCTACGCCGTGGGCTGCATGTTCGGCCGCTACAGCCTCGACACGCCGGGGCTAGTCTATGCGGGCGGCAATTTTGACGCCAGCAAATATCCGAGCTTTGCGCCCGATGACGATGCCATCATCCCCATTTGCGACGATGACTATTTCCCCGACGACGTGACGGGGCGCTTCATCGCCTGGCTGCGTGCCGCCTATGGCGACGCCTGCCTGCAGGAGAACCTCGACTTCATCGCCGCATCGCTCGGCGGCAAGGGCTCCGCGCTCGACACCATCCGCAGCTACTTCCTGAGCGATTTCTATCGCGACCACTGCCAGCGCTACCAGAAACGCCCCATCTACTGGCTCTGCGACGCGGGGCGGCACAACAGCTTCAAGGCGCTCATCTATATCCACCGTTACGACAGGGATACGATGGCGCGCCTGCGCACGGGCTACGTCTACAAGCAGCAGGAACTCTACAAGAACAAAATCGACCTGCTGGAGCAGCGCGAGGCGGACGCCGCCAGCAACGCGGACCGCACCAGAGCGCGCAAGCAGCTCAAGAAAATGCGTGATCAGCTCGACGAAATCCACGCTTACGAGGAACGCGTCCACCACTACGCCGACCTCCGCCAGCCCCTGGACCTCGACGACGGCGTCAAGCACAACTACACCCTCTTCGAGGACATCCTCGCGAAAATCAAGTAAACAGAAAGAGATTCCAAAAAACGAGGCAGCCGCCCGAATCCTCGATAAGGTGCGGGGCAGTCTGTCATAAAATAGTATTGCATCTTACCTTCTTCACCTTTATAATAAAAGCGAAGAAGGCATTTTTTGTTTTGTTATGCCAATACGGAGGTGAGGACTGTGTTATACGACTATTTGCAACAAAACTATGCACCCAATGAGCCGATTTTGCTTGCTGATATCAAGCTCAAGGATATATCCATGAATACGTTGCGGCAGCAGCTCAAGCGGCTGGTAGATTGTGGCAAACTGAAGCGGTTTGATACGGGCATCTACTATTTGCCAGCATCCAGCATCTTTAAGTCCGGTTCCATGCCATCGTTAGACCAGGTAATCCGTTGCAAATATTTACAGACAGACCGTAAGGTTTTTGGCTACCTGACGGGCGTGGCCTTTGCCAATCAGCTTGGCCTCACCACGCAGGTACCAACGAATTACGAAATCGTCACCAACAAGGCGACGACGGAGTATAAAACGACAAAGTTGGGCCGCAGCCGCATTGTCCTGCGCAAGCCGCGCACACAGGTCAATGCGGATAATGTGAAAGCATTGCAATTTTTGGACCTGATGAAGGAAATAGACCTGCTGGCTGAGGCTGGCGGTGAGGAACGCTCGGCCTGCGTCATGGAATATATGCGCAACAGCAAGCTGTCCTTCCAATCCCTGCAGACTTTCCTGCCGCTTTATCCGGATAAAGTTTATCGCAATTTATATGAGACGGGGCTATTGCATGGCATATCTGCATGAAAATCGGGACTTGTTCCAACAGGTTCTGAATCAAGCTCAAAATTTGACCGGTTTGGTGCCAGAAATTATTGAAAAAGACTATTATGTTACAGTTATTCTGCACGAATTGGCGTGCAGGCTCCCATTTATCGTTTTCAAGGGTGGCACCTCTCTCTCCAAGTGTTATCAGGTTATTGACCGCTATTCTGAGGACATCGACATCACCATAGATACGAGGCTTACGCAGGGGCAGAAGAAAACACTGAAGGCCAGCATTGAAGCGGCAGCGACCATGCTGGGATTGTCTATCCCCAATTTGGCAGAAACCCGCAGCCGGCGCAGCTATAATCGGTATGTGATTCAGTATACCCCACTATACCAGCCGACGGATGCAGCTGTTCAGGCGCGGGTACTGTTGGAGACCTCTTTTGCTGAGGTTTCTTTTCCTGTGGTTACCTTGCCTGTGCATAGTATCGTAGGTGATATGCTGGCAGACGAGGCGCCACCATTGCTGAAACAATATGATTTGCAGCCTTTTCCGATGAAGGTGCAGTCTATCGCGCGTACTTTGATAGATAAAGTTTTTGCCTTGGGCGATTACTATTTGGCTCAGCGGGAGATAGATAAGCACTCACGCCATTTGTATGACATTTATAAATTATTGCCTTTGGTTACGCTGGACGATAATTTTCGGCAGCTGGTCAGGCAGGTGCGTCAGACAAGGGCGGCCAATGCCATCTGTCTTTCCGCACAGGCAGACGTTGGTGTTACGGCTTTGCTGAGTGAGATCATTGCTACTGATGCCTACAAATACGGCTACAACCATTTGACGGTCAGGCTCCTGGCGGAAAAGGTCAGTTACGAGCAGGCCATATCAGCCTTGCGCGTCATTGCAGATCGTCATATATTTTAAGCTGATAGCCGTATTAGGATTTGTAGATTTTATCGGCTGGACGGAGATGTGCAGTGTCAGATAAAGAATATTGTGCACAGATTTATCAAGAGTTTAAGTTGTAAGGATAGGGAGCGGGAGCATGGATTTAGCGGAGGTACAGGTGGAGCTGGAGAAGCGGTTTGCGCAGCCCCTGTCTCAGTATTATCGGCGGCACATTGTCTTTTGGCAGGACCCCGAGGGGGAGTTCCGCGAGGAGATAGCCTCGCTGGACCTCCATGATGTGCGGGTACTCGTGCTGGATGGGCACAATAGCTTTATGGCGAAGAAACTGCTGACCGTAGATGATACGGAGCACAACTTTCTCGTCTACGTGCCGTTCCGCTATGAGCAGCTGACGGACGACTGGCTGCTGGACATCGAGCTGATGAGCCAGCCCCCGTTCCATGCGGATCTGGTCTCCAGCTGGCTGCAGGAACTGCATATCCCCGAGACGCAGGAGTTCCACGACCTCGTGGCGCGCTATCGCCGGTTTTTCCAGGCGAAGGAGCGGCGGCAGAAGTTCGCGGCGCTGCTGCAGGGAAACTATACGCCGGCCCGGTTTATCCTGGGCCTCATGGGCGTGACCGTGGGAGCCGGGGCGGCGACGCCCGCCGCTATCCTGCGGCAGGTGCTGGCGGCAGGGCATGATATGACGGACAACACCTGCTATGCGCGGCTGCAGCATGATGAACTGGACGACATGTTCTGGCGGCTTGCCCGTCAGGCCACGGGCTATCAGGCAGAGGACAAGCCCGCTTTGTCCCAGCTGCTCGTGCGCATCTTTGTGCTGGCCTCGGACTATGGCCTGGGGAGGCGGCTCTTTACGGCCTGGGAGCCGGGGACGGTGCAGCAGCAGACATTCTGCTATGACCTGCTCACGGAGTGGCAGCAGAGCGGCCGCGAGGCGTTCGATGTTGCGGCACATTATGCGGAGCAGATGCTGGCGGCGCTGGAGCAGCTCGCGCAGGTCAGGCCCCGTGAGCTTTGCAGCTTTGATTTGTTCCCCTGCGTGGATGTGGCCATCCTGCGGCAGGTCATGCGCGACGTGCTGGATAACCTCATTTCCCCCGAAGACCTGCAGGCCATCATTGAGGCCCGCCGCCCTCTGAACTGGCAGGGTCAGGCGGAGGACAGATGGCACAGGCAGACGGATGATTTCTATGAGGGGCTCAGTCAGTATGCGGCCATGCGGGCCTTCTTTGATGCGCACGCGCAGGGCTTTCACGCGGCACAGCCGCAGGAGCTCTGGCAGGCCTATATCAGCGAATATTACCAGATGGATGCGGCCTATCGCATGTTTCATGTGGCCTTTGCCCGTGTACTGGAGAACCAGCAGCATCCGCAGCTGGATGACCGGTTCAAGCAGCTGGCCGAGCGGGTGGAGGACCTTTATGCGAACTGGTATCTCGGCCAGCTCGGGGGGAACTGGAGCCGCATCTGCGCGCAGGAATTGGCCGCGAACGGCTTTATCGAAGGCATTCCGCAGCAGGAAGATTTCTATGCAACGCGGGTGCAGGGGCAGAAAAACCGCATCTTTGTCATCGTTTCCGATGCCCTGCGCTATGAAGTGGCGGCCAGTCTGGCAGAGGCCCTGCGGCAGGAGATGCCCAGCGAGGTACAGCTGGAGAGCTGCCAGGGCATTTTCCCGACGATTACGAAGTTCGGCATGGCGGCATTGCTGCCACACCATCAACTCGGCCTGAGCGTGGGCGCACATGGCTATAGCGTGCTCGCCGATGGGGCGTCGACTGAGGCGGGGGCGCGCACAGCCGTGCTGCAGTCCGCCCAGCCGCAGAGCGTCGCGCTGCGGTACCGG
Source organism: uncultured Veillonellaceae bacterium (assembly GCA_900316275.1). Classification (GTDB taxonomy): domain Bacteria; phylum Bacillota; class Negativicutes; order Selenomonadales; family Selenomonadaceae; genus UBA2897. Next base: position 4,386 of record ONCF01000109.1, read on the forward strand.
CAAATCAGGGAGGCCAAACGGGCCGAGCGTCAGGCCCTGGTGCAGGGGCAGGACGTCGTCTATATCTACCACGATACCATCGACGCGGCCAGCCATACGGATGATACCCGGGTTTTCCCCGCCTGCAGCGAGGCCATCGACGAGCTGAAAGCCCTCGTGCGCATCATCGTCAATGATTTCGGCGGCGCGCACGTTATCATCACAGCGGATCACGGTTTCCTCTATACCTACCAGCCGCTGCAGGAAGACAGCAAGGTGGGTCGGGGCGTGACGGCAGAACAGACACTGGACGTCGGCCGCCGTTACCTGCTCGCGCAGCAGGGCGTCAGCCCGGAGAACCTGCTGCCCGTGCGTTTCCTGCAGGGAACGACGGACTATGAGGGCTTTGCCCCGCGCGAGTCCATCCGCCTGAAGCTCAAGGGCGCAGGCATGAACTACGTGCACGGCGGCATCAGCCTGCAGGAAATGGTCGTGCCGGTCATCACGTTCCAGCATGTGCGGGCCAGCTCGGCGCGCTACCAGCAGCACAGCGAGCGCTATACTACGAAGCCGGTCGGGCTGCAGCTGCTCACGGCCACGCGCACCATCAGCAATATGGCCTTTTCGCTGAAATTCTACCAACCGCAGCCTGTAGGCGGCAACTGGCAGGCGGCAGTCTACGATGTCTGTCTCGTGGACAGCCAGGGCAGCGCGGTCAGCGATACCCAGCGCATCATCGCAGACAAGACGAGCAAGGACGACCCCGAGCGTACCTATCGCTGCGCTTTCCGCCTGAAGGACGGCACCTACGATGCACAGGCCACGTACGCTCTCGTCATCTGCAAGGCCGATACGCAGGAAGTCTGCCAGCGCGAGCCCATGCAGATTGCCATTGCCTACGAACCTGGCGAGATCGATTTCTTTGGTTGATGGCATGGGGCTTGCTGTTCACTATGTTAACATCATGTAAATTGTTGTTCGGCCAGCGATGTCCCTGCCTGCGTTTCGTGTTACAATGAAATGGATGGTGTACGAAGGAGGAGGACGTATGAAGATCTTGGTCGTGGATGACGAAGCGTCCATTCGTGAGCTTTTGGTTTTTAACCTGGCGAAGCAGGGCTATGAGACCGATACGGCTGCGGATGGGGGAGAGGCGCTGGAGAAGGCCGCTGGTGCGGATCTGATCCTGCTCGATGTGATGCTGCCGGTCATGGATGGCTTTGAGGTTTGCCGCCAGCTCAAGGGTAACCAGGCGACGGCGGCTATCCCTATCATCATGCTCACGGCGAAAAATGAAGAAATCGATAAAGTGCTCGGCCTCGAGCTCGGGGCTGATGATTATGTAGCGAAGCCGTTCTCTACGCGGGAGCTCATCGCGCGGGTGAAGGCGGTGCTCCGGCGCGTACAGACCAAACCACAGGATACTATGCGGCTCGTGGCGGGGCCGCTAGTCATGGACCTCAATGCCTACACGGCGCAGGTGGATGGGCAGGAGCTCGCGCTCACACCCAAAGAGTACGAACTGTTAAAACTCTTCCTCACGAATACAGGCCGGGCCTTTTCACGCGACGAACTGCTGGAGAAGGTCTGGGGCTATGAATACTACGGTGACACGCGTACTGTGGATGTGCACGTGCGCCATCTGCGCGCCAAACTCGGGGTGAGCCCCGAACTTACGGATACCATCGAGACCGTGCGCGGTGTCGGCTACCGCTTTGTACGGCCTTGAGGGTACAGCCAGCAAAATCCACATCGTAACAAAGAATTAACAAAACGGCAACACAGAGGTGTTGCCGTTTTTGTATACTGTAACCGTATATCGCGACTGGAGGAGAATTTATGAAAATACAGGTACAGGATCTGAATCTCTTTTATGGAGACCATCAGGCCCTCTTTAACGTAGCGCTGGATGTGCCGGAGAACCATGTCGTGGCGCTCATCGGCCCGTCGGGCTGTGGCAAGTCCACGTTCCTGCGCACGCTGAACCGCATGAACGACCTCATCGAGGGCGTGCGCATCGAGGGCAGTATCCAGCTCGACGGCGAGGATATCTACGCGCACTCGACCGACCTCGTGGAACTGCGCAAGCGCGTGGGCATGGTGTTCCAGCGGCCCAACCCGTTTCCCATGTCTATCTATGATAACGTGGCCTACGGCTGCCGTGTGCACGGGCTGAAAAATAAAGCCAAGCTCGACGAAATAGTGGAGCGCAGCCTGCGCGGTGCGGCGCTGTGGGATGAGGTCAAAGACCGCCTCAATGCCTCCGCGATGGGGATGTCGGGCGGCCAGCAGCAGCGACTCTGCATCGCACGCGTCATGGCGGTGGAGCCGGAGGTTGTGCTCATGGACGAGCCGTGCTCGGCCCTCGACCCGATTTCCACTATGAAGATTGAGGAACTCGTGGGCGAGTTGAAAAAGAAATTTACCATCGTCATGGTCACGCATAACATGCAGCAGGCCGCGCGCGTCTCGGACTACACGGCGTTCTTCCTCAACGGTAAGCTGATTGAGCACGATGAGACGGATGTTATCTTCACGAAACCGAAGGACAAAAAGACGGAAGATTACATCACGGGCCGATTCGGCTGACGCAGAGGGGGATAAGGATATGCCAAAGACAAGACAGGAATACATTCATCAGTTGGCCGCGCTCCAGGACAAGGTGGCGGTCATGGGCGAGATGGCACGCCTCGAGGTCAGCCATGCCATGGAGGCGCTGCTGCACAACGACAAGGCGCAGGCCGAAAAAGTCATGGAGGCCGACGATAACGTCGACCATCTGCTTGTGGAAATCGAGGACCGCTGCCTCATCCTCACGGCGAAGCAGCAGCCGCTCGCGCACGATTTGCGCATCATCGCTACGGCCTTGAAAATCGGTGGGGACCTTGAGCGCATCGGTGACCATGCCTACGATATCGCGCGTACGGTACGCGAGGTCGATGTGCCGCTCGATGCCGAACGGCTGAACAAAGTGCAGGAGCTTTCGAACTGGTCGCTTGCAATGGTAGCGCAGGCCATGCAGGCCTACCGCGAGAGCAATGTGAAGCTGGCTGACGCCGTGCGCGATATGGATGCGCATATGGACAAATTGTTCGAGCAGGCTTTCTATGCGCTCTCCGAGTATGTGACGCAGGCGGAGACGACGCAGCGCGTGCATGCGGCGCAGCTGCTGTTTATCGTGCGCTTCCTCTCGCGCATCGGCGACCACGCCGTGAATATCGCCGAGTCTACGATTTATCTGGAGACGGCACAGCGCGTGCATACGCACAAGCACACGGCGGATGCCTGACGTCCTGCAGCGGCGCCCTAAAACACATGCTGGTACCTAACTTTGGTTAGTTCTCCATACCTTGCGGCGGAGGCGCTGCCTCCGTCTTATGCCTGGCACGGGAATTCCACACGGAATACCGTGCCTTTTTTCTGTACGCTCTGCACGCTGATGGTGCCGTCAAAGAGCTCGGTGAGGAACTTCACGAGCGAGAGGCCGAGGCCGGTGCCGCCGGTCTTGCGTGAGCGGTCTTTGTCCACGCGGTAGAAGCGGTCAAAGATAAAGGGCAGGTCACGGGCGGCGATGCCGATGCCGTCGTCGGCGACTTCAGCCCAGACGTGCGTGGCGCTGCTCTGGCAGCGTATGGTGATATGGCCCCCCTCTGGGGTGTATTTGATGGCGTTCTCGATGAGGTTGTTAAAGAGCTGCTCCATGAGGTCAGGCGTGGCCGCGACCGGGGTGAGGGCGGGAGCGGTCTCCAGCGTGAGAGTTTGCTGTCGCGCCTCGGCTTTGCCACGCAGGCTCTCTGCGCAGCGCGCCAGGACTGCCCCCAGGTCGAGCGGTACGCGCTGGATGCGGCTTGGGTCCTCGCGCAGGTGGCCGACGCGGGCTAGGGCGAGCAGGTCATTGATGAGGCGCGTCATGCGTTGGGCCTCGCTGAGGATGATGCCGAGGAAATGGCGTGTCATGGCGGGCTGGCTGAAGTCATCCTCCTGCAAGGTCTCGGCAAAGCCGGAGATGGAGGTCAGCGGCGTCTTGAGTTCGTGCGCTGCGTTGTCGATAAAGACCTGTTGGCGGCGGTTGAGTTCCTGTTCGTGTTCGATTTTCTGTGTGAGACTGGTGGTGAGGTGATTGAGAGTGCGGGCCAGCGTGTCGAACTCGTCACCCGTGTGCATGTGGATGCGGCGGCGCAAATCCCCAGCGGCGATGGCCTGGGCGGCGGCGGTCATCGTGAACAGCGGGCGCAGGGTCGAGCGGGCGAGCAGCAGTGCCACGAGCACCGAGACGCAGAACGCGATGAGCATGCTCACGAGTACCATGTGGATGATGGCGGCGCGGCCCTGCTCCACATCGGTCAGCGGCGCAGCCGTGCGGATGATGGCCGTGAGTTCACCCGCGTGGTGCACGGGGATGGCGACATACATCATATCCTCTGCCAGCGTGTCACTGCGGCGCACTGCCATGCCGTAGTCCTCGTGCAGAGCCGTCTGCACCTCGGGGCGCTGCCAGTGGTTGTCCAGCGCCTCGGCGGGTTCGGCGGAGTCAGCGAGCACGGTGCCGTCGGGCTGCATGAGTGTGATGCGCAGGCCGGTTTGGGCACTGATAGCCTGTACGGTGCTGGGGAGGGTTTGCGGTGAGGTTGTCATTTCCTCGGCCAGCGTGAGCTCGATGATTTTGGCGTGGTTGATGAGGCTTTGCTGCTCACGTTCCAGACCACTCTCCTGGAACGAACGGCTGAGGCAAAAGCCCAGCACGCCGAGCGAGGTGATGGTCAAGAGCAAAAAGGCGCCCAAGAGCCGCCGGGCAAAACGGGATTTTAAGAACATGCGGTATCGCGCTCCTTCAGGTGTGGCGAGATTTTCTTTCATTATTGTAGCACATTCTCCGCGTCTTGCCGCGGGCTGTACGGGCGTCCGGTAAGAGTTTACAAATCGTTAACATACCAGTAACAAAGCTGGGCTGTAAGTTTGTTAAGATACTTATGCGAGCGGTATACAATAGCCACTCGCGAGGCGGGGCAGATAGTTCCGCAGGCAAAGCTTTATGCGACAGGAGGAATTTTAAATGTTCACGAAAAAATTGGGCATGATGCTCGGCGTACTCATGGTGAGTGCCTCGATGGTGCTGACGGGCTGCGGCGGATCGCAGGGCGCCAGCAGTGGTGCCAGCAGCAGCGCAGAACTGAGCGGCAAGGTCTCGGCCTCGGGCTCCACGGCACTGCTGCCTCTGCTGAAACCGGCCCAGGAAGCCTTCCAGGATGCACATGACAAAGTGACGGTCAACGTCGCAGGCGGCGGTTCCTTCACGGGCATGAACCAGGTGGCAGAGGGCTCGGTCGATATCGGCAACTCTGACGTCAACCTGCCGGATGAGTACAAGGACAAGGGCCTCGTCGACCACAAAGTCGTCGTGGAGCCGTTCGTCTTTATCGTGGACAAAGCGAATAAAGTCGATAACCTCACGCGTCAGCAGGTAGTCGATATCCTGACCGGTAAAATCACGAACTGGTCGCAGGTCGGTGGTGCTGACCAGAAAATCACGCTCATCCATCGTGCGAAGTCCTCGGGCTCCCGCGCTACGATTAGCGATGTTGTGCTGAAGGGCGCAGCCTTCACGGATGATGCGGTTATCCAGGACTCCAACGGTGCCGTGCGCGCCGCTATCGCCAGCACACCGGGCTCCATCGGCTATGTCGATGCACCGTATGCGGATGACAGCGTCAAAGTGCTGAAGTTCGACGGCGTCGAGTTCTCCGCAGATAACATCATCTCGGGCAAATATCCCATCTACGGCTACGGTCATATGTACACGAAGGGCGAGCCGACGGGTGCCGTCAAGGCCTTCATCGACTTCGTGATGTCCGATGAGTTCCAGAACTCGCAGGTCGAGAAACTGGGCTTTATCCCCGTCAGCAAAATGAAAAAGTAAGCAGGGAATGTAATGGCAGAAGCAGCAAGACAGAAGTTCTATGACCGGTGCGG
>ONCF01000107.1 GCA_900316275.1 uncultured Veillonellaceae bacterium
CAACGTAGCACCACCGCTGGCCACGGCACCACCGACTTTTGCGCCTGTATGGAGGCCCTGTTTCGCTATTGAGGTCATGCTCGCGCCCGTGATATTCGGCGTGCCGTTCAGGAGACCCTGCACCATCTGCGGTATCTGCTTCGTCAGCACGAACATCAGGAGCGCCATCAGCAGGCACTGGATGAGTAGCGGCATATCGCCCGTGATGCTCGATTCCTTGCTCCCCGCATCGAACGCCTGCACGTAACTCAGCATGATCGTCGAGGTCAGCGCCCCGAGGAAAGCTATCACGCACGTTTTGACCGCCAGACTCAGCATCGCCCCCAGCGCCTTGTCAAACAAATACTTTGTCTGCGGCAGGCCCGCGATGACGTAGTGTAAGTGGAGAACGGGTCGGTCGTGATGGCGAAGACCCGCACGAGGTATTTCTGCCCGAAGTAGTGCACGAGGTAGACGGCCTGCGTCGCCTGCATGGCCGCCGTGAGCGCCTGGTAGACGGGGCTGCAGTAGATGCGCTCGCGCACGATGAGCGGCAGGCGCTAGGAACAAAGATAAAGCTATATCGTCCCGGTAATTTTATCCTCACCGAACGTGGCGCAAGGGGAGATACTGATTGCAATTCAGTTGTGTGAATGCTTACCAATATTCCCAAAAAGTAATAAAATAACGACAGGAGGTTGCAGATGGAGATAGAGTTTTTCAAGACAGAGAGCGGCGAGCAGCCGGTAAAGGAGTTTCTGGATGCGCTCAGTCCTAAAATGCGCGCGAAGATGCTCGACAGGGTGCGCTATCTGCACGAAATCGGGCACATGCTCCGGCCACCTGCATCCAAGCATCTGGAGGGCGAAATATAGGAGTTGCGCGCGCAGGCCGATGGCAACATTTCGCGGGTCCTGTATTTTTTCGTGCTGGGTGATAAGGCAGTGCTGACGCACGGTTTCATAAAAAAGACGCAGAAAACGCCGCCGGGCGAAATCGCCAGGGCAGAGAAATATCGCCGCCAATACATGCAGCGGCATCAGCTGGAGGAGTGATGAACATGGATGATTTCGAGAAATATTTGGGCGAGCAGCTGCAGTATAAAGAGTTCCGCGAGGAATGGGAGGCACTGCAGCCGGAGCATGAGGTCAATCTTATGCTCATCAAGGCGCGGCAGGACCACCATCTCACGCAGAAGCAGCTGGCAGAAATCTGCGGTGTGCGTCAGTCGAACCTGAGCCGAATTGAGACCGGTGCGGAGTCGCCCAGCGTGCGCACCCTGTGCAAGATTGCCAGAGGCCTTGGCAAACGCCTGCAAATCCAATTCGTGTGATGAGCAACCGCAGCGTACTTAGCCTGCCCACAAGGGGCAGGCTTTATTCGACTGCTTTGCTATCTGGCGGTTTGACTTATGCAAGGCGGTCTGCTAATATTGTAAGGTAGCGATACTATGGGGGCAGGGTATGCTCCTGCGATGTGAGGAGTTGATTTTGTTTGCTGGGATTCATCAAACGATTCTTGGGTGACAATAACGATAAAGAGATTGCCCGCTACCGCACGGTGGTGGAGAAAATCAATGCGCTGGAGCCGCAGATGGCGGGGCTGACGGACGATAAGCTCACGGGCTATACGCCGAAGTTCAAGGAGCGCCTCGCGAACGGCGAGACGCTGGACGATTTGTTGCCGGAGGCGTTCGCTGTTGTGCGCGAGGCGTCGCGGCGCGTGCTGGGCATGCGGCATTTCGATGTGCAGCTTATCGGCGGCATGTGCCTGCATGAGGGCAAGATTGCCGAGATGCGTACTGGTGAGGGTAAAACCCTCGTCGCGACGCTCCCGGTCTATTTGAATGCGCTGACGGGCCACGGCGTGCATGTCATCACGGTCAATGACTATCTGGCGAAACGCGACAGCGAGGAAATGGGCCGTCTGTACAAGTTCCTCGGCCTTTCCGTCGGCCTCGTCGTGCACGATATGGATTTCCCCGAGCGCAAATACGCCTACAGCTGTGACGTGACGTTCGGTACGAACAACGAGTTCGGCTTCGACTATTTGCGCGACAACATGGTCATTTACCCGCAGCAGATGGTGCAGCGCGAGCTGAATTTCTGTATCGTCGATGAGGTGGACTCCATCCTCATCGATGAGGCGCGTACGCCGCTTATCATTTCCGGCCCGGGCCAGAAGTCCACGGATACCTACGCCGTCATGGCCAAGGCTGTGGCCACTTTGCAGGAGGGCAAGGACTACACGGTCGACGAGAAGCAGAAGACAGTCTCGCCGGCCGATACGACCATCCCGAAAATTGAGAAAATCCTCGGCATCAACAATCTGTATGCGCCGGAGAATATCGAGCTCTCGCATTGCTTTACGTCGGCGTTGCGCGCCAAGGCACTCATGAAGCGCGACCGCGACTATGTCGTGCGCAACGGCGAGGTCATCATCGTCGATGAGTTCACGGGCCGCCTCATGGAGGGCCGCCGTTACTCCGACGGTCTGCACCAGGCTATCGAGGCCAAAGAGGGCGTGAAGATTCAGCGCGAGTCGCAGACACTGGCCACGATTACGTTCCAGAACTACTTCCGCATGTATAAAAAGCTGGCTGGCATGACCGGTACGGCGAAGACCGAGGAAGACGAGTTCATCAAAATTTACAACCTGCCCGTTATCGTCGTGCCGACGAACAAGCCGGTCATCCGCAAGGACTATCCGGACCTCATCTACAAGACGAAGCGTGCGAAATACAAGGCTGTGGGCAAAGAGGTGCAGGAACTGCATACGAAGGGGCAGCCGGTGCTCATCGGCACGACGTCCATCACGCAGTCCGAGCAGCTCAGCACCATTCTGCAGCACCTCGGCATCCCTCACAACGTGCTGAACGCGAAATACCACGAAAAAGAGGCGGAAATCATCGCGAACGCAGGCCAGAAGGGCGCCGTGACCATCGCGACGAACATGGCTGGTCGTGGTACGGATATCAAACTGGGCGAGGGTGTGCCCGAGCTCGGCGGCCTGTTCATCATCGGTACGGAGCGCCATGAGTCCCGGCGTATCGACAACCAGCTGCGCGGCCGTTCCGGTCGTCAGGGCGACCCCGGTGCCTCCCGTTTCTACCTGTCGCTCGAGGACGATTTGCTGCGCCTGTTTGCCTCGGACCGCATCTCCGGCATCATGGACAAGCTGGGCATGGAGGAAGACGAGCCCATAGAGCACAAGCTCATCACGAACTCCATTGAGCACGCGCAGAAGAAGGTCGAGGCGCGTAACTTCGATATCCGCAAGCACGTGCTGGAGTACGACGATGTCATGAACGAGCAGCGCGAGGTCATGTACGGCGAGCGCCGCAAGATTTTGCTCGGCGACAATTTGCGCGAGAACATCCTCGGCATGGTGCATCACATCATCAAGGACGAGATGAACCAGTACTGCAACGAAAAGCTTTATCCCGAGGAGTGGTCGCTCGACGACCTCATCACGGACGCGGAGAAAATCTATGCGCCGCAGGGCCAGCTGAAGAAAGAGGAGCTCGTGGAGCTCAGTCGTGACGAGGTACAGGAGCATCTCGAACAGACGGCCGACGCTGGCTACCAGCAGCGTGAGCAGCTGTTCGGCGAAGAGAACATGCGCGAGCTGGAGAAGGTCGTCATGCTGCGCGTCGTCGACAACAAGTGGATGGAGCACCTCGACCATATGGACATGCTGCGCGATGGTATCAACCTGCGCGCCTACGGTCAGCGCAACCCGCTCGTCGAGTACAAAATCGAGGCCCTCGACATGTTCGAGGAAATGGAAGCCGCCATTCAGGATCAGATTGCGACGCTCATGTATCATGTGAGCATCGTGACGCCGGAGCAGCAGGCGGAGGCACAGGCCAATCAGGCCGAGGCCGAGGCGCAGCGCCGCAAGGCCGAGGCGGAAATCGCCAAGCAGAAAGCCGGTCTGCAGGACCACCTGCAGAGTGCCCTGGCCAGCCACGGCGACGAAGTCAGCGCGGCCGAGGTCAAGCAGAAACGTGCCGTGAACGAGGCGGGCGAGAAAATCGGTCGCAACGATCCCTGCCCCTGCGGCAGCGGCAAGAAGTACAAGAACTGCTGCGGCAAGGATAAATTCTGACGACGCTCCGCATGCCCATTTCCGAGAAGTAACAAATAACGAATAGAATAGAAATAAAGGTGCAATAGCATGCTGGAAGATTTGAAACCGCAGCTCGGCGAGCTGAAAGCGAAACTGGACCAGATGGAGGTCTCGCTGGAGGTGCCGGCTAAGGAAGAAAAAATTGCCGAGCTCGAATACAAGATGGGCGAGCCGAGTTTCTGGGATGACGCCGAGCAGGCGCAGAAAATCAATCAGGAGCTCAACGACGTAAAAATCAGCGTCGACAAATATAAGCATCTCGTAGAAAAATACGAGGATGCGGAGACGCTCTACGAAATGGCCGCCGAGGAAAACGACGCGGACATGGAGGAAGAAATCAAGACGGCCATTCAGGATGTAGCCGACGGTCTGGAGGCGCTGCAGCTCGAGGTGCTGCTCTCGGGGCAGTACGATGCGAACAACGCCATCCTCACGCTGCACGCGGGTGCGGGCGGTACGGAGGCGCAGGACTGGACGCAGATGCTGCTCAGAATGTACGGCCGCTGGGCCGAGCGCCACGGCTTTACCGTGGAGACGGCCGACCTGCTGCCGGGTGATGAGGCGGGCGTGAAGTCCGCGACGCTCTTCATCAAGGGGCACAATGCCTACGGCTTCCTGAAGTCGGAGAAGGGCATTCACCGTCTCGTGCGTATCTCGCCGTTTGATGCGAATGCGCGCCGCCATACGTCGTTCTCGGCCTGCGATGTCATGCCGGAAATCGACGATGCCGTCGAGGTCGATATCAACATGGCGGAGGTGCGCGTCGATACGTACCGCGCGTCGGGCGCTGGCGGTCAGCACATCAACAAGACGTCCTCGGCCGTGCGCATGACGCATGAGCCGACGGGCATCGTAGTGCAGTGCCAGAACGAGCGCTCGCAGCTGCAGAACCGCGAGCAGTGCCTCAAGATGCTGCGCGCGAAGCTGTTCGAGCTGGAGCAGGAAAAGAAGGAAGCCGAGCTCGCGAAGCTCGAGGGTGACCAGAAGAAAATCGAGTGGGGCAGCCAGATTCGTTCCTATGTGTTCCAGCCATACACGATGGTCAAAGACCACCGCACGAACTGCGAGACGGGCAATGTGCAGGCCGTCATGGACGGTGAGCTCGATCCGTTCATCCGTGCCTATCTCGCGGCGAAAGCCAACCACGAACTCTAATATGTGCCCTTGGGGCATTAAGTGGGGCCTCCCTGGGGAGGCCTTTTTCCTTGGGTAATGCTGACGCTTTAGACGGTGGTCGTTTTTAGGCGGCAGAGGAGGTGCGCATGTGCGAAAAGGCTTGACTATTCTGGGCTTGTTTTGCATAATATTAAGCGTGTCCAGCGTCTGGCTCGCGCCGTGGCTGGCCACGTCCACGCTGCGCACGCGCCTCGTGCAGAAACTCGCGACGGAGGACGTGCAGGTGCAGCTGGCGGCGAGCCCCGGCCTCGTGCTGGCGCTCGGCCAGGCGGACAGCCTGCAGGCCGTGGCACATGCGGGGAAAGTCGGCGTCGTGCCGTTTCGCGAGCTCACGCTCACGGGCGAGCGGCTGAAAATCGATGTGCCGGCGCTCCTGGCGCACGATGGCCTGCAGGTCACGCGCGCGGAGCGGCTCGAGCTGCGCGGCATCATCGATGCCGACGGCCTGCGTAGCGTGCTCACGCAGCACATCGATAAACTGGAAAACGTGCAGGTGGACATCCAGCAGGAGAGCATCCTCGTGACGGCGCAGACGAAACTCTTAGGCCGTACGGCAGATGTAGAGCTCGAGGGCGTCGTGCGCGGTGACAGCGCGGGACTTTACTTCGATATGACCAGGCTCAATATCCGTAACGCGCGCGTCGGCACGGCCCAGCTCGGCGAGATGTTTGGCAATATCACGCTGGCTAAGACGGATAAAATGCCGCTCGGTCTGCGCATCCAGGATGTCGAACAGAGCGAGGGAACCATCATCATCACGGCGGTGCGGCCGCCGGAGGATTGAGGAGCAAAGAGATTTTTATGCAGAAGTTCAAATATAATCCGTTGTTGCTTGGCATCATCATCGTCGGTCTCGTGGCTTCGCTTATCATCAGCGGGCAGCGGCACGCGGTGGAGGAGGCCAACCGGCAGGTCGACATGGCCATCGATTACGAGGGCCTGCAGGAGCTCGCGCAGCGCGAGGGCCTGCCCGAGAGCTACGTGCTGCAGCAGGCGAAAGAGGCCGGCATCACGTCACTCGCCGTCTACGAGACGACGTTCAAGAAGCTGAACGATAACGGCAAGGCTTCGGCCGTGGCTGGCAGCAAGCTGCTCGCGGCCTATCATGACGGCACACTTACGGACCCTGCGTGGCGGGCTTTGGCCGCGGAGGGCAAAATCGTCGGCACGGAGGTCTATGTGACGGGCCATGACGCGCAGACGTGGCGCGAACTGAAAGAGGATCTCGTGCGCCGTCTCGGCAGCGACCGCGTGACGCTCATGTACGTGGGCGGCGAGGAAGTACTCGCGGTCAAGGCGTTCTACGAGGATTTTCTCAAAATGAATATCGGCATGCCCACGGACGAGATGCAGGCCGTGAACGACGCCGGTTTCTACGTGCTGGCGCGGCCGAGCAACTATACGGCCTGCACGCCGGACGATGTGCACGCCGTCTTTGACCGCCTTGACGGCTTCCGAGTCTCGGAGATTGTCTTCTCGGGCAAGGAAATGCTCGGCGCGCCGAAAGCGCTGCAGACGACTATCGACGAGATGCAGGCGCGCGATATGACGCTCGGCCTCATCGAGGCCACGACGCAGCTGCAGTTCTACCCGCAGACGGGCCTCACGGAGATTGCCAAGGGGCTCGGCTACGACCATGTGGCACGCCTGTATGCCGTACCGAAGGACGAGCAGCCAAAGTTGAAAATCGATACCATTGTCGAGCGCTGGTCGAACACGGACCAGGAGCGCAATATCCGTATCGATTTACTGCGTATCTACGATAAGCCGTCGCCGAACATGACGCTCATGGAAACGAATATGAAGTATTTCCGTGACACGCATGATAAACTTGTGGCGCATGGCTTTACCATCGGCCCGGCCGACAGGTTCCAGTCGTTCTATCCGTCGAAAGTATTGCGCGCGCTCGTGATGCTTGGCGTAGCGGCGGGCGTCGTGCTCTATCTCTCGCTCGTCATCCCGCGCCTCAATGCGAACCGTCGGTTGCAGTTCATCCTTTGGCTCGTGTTCGGTCTCTGCGCGGCCGTGCCCATGCTCATGGGCAACGGCACGAAAATCCGCGTGCTCGCGGCGCTCGCGAGTGCGAATATCTTCCCCGCGCTCGCAGTTATCGGGCAGCTGGACTGCGTGCGGCGTCACCGCGATAGGTTGCAGATGTCGTTCGCGCGCTTCGTGGCGACGGCCTTCGTAGCTCTGCTCGCGACGGGCTGCCTCTCGTATTTCGGCGCGGCATATATCTCGGGCTCGCTCGCTGACACGGAGTACCTGCTGGAGGCCCAGATTTTCCGCGGTATCAAGCTGACGTTCGTGCTGCCGCTCGTGCTCGTGGCCATCGGCTTCCTGCAGCGCTTCGACATCTTCGACGGGCGCATGGACGACGTGGTGGGCGTCAAGGCTCAGCTCGCGAAAATTCTCGACATGCCCGTGAAAATCAAGACGCTCATCGGCCTCGCCTTTGTGGCCCTGGCCGGTATCGTCTTTGTCGCGCGCAGCGGTCATACGTCGGGCATGCCTGTGCCGCAGGCCGAGCTGCATTTCCGCGCCATGCTGGAGCAGGCGTTCTATGCGCGCCCGCGCTCGAAGGAACTGCTTATCGGTCATCCGGCCTTTATGCTGGCGGCGCTGTCCCTCTGGCGCAAATGGCCGACGATGGTGTTCTTCGCGCTCGTGCTCGTGGCCACGATTGGCCAGGGCTCGATGGTGGAGACGTTCGCACACATGCGCACGCCGGTCTATATGTCCATGATGCGCGGCATCGGCGGCATCGTACTCGGCGGCCTCATCGGCGCCGTGGCCATGGCGCTCGTGGAGTGCTGGCAGGTCATCATGGCGCGCGTGGCCGCAGATAAAAAAGGAGAGTAAGGCGAATTCATGCGTAGGATTGTCGTATCGGGCTACTATGGCTCCAAGAATGCTGGCGACGAAGCCATGCTGGCAGCCATGCTGGAAGTGCTCGGTGATTTGGACCCAAAACTGCATATCACGGTTATTTCGGCCAATCCCGCCGATACGGCAGAGCGTCATGGCGTGGAGGCGGTCGGCTGGCTGGATTTGCCGGCTATCTGGCGCGCTATCAGCGCGTCGGACCTGCTCATCAGCGGTGGCGGTAGCCTGTTGCAGAATGTCACGAGCCGCCGCAGCCTGTACTACTACATGGCCATTATCTTTATGGCGCTCGTGCTCCGGCGGCCCGTCATGCTCTATGCCCAGGGTATCGGCCCTATCCGCGGGCATCTGCCGCGCCGCCTCATGCGCTGGCTCGGCAATCGCGTGGCACTCATTACGGTGCGCGACGCGGGCTCGCTCGACGAGCTGCAGGCCATGGGCATCACGCGTCCGCCTATTCAGTGCACGGCGGACCCCGTGCTGGCTATCCACCCCGTGGACAAAGCCGTGGGCCGCGCTATTTTCCACAAATACCATGCGGACGGCGCGAAGCCGGTCGTGGGCATCTCCGTGCGCGACTGGCAGGGCTGGACGCACTACAAGCAGGTCATCGCGCAGGTGGCAGATGAGATTGTGCGCGAGTTCGACGCGCGCGTCGTCTTCCTGCCCATGCAGTTCCCCGAGGACGTGCGCGCGGCGCAGTCCGTGGCCGCGCTCACGCAGGAGCCTTGCACGCTGCTGGAGGATGAGTACACGACGACGGAGTTCCTCTCACTCGTAGGCAATATGGACCTCATGCTGGCCATCCGACTGCACGCGCTCATCTTTGCGGGCGTCATGGGCGTGCCGATGATTGGCATTTCCTACGACCCGAAAATCGACCGTTTCCTCGCCTCTATCGGCGAGCAGCCTGTGGGCAGGCTGCAGGACGTGACGGCCGAGGAGCTCATGGCTGAGGTGCGGCGCAAGTGGCACGACAAGCAGGCGTTTCAACAGCAGAATGCGGCGCTGCTGGCTCAGCTCAGAGAGCAGGCGGCCGCGAATGCAGAGCTCGCGCTGCAGCTGCTCGACAAAAAGTAAATAGCGTTTGACTGAGAAATTATGAGAGACTTTCTGCATCTGTTGCGGGCAAGTCTCTTTTTTCTTTCATCTGCGTATGTTAAAATGGATAGTACGTGAATTTATTGAGGTGAAACGATACATGATACGTATGCATAATGTCTCCAAGGTGTATGCCAACGGCACCATCGCCCTGGACCATGTGAATGTCCATATCCGCAAAGGCGAGTTCGTCTTTATCGTCGGCGCGAGCGGTGCGGGCAAGTCCACGTTTATCAAAATGCTGCTGCGCGAGGAGTTGCCGACGTCGGGCGAGCTGCAGGTGAACGGGCACGACGTCATCCATATGGCGCACGAGGATGTGCCCTATCTGCGGCGTGGGCTCGGCGTGATTTTCCAGGACTACCGCCTGCTGCCGGACAAGACCGTGTTTGAGAACGTGGCCTTTGCCATGCAGGTCATCGAGGCGCCGCGCCGGCTCATGCAGCACAGCGTGAATGCCGTGCTGGACATCGTGGGCCTGCGCGAGAAGTTCCGCTGCTTCCCCTCGCAGCTCTCAGGCGGCGAGCAGCAGCGCGTGGCCATTGCGCGTGCCATCGTGAACAATCCGTCCATCGTCATTGCCGATGAGCCGACGGGCAATCTCGACCCGGAGACGAGCTGGGACATCATGGATATTTTCCAGCGCATCAACCAGTCGGGCACGACCATCGTCATGGCGACGCACGACAAGAACATCGTCGACACGATGCAGCGCCGCGTCATTGCCATCGAGAACGGCCATATCGTGCGCGACGAGCAGCAGGGGGTGTACGGCTATGAAGCTTAGGACGAGCGAATACTTCATCACGGAGGTCGTGCACTCGCTGCGCCGCAACAGCTGGATGTCGCTCGCGTCCGTGGGCACGGTCGCCGTCTCGCTGTTCGTGCTCGGCGTGTTCCTCACGCTCGTGTTGAACATGAACCGCATGGCGGGCATGCTGGAGTCGCAGGTGCAGATTTCCGTTTACCTGGAGGACAGTGTGAGCGATACGGATAGGCGCGGCCTCGAGCACGATATCCGCGCGCTGCAGGGCAT
This sequence comes from uncultured Veillonellaceae bacterium, assembly GCA_900316275.1. Lineage (GTDB taxonomy): Bacteria > Bacillota > Negativicutes > Selenomonadales > Selenomonadaceae > UBA2897. The sequence goes on from ONCF01000107.1 coordinate 10,310, forward strand.
CGACACGGTGAAATATGTGAGCCGCGACGAGGCGAAAGAGCGCCTCGCGGAGCGCCTCGGCGACCAGAAATACCTGCTGGACGCGCTCGGCGATACGAACCCGCTGCCGGACGCCTTCGAAATCACGGTCACACAGCCCGATATGGTGGAGACGGCCGCGCAGGCTATCGGCCATTTCGACGGCGTGGAGTCGACGCGCTATGGGCAGGATGTCGTGCAGCATCTGTTCGACATCACGCGCCTCATGCGTATCTTCGGCGTGGCGCTCATGTTGCTTTTAGCGGCGGCCACGGTCTTTATCATCGCGAACACCATCCGCCTCACGGTCTACGCGCGGCGCAAAGAGGTCGCGATTATGAAATACGTGGGCGCGACGGACTGGTTCATCCGCTGGCCGTTCCTGCTGGAGGGTATCGTGCTCGGTTTTATCGGTGGTATCCTCGCGGCGTTGGCGCTGCGCAGCTTCTACGCGGCTATGGCGGCGAAAATCTACAGCACGCTGGCGTTTTTCCCACTGCTGCCGCAGTATCCGTTCATGAACTACGTGACCGTCGTGCTCATGCTCGCGGGCATGGCCATCGGCGCGGCGGGCAGCTCGCTCTCGCTGAAGCGTTTCCTGAAAGTGTGAGCCGGCATGCAGTGGACAGTAAAAAAACAGCTGGTGGCGGCCGTATGCGCCGGGCTGACGCTCTGGGCAGCTATGGCGCCTGTCTGGGCTGACTCGCTCGAGGAGCAGAAGGACGACTACGAGCGGCGTGCGGCCGAGAGCCAGCGCAAGAGTAACGAGCTCTCGACGCGCATCAGCACGATTTCCGAGGAAAAGCGCCTGCTGGACGCCGAGGCCGACGAGGCTATCGCGAAGCACAAAGAACTCAAGGCGACGCTGGACGCGACGCTCACGCGTATGGATGAGAACGAGCACAAGCTGAAAAAGGTCAAAGCAGACTACGAAAAGCGGCAAAAGCGCCTCGGCAAGCGCGTGCGTGATATCTACATTAACGGCCAGATTTCCTACATCGACGTGTTGTTCGGCGCTAAGGACTTTTCCGATTTTCTCACGCGCATGGATTTGCTGAAGCGCGTCATCAAGCAGGATTATGACCTCGTGCAGACCGTGCTGGCGGAAAAGACGGAGATTGAGGCGACGCAGGCCGAGCTCGCCGAGGACAAGGAAAAGCAGAGCGAGCAGGAGCTCAAGGCGCGTCAAGCGCGCGAAGTCATGGAGATGAAGGTCAAGAAGCGTCAGGACCTCATTGACCGCATGAAGTCCGACAAGGCCGTGTTTGACAAGCAGTATGACGAGCTCATGGCGGCCTCGAGGCAGGTCGCGCGCATGATTCAGAACAGTCACGTGAGCGTGCCCGTCACGGGCAGCGGCGCCATGATTTGGCCCCTGAACGGCCCCGTGACCTCGGAGTTCGGCTGGCGCGTGCACCCGATTACGGGCGACCAGCGCTTCCACAGCGGTCTCGACATCGGTGGTGACTACGGTCTGCCCATCAGCGCCGCGCAGAGCGGCACCGTGACCTATGCGGGCTGGATTTCCGGCTACGGCAACGCGGTTATCATCGACCACGGCGGCGGTATCTCGACGCTCTACGGGCATAACGAGTCGCTGGCCGTGAGCGTGGGGCAGAGTGTGAGCCAGGGCGAGACCATCGCCTACTGCGGCTCCACGGGCAACTCCACGGGGCCGCACTGCCATTTCGAAGTGCGCGCCAACGGCGAGCCCGTCTCGCCCTATAGCTATCTGTAAGCTGGTCGGCGCTTTGCCGGTCGTGTTGGCTGGTTACGCCCAGATACAGTTTTTCATCAGGACAGGCGGCCTGTGCCTATGTCTGTCCTGTTAAGAGGTAAGCCTATGTTTTTGAATAAAAAGAAGCTCGCGGCCATCATCGTGGGCTCGCTGGCGACGGGCAGCGTCCTGACCGTCGGCGGCCTCGGCTGGTTGTTCGGCGTGCAGACGCCGGCGCAGGTCGCCGAGTGGGCACGCTTTATCGGCGTGAAGAAATTTATCGAGCTGCGCTATGTCGAGCCAGTGGACGATACGGACCTCATGGACGGCGCTATCGAGGGCATGGTAGGCAGCCTCGGCGATCCGCACTCGCTCTATCTGTCGGCGAATAAATTCAAGACGCTGCAGGACCACACGGCGGCCAGCTTCGGCGGTATCGGCGTCACCATGGGTTTTAAAAACGACCAGGTGACGATTATCTCCGTGCTGGAGGGCACGCCGGGCGAGGGCGCGGGCCTGCAGGTCGGCGATCAGATTGTGGCCGTCGACGGCACGCCGGTTACGGACTACCAGCCCGACGAGGTGGCGCTGCATATCCGCGGCGACGTGGACACACAGGTCACGCTGACCATCCACCGTGCGGGGCAGGACGACTTTGACGTGCAGCTCACGCGCGCCATTATCCGCGTGCCGACCGCCAAGGGTAAAATGCTGCCCGACACCGACCATATCGGCTATATCCGCATTGCTTCGTTCGGTGAGCACACGGCCGAGGAGTTCAACGCGGCCTTTGACGCGCTGGCGGACGAGGGCATGCGCGGCCTCGTCATCGACCTGCGCGAGAACGGCGGCGGTCTCATCACGACCTGCGTGGACATAGCGCAGCGCGTCGTGCCTGCAGGCCCTATCGTCTCGGTCGTCGACCGTGACGGCAGCCGCGAGGAGCACGACTCTGACCTGCAGGAGAGCAAATACCCACTCGTGGTGCTCATTGACGGCAACAGCGCCAGCGCCTCGGAAATCCTCGCGGGCGCGCTGCAAGACACGGGCGCGGCCACGCTCGTGGGTACGGAATCCTACGGCAAAGGCTCCGTGCAGATGGTGTTGCCGTTGTTCCACGACGACGGCCTGAAGCTCACCATCGCGAAATACTACACGCCGGCCGGCCGCTGCATCGACGGTATCGGCATCGAGCCCGACGTCGAAGTCGACCTCCCCGAGGGCACGACGGAGGACACGCAGCTGCAAAAAGCCATCGCGGTCATGCAGGAGAAATTGGTACAGTAAGGAGCATGGCGCATGAAAATTCCCTTGCACTATCAGTTGTCGGAGTATGACTGCGGGCCGACAACGCTGCTGAATGCCGTGAGCTATCTCTTTGCGCGCGAGGAGATACCGCCGGAGATTATCCGCAATGTCATGCTCTACAGCCTCAACTGCTACAGCCGCGAGGGCGCGGGGCGGGCGGGCACGTCGCGCATGGCCATGATGTTCCTCGCGAACTGGCTCGACGGCTTCGGCCGGGCGACGGACCTGCCGCTCGCCACGCAGTATCTGGCGGGCGAGGCCGTCTACATCGGCCAGCAGAGCCAGCTCAACGACGTGCTGCATCGCGGCGGCGTGGCCGTCGTGCGCCTCATCTACGACGTCGAGCACTATGTGCTGCTCACGGGCGACCGGGACGGCTACATCTACATGTTCGACCCCTGGTACCTGCCCGAGGACAGCAACGAGTTCGCTGGGCAGGACATCACCATCACGCTCGCGCACCCGCAGCAGTACAACCGCATCGTGCCCTATGCCTGTTTCAACCAGCTCAGCCACGAGACCAACTACTCCCTCGGCCCCATAGCCGAGCGCGAGGCCGTGCTGCTGTTCAACACGCGCACGCAGCTCAGTGCGCAGGATACGATAGAGTACTTCATTTAAGTGCTAGGCACAATATAGGTGTGATTATGATAGTCACGACTATTATAGTCATGCCTGTAAATCTTTCGGCTCTTCGGGCTGGAAACAGCGGCCTGCAGTGGGTGGGGTGCTTGATAGTTACCTTTACCGCGCACCTGATGGCTATGCATGGTCAGAGTTTCCTTGGAAATGGGATGCGCATGTGAAGTCTATTGTCAATCCGCGGCTGACGACTGCTATGGTTTCGCCACATCATGCCAGTTATCAAGCTGGCTATGTGGCTGTGGATGAAAAAGGGCGGCGCGTGGATGACATGGACAATTTTGTTACCGATACAACGACGATTCGTATCAATCATTACTTTACGAAATCCTTTGCCGAATGGGTGGATAAACGTAATAAGGGCTGTGCGGATTGCGATCGAATTCGGCCGATGGAGGAGTTCTTTTGGCGTGACCGCAACGATGTTTATGACGATTTAATCGTACGTTATCGTGCTCAGTTGTGGCAGCGATGGCGTAGCAAACAACGCCGGCTATCTGTTCGCGAGGCAAATATGACTTCTATGTTGACATGATCTCATACACAAAATTGGAAAGGGCGGATTCAGATGAGTAGCGCACATCTAGGCGATAGTTGGGAGAGCCTCCGTAAGAAAATCTTCACGTCGGAGGAGATTGCGGCTTGTGACCTCAAGGTCGCCGTCATCAACGAAATCATAAAGTCTCGTGAGGACGATGGCTTGCTGCGGCAACAACTGGCAAAGTTCCGCAAGTTGTGATAATATAGGCATGACTATTATAGTCATGCCTATATTTATTGCGAGGTGAAGGGCATGTTTATCGGACGGCAGCGGGAGCTGCAGGCTTTGACGCAGCGTTATGTGCGGGATGGTTTTGAGTTCCCGGTTATCTACGGGCGGCGCCGTGTGGGCAAGACACGGTTATTGCAGGAGTTTACGCAGGGTAAGCCGGCCGTTTATTTTATGGCGACTGAGCAGGACGAGCGGGCGCAGTTACGCAGTTTCAGTGCGGCTATTCGTGCCTATGCGGCTGAGGCGCAGGAACATAATATAGTAGGCGATTTCGGCAGCTGGGAGGCACTGTTTGACTGCGTGACGAAGCTGGCCGAGCAGCAGCGGTTGATTTTGGCCATCGACGAGTTTCCTTATCCCACCTCAGCGAGTATTTCGGCCGCGTGTTCGAGGACGTGGCTATGCAGTACGTGCAGCGGGCCATCGCCACACGGGCGATACCCGAGCTCTACACGCAGTACGGACGCTGGTGGGGGAGCAATCCCGCGCGCAAGCGGCAGGAGGAAATCGACCTCGTGTGCACGAACGCCACGGACATCCTCTGCGGCGAGTGCAAATGGCAGAACCAGCCAGTAGAGCCATCAGTGCTGCGCCCCCTGCAGGAGCGCGCCGCCCTCATCGCCCACGGCCGCCGTGTCCACCTGGCCATCTTCGCCAAACAAGGCTTCACTCCTGCCTTGCAGCAGGTCGCAGACAGGCAGGTGCGGCTAATCACCTTAGCGGATATGGTTTCATAAGGAAACATGTTGGCAGACTAGCAGGAGTTTGAGACGTTGCATAGAAGTAATCACCATAAAGGTATGTGTTGGCGTATGGCCAGCATAGTGTTTTCAGGTGAGTTTCTGGGAGGTTTTGCAGATGGAGAAAGAGGCATTGGTGGCTGCGGCGCGGAAAATGGTGGCGGCACCGTCGTGCTATGCGGGGCTGAAGGCGGCTGGTGAGGCCTGGATTGCGGCTGTGGGCACGGAGCAGGAGGCCGGGGCCGCTAAAGCGCTGAAGGTGCAGCTGGATGACTGCGTGGGTGATATTGACGGCTTTATCGCGTTTGCGGGCTCGCCGACGGGCGAGCAGGTGCTCGGCGGGCATGAGGCCGCGCAGGGCGCGGTCGCGGCGGCGAAAAAGGCAAAAGCTGCAGGCACAAAATACTGCATTTGCGACGCCTGCACAAACGGTGGCGTGCTGCTCGACCACGAGGCTGACTGGCTGAAATAAAGCACGCAGCAGAAAAAACAGAAATTAAACGGGGCACCGGCAATGAGCTGGTGCCCCGTTGGCATATTCGTTTTGTATATGGCTGCTTACAAGTAATCAGTGCAGTCGTGGCGGCTTAAGCGTAGCAGTTTGGCTATGCTGGTTTCAATTTTTCGGCCAGGCAGCTGTTTATTGCAGTCCCAGCGCCGTGCCCGCGAGGTGCACGACGTAGGCCACGCACCAGGCGATGGCGCATTGGGTGACGACGGTGTAGAGCGCGACGCGGCCGCCGGACTCGCGGCGCACGGTCGCGATGGCGGCCACGCAGGGCGTGTAGAGCAGCGTGAATGTGAGGAACACGAGCGCCGTGAACGGCGTAAACAGCGTTTGCAGGCCCGTGAGGTCGTCGCCGAGCAGCACGGTGAGCGTGGAGACGAGAGTCTCCTTCGCCGTGAAGCCGGTGAGGATGGCCGTGGCCACGCGCCAGTCACCAAAGCCCAGCGGCGCAAAGAGTGGCGCGATGGTGCGGCCGACGGCGGCGAGCAGGCTGTCGTCCGGCGTGGCGGCAGGGTTGAGCTGGCCGTCAAACATTTGCAGGAACCAGATAATGATGGACGCGGCGAAGATAATCGTGAAGGCCTTCATCACGAAGCCTTTCGATTTCTCCCAGACGAGGTGCGCGATACTTTTCAGCGTCGGCAGGCGGTAGCTTGGCAGCTCCATGACGAACGGCACGGGCTCGCCGCGAAATGCCGTGTGGTCGAGCAGCAGCGCGTAGAGGATGCCGCAGAAGATGCCGCCGATGTAGAGGGAAATCATCACAAGCGCCTGATAGCGCGGCGGGAAGAACGCACCGATAATGAGCGTGTAGATGGGCAGTTTCGCACTGCAGCTCATGAACGGCGTGAGCAGAATTGTCATGCGGTGGTCGCGGTCACTCGAGAGTGTGCGCGTGGCCATGATGGCCGGCACGGAGCAGCCAAAGCCCACGAGGAGCGGCACGATACTGCGCCCCGAGAGGCCGATACGCCGCAGCAGCCTGTCCATGACGAAGGCCACGCGCGCCATGTAGCCCGTGTCCTCGAGGATGGAGAGGAAGAAATAGAGCGTGACAATCGTGGGCAGAAAGCCGATAACCGTGCCGACGCCCTGCACGACGCCATCGATGAGCAGCGCGTGCATGACGGGGTTGACGTCCGCCGCCGTAAGCCCGGCATCAATGGCGTCCGTGATAGCGCCGACGAGTGCCTCCATGAGCCCCGTGAGCCAGGCACCGATGCCGTTGAACGTCATGACAAAGATAAAGCCCATAATGGCGAGGAAAATGGGGATAGCCGTGTATTTGCCGGTCAGCCAGCGGTCCATGCGCACGCTGCGACGGTGTTCGCGGCTTTCGTGCGGGCGCACGACGGTCTCGGCGCAGAGGCCCGTGATATAGGTAAAGCGCATGTTGGCGAGCGCCGCCTCGGCATCGAGGCCACTTTCCTCCTCCATGACCGTCGTAATCTGGTCGTAAATCTGTTTCTGCTCGGGCGGGATGTGCAGCTGCGCGGCCACGAGCGGGTCATGCTCGATGAGTTTCGTCGCGGCGAAACGCAGCGGCAGGCCGGCCTGTTTGGCCAGCGGCTCGATGAGGTGTGCCATGGCGTGGATGCCGCGGTGCACGGCGGCCACGGGGTCCGTCGGGTCGTTGCTGTCCGCGCAGAAGTCTATGCGCTCCGGCCACTCGTGGTGGCGCGCCACGTGGCTCGCGTGCTGCACGAGCTCGTCGATACCTTCGTTTTTCGCGGCCGAAATGGGAATGACGGGGATGCCGAGCGTGGCCTCGAGCTCGTTGATATGGATGGCGCCGCCGTTCTGCCGCACCTCGTCCATCATGTTCAGCGCGAGCACCATGGGGATGCCGAGCTCCATGAGCTGCATGGTGAGGTAGAGGTTGCGCTCGAGGTTCGTGGCGTCGACGATGTTGATAATGCCATCGGGGCTCGTTTTGAGCAAGAAATCACGCGTGACGATTTCCTCGTTCGAGTAGGGCGAGAGCGAGTAGATGCCCGGCAAGTCCGTGACGCGTGCCTCGGGCAGCTCACGAATCTGGCCGTCCTTGCGGTCGACAGTTACGCCGGGGAAATTGCCCACGTGCTGGCTCGCGCCCGTGAGCTGGTTAAAGAGCGTCGTCTTGCCGCAGTTCTGATTGCCTACGAGCGCGAACGTGAGCGGTGCGCCCTTCGGGATGTCTGTTTCTTTATTATGGTGGTGTTTGTGCGGCGCGCGGTCGAGCTCGCCGCGGCCGGGGTGCGGGATGGAGTAGTGCGGCGCGGCCTCACGCGCGGGGGCAGCCGTCGCCGGACCCACGTCTGTGACGCTGAGCAGCTCGGCCTCGGCGAGGCGCAGTGTGAGCTCGTAGCCGCGCACCTTGATTTGGATGGGGTCGCCCATGGGCGCGCGTTTGACGAGCGTTACGCGCGTGCGCGGCGTGAGCCCCATGTCGAGCAGATGGTGGCGCAGCGCCCCCTCACCGCCAATCTGCGTGAGCGTGGCCGCCTGACCGGGTTTGAGTGTATCGAGAGTTGGCAAAGCCGTAAAGCCTCCTATATAAAAGTGTATGACATACTCAGTACATGCTGAGATATAAATGAAATCTATCCCTATCATTATAAGGCTAGATAGGCAGAGGCGCAATGTATATAAATATCCTTGACATCAGCCAAATAAAGCGTATAATATTATGTGTTGTCGGGACGTAGCGCAGTTTGGTAGCGCGCTTCCTTGGGGTGGAAGACCCAGTATTTACAGGGCTTCCGACGATTTAACGATTTGAAGAATTTACACCCTGGGTGTAATTACGGCATAGGATGCGGACAGAGAAACGAAAAGAGCCCCTTGTGAGGGCTCTTTTTTCATGTCTAATAAAAAAATAATTTAAGCAACCGGAGCGAGTGCTCCGGACACATCGTTGAGCATGGCAAAGTCACCGTGCAGTTCCTTAGCGGCTTCATTGTATGCGAGCGCTGCTTCCTCTTCGGTCCGAAAGGAACCGAGGGAATGTTTACGGTAGTTTGCCCAGATGGTAGCCCTCCATGGTTTGTTGGGGCTGTCCGGACGAAACGACACACCCTTGTACTGCGATAAGCCGACTCCACTGCGTCTGTTGCACTGATTCTCTTCTGCCGTGCAGAGGCGCAGGTTCTGTTTCCTGTTATCAGACTTATCATGGTTGATATGGTCCACCTGCATGCCATCTGGCGCATCCATAATCCAGCGATGCAGGCGCACCGATGCACCTACAGGCTTGTCAAAGAGCGCGGCAGTCCTCTTATTGACTGTGGTAACGACATAGCCATTGCTGTTAATGCACCACCTGATACCGATAACTTTCTCTGCGTCCTCTGCGTCAACCCGGAACTCTTCGCCCTTTGCTGTGTGTAAAATCACTTATAATGACCTCCTGATAATAAGTAGTTTATTTAGGGGCGCACCTCTCTTAAAGCGCCTCTCTATTTTTCTTATTACCTGTATGGAGGCTATATACACATGACACTTCTTAAAAGTCTTATGAAAATCGTAAGAGAAAAGATTTAGGCAAAGGAAGGAAAAGGCGGTTATGGCGGCGAAACTATATGTACAATCACAACAGCAATAAGGAGGAAATGGTTATGGTTAAACAGGTTACGTCTGCCCTTTGTGTGGCTATGCTGTCAGCTGGTGTGCTGTTATCAGCCGGATGCGGGGGAAGCAGTCAGCCGGCGTCATCGTCTTCAAGTGCATCTTCTTCGTCGGCATCTTCAAGCAGTGCCCAGAAGCAGGAAGCACCGAAGAAGCAGGAGTCACTGCAGGAGCAGGGCTTAAAAGACCAGTCCGTATCGCAGGACTACCGCAATGCTCTTAAGAAGGGTATTACGTATGCGAATATGATGCACATGAGCAAGCAGGGCGTATATAATCAGCTTACGTCTCAGGCAGATCAGTTCCCGCCGGAAGCTGCTAAGTGGGCAGTGGAGCATATGAGCGACATTGACTGGAATAAGAATGCTCTGGAGAAAGCTAAGACTTATCAGAAGGATATGGCTATGAGCCGCGGCCAGGTTCAGGAACAGCTCGCTTCCGAAGTAGAAGGTTTTACGCCGGAAGAGGTTAAGTACGCCATTGAGCATCTGCCACAGTAAGGAGGCGTTGTCATGTCGACATTCTTAACGCTTGTATTTATGGTTACGCTGATAGCGTTCCCGATACTATGGTGGAAGAAGCGCAAGGCCAAGAAAGCGTTTGGCGCAGACAGCGAGCAGTACAAGAAAATGACGCTCATAAAGCGTGTCGTGGGTGCTGTATGCGTCCTGTCCTTCTTCGGTGTTGGGGCTACGGCGCCGTCGCAACAGCCAAAAGATAACCCTAAGCCTGAAGTTAAGCAGGAACAGACTGTTAAGCCCGAGGCAAAACAGGAGCAAGCAGCTCAGGAGCCCGTTAAGCAGAAGCATATCTATGACGATGCGAAGTCCGTGGATATGATGAACGGTATGGGCACGAAGGTTATCGGTAAAGTATCTATCATCGAAGCGGAGTCCACCGATGTCACGCAGGAAGTAATAGAAGACTGGTACTTCAATTACGCTAAGCCACACGAGAAAGACTTCAACTACTTCTTGATTCTCTATACGGATAAAGGCAAGAAGATGGGTGTGCTTTGCAACAGTGCCCTCGTAACTAAGGATTGCCCGCTGGATAAAGATAAGCATGGCGAGACATATTCACAGGCGCGTAGTGGCGGAACGATTATGGGGCCGACAGATGATGGGCACCTGAAACCTCTGGAGAAGAAATAACGTTTATATAGACATAATAAAAAGGACATCGACCTTCATGGCGTGTCCTTTTTATTATGTCTATATAAGTTAAGGGTGCAGATTTTGCACCCTTAAGACATAAAATATAATTATATAAAACAGTTAATGCTTGTTATCGTCCGGTATGGCGATGCCCGTGCCCGGCACCTCGGGGTTGCGGTCGAGGAAGAACCGTGTAGGCTTGATGCTGTACTCCCAGCGGGACTTCCAGCTTGTCTTGCGGTCCTGCGGCTCCTCCATAAAGAGCGGTTCGTTGTAAAATGAAGTTGAACAGTTAATCAAAAACAAAAATCCATAGCGACTTCCTATGTTAAAATGGTTTTGCAAAAACAA
>ONCF01000106.1 GCA_900316275.1 uncultured Veillonellaceae bacterium
AGTGGTTGAAGGAGCACGCCTGGAAAGCGTGTATACGGGGAAACCTGTATCGAGAGTTCGAATCTCTCACTCTCCGCCATTTTTATAGTTATTTTCAGTGGTTGACTACAAAAGGCCATCTGCTGTAGTATAAAACGCGTTTTTCAGGTCGAGCCGCAGTGTCCTGGTCTCACGCAATGAGGTCTCACGAACCACGTCAGGGCCGGAAGGCAGCAGCGTTAAGTGAATCGCCGCATGTGCCGTGAGGGTGCCTGGGGGCTGTGGTTCGACGTGGAAAATGCGGGCAGCCGTGCCGTGAGGCGCGGCTGTTTTGTTGTATATAATAGGATATGCTGACGCTGTGAGCAGCGTTCATAGCAGTAAATGTCAGGAGGTGCCGTTATGGCCTATATGGCGCTCTACCGCAAATGGCGGCCGCAGACGTTCAAGGACCTCGTGGGGCAGGAGCATATCAGCCGCACGCTCACGCAGGCCATCACGAGCGGCAAAATCGGCCACGCCTATCTGTTCGCCGGGCCGCGTGGCACCGGCAAGACGAGTACGGCGAAAATCCTCGCCAAGGCGCTGAACTGCACCGAGGGGCCAACGCCGGAGCCCTGCGGCAAATGCGAGATGTGCCAGAAAATCACGCAGGGCACGGCCATGGACGTCTACGAAATCGATGCGGCCTCCAACCGCGGCATCGACGAAATCCGCGACCTGCGCGAGACGGTGAAGTTCGCGCCCGCTGAGGGCCGCTATAAGGTCTACATCATCGACGAGGTGCATATGCTGACCTCCGAGGCGTTCAATGCGCTGCTGAAAACGCTGGAGGAACCGCCGGCGCATGTCGTCTTTATCCTCGCGACGACCGAGGCGCACAAGGTGCCACCGACCATCCAGTCGCGTTGTCAGCGCTACGATTTCCACCGCATCACCGTGGCGGATATCGAGGCGCGTCTGCACACCATCGTGGCGCAGATGGGCATGCAAGCCGAGGATGAGGCCCTCGCGCTCATCGCCATCCAGGCCGACGGCGGCCTGCGCGATGCGCTCTCCATCCTCGATCAGTGCTCGGTGCTGGCCGAGCACGGCATTACGACGGCGCGTGTGCGGCAGATTCTCGGCCTCGTGGGGCATGACTGGATTTACCGCCTGACGGAGGCACTGGCCAAACACGAGTCGCAGACGGTACTGGAGGTCGTGGCCGAGCTCCTGCGCGACGGCAAGGACCTGCGGCAGATACTCGTGGAGCTCACGCTGCACCTGCGCAGTCTCATGATTTATCAGGCGGCGGGCACGCTCGCCCAGCTCGACCTTTACGCTGAGCAGGAGGAGCAGCTGCGGGCCCAGAGCCAGCTGTTCACTCCCGCACAGGTCATAACGGCTATCAACCGCCTGCACGATGCGCTCAGTGAACTGAAATGGTCGCCGCAGCCGCGCATCACGGTGGAGGTGGCCCTGCTGGAGCTCGCGCAGGGCATCAGTGAAACGCCAGTGGGAGCAGCGGGTACGTCCGCAGGCAGCGCGGCTGGCGTTGCGCCTGGGGCGTCAGTTGGCGCTGCCTCTGGGGCGGCAACGAGGGCTGGCGGAGCGGTGACGCCGGCCGCACGGTCAGTGGGCGCAGCGCAGGATGAGGCACGTCTCGCACGGCTGGAGGCCAAGCTGGCCGAGGTCACGGCGCTGCTGGCTAAAGGCGTGCCTGCGGCTGCCACCGGAGCGGCGGCAACGGCTAAGCAGACGACGCAAGCCAAGCCCCTGCCACCAGCCAAAATCACCACGCACAAGCCGCAGGCAGGCGATATCCCGCCGGAGCAGCAGGAGATTTGGGATAAACTGCAGCAATACCTGCAGGAGCACAAGCAGGCACGCTTCCTCAGCACGCTCGCGCACGGCGCGTTCGCGGGCATCGTCGACGACCAGTTCCGCCTGTGGTTCGACCAGAAATTCTGGGCCACGACGTTCAAAAAAGCCTTTGCGCACAGTCTGGAAAAGTTGCTGCCGGAAATCGCGGGGCAGGAGCTCAAGGTGCAGTGCTACGATGACGAACAGCCCTTGCCCACAGCGGGGCAGGCCGCCAAAGAGAAAAGGGCAGCAGCGAAAACGGACGCTCAGCCGTCGGTGGACATGCAAAAGGTGCCGCAGGCCGAGCGTCAGGCTGTGGACAAAGCCATGCAGCTGCTCGGCGGTCAGGTCGTAGCGGTGGAAAACGACGGCCAGTCTGCGCCAGCCGTTCACGCAGCGGACGGTCAGACGCCGGCTGTCGCTGCTGACAGGTCGCAGGATGAGCCAGCAAAGGACAGGCAGGCGGAGCCCGGGGAACGCGAGGCTGGAACAGAGGAACCCGCACCTTACGAGGCACCGCCGCCACCCGATGATGACGACTTCTTTATCGAGGAGGATGACGGCGAAGATAGTTGACGCTGGTGCCAATCTTTGGTAGTCTAATAACAGTTATAAATGAAGCAGAGGCACATTTTTTGGTGCCTTTACCGATGGAGGGAAAAACAATGTTTGGTGGCATGGGCAACATGGGCAATATGGCCGGCATGATGAAAAAAGTCCAGAAAATGCAGAACGAAATGAAGAAGATGCAGGACGAGCTGAAGCAGAAGACCGTCGAGGTGACGGCAGGCGGCGGCGCTGTGAAAATCGTCATGAACGGCGAGAAGCAGGTGCAGGGCCTCACCATCGACCCGGCGGCCGTCGACCCCGAGGATGTCGAAATGCTGCAGGACCTGCTCGCGGCGGCGTTCAACGAGGCGACGAAAAAGGTCGATGACATGATGGCCTCCGAGATGGGCAAGCTCACGAGCGGCCTCGGCCTGCCGCCGGGACTCCTCTGATGCAGTACATCGCACCGCTGGCCAAACTCATAGAGCATTTCCGCGCGCTGCCGGGCATCGGCGCCAAGACGGCCGTGCGTCTCGCGTATCACGTGCTCGATATGGAGCCCGCACAGGCGCAGGCGCTCGCGCAGTCCATCCTCGAGGCCAAGGCGAAAATCGGTTACTGCAGTACCTGCTACAATCTCACGGACCAGGACCCCTGCCAAATCTGCGCGGCGGAAAAGCGCGACCACAGCGTCATCTGCGTCGTGGAGCAGCCGCAGGATGTCGCCGCCATGGAGCGCATGCGCGACTATAACGGCGTCTACCACGTGCTGCACGGCGCGCTCTCGCCGCTCGAGGGCGTGGGGCCTGACCAGCTGAAAATCAAGGAACTGCTCGCCCGCCTCACGGACGGCACCGCGCAGGAGGTCATCATGGCTACGAATCCCAGTGTCGAGGGCGAGGCCACGGCCATGTACCTCGCAAAGCTTTTAAAACCCATGGGCATCAAGTGCACGCGCCTCGCACACGGCCTGCCCATGGGCGGCGACCTCGAGTACGCCGATGAAGTCACGCTGTCCAAGGCGCTGGAGAACAGGAGGGAACTCTGATGTTTGAACTCATCGCGGCCTTCGCCGTCGGCATCATCGCGCTCTGTCTCATCGCGAAAATCATCTCGATACCGGCGAAGCTGCTCTGGAAACTCGTTACGAACAGCCTCGTGGGCGCCGTGATGCTCTGGATAGTTAGCCTCGTCGGCCTGCACGTGAAAATCACGTTCCTCACCGCCCTCATCGCCGGCATCTTCGGCATCCCCGGCGTCATCGCGGTGCTGATTTTGTTCTGAGTTGAGGCTGAGTATTTAACAGTGAAAGTATTGAATTTTTATGGTGGGGCGGCTATCGGCAAGAGTACGATTGCCGCTGATATTTTCTCCAAACTCAAGCGCCGGGGCTACAAGACGGAACTCGTGGGTGAGTATGCGAAGTGGCTCTGGTATCAGAACGCCACGGACATCGTGCGGGACCAGCTGTATCTTTTCGCTGAGCAGGTGCACCGCCTGAAGACACTGCAGGCCTATGGCGTGGAGTACGCGGTCTGCGACTCGCCGCTGCCGCTGAATATCATCTACAACTGCGAGCCGGACGACCTGTTCGACGAACTCGTCATGCACGAGCACGCGAAGTTCGACAACGTGGAGTATCTGCTGCGCCGCAACGACGCCTTTATCTCCATCGACGGCCGCAAAGAGACCGACCTCGCGCGCGCGAAGGTCAAGGACGACGAAATCCGCGCCGTCCTCGACAGCCACGGCATTACCTACACAGAGATTTCACCATGGGAGACTGACAAGGTACTGCTCGATATGGGCGTAAAATAACTTACATAAGCGAAACGGACAGGCGAAATTGTGTTGTTATATAATTTCGCCCGTTTTGTTTATTATCAATGCACGGTTTTGCTTGCTATCGCGTCCCTTTAGCGATAAAATGAAGGCAAAGGGGGAGGATGATTTGAGCACCAGAAGACCGTATGACCCGACGAATGATTTACTTTTCAAATTCGTGTTTGGCCGCGAGGAACGTAAGAATATAACGTTGAATTTCATCAACGATACGATTGGGCGTGAAGGCGAGGACGCCTTTGCGGATATCGACTTCCGCAACGTGGAGTTTGCGCCAGAAAAACAAGACGAAAAGCTCGGACGTTTGGATGTCTTTGGCGTGTTACAGGATGGTACGCGCGTGGATATTGAGATGCAGGTCATCAATCACCTGAACATGGAAAAGAGGACGCTGTTCTATTGGTCGCAGATGTACCTGCACTTCGACGGGCTGCAGCGGGGACAGGGATATCGGCAGTTGAAGCCGGCTATAGCCATCAATATTCTGCGTTTCCCGTTTCTGCCTACGGAGGACCCGTTCTCGAAGTACGTGGTCTATGACGTGAAGCATCAGCATCAATTGAGCAATGACTTGGAATTGGATTTTTTAGAAATCCCTAAATATGGCTCTTCGGGCATCCCTGTGGGCAAGAAATGCCGATTTCCCCTGTAACTAAGCCGGTTCCTCTAGCATAGGTTTTCTGTTAG
>ONCF01000105.1 GCA_900316275.1 uncultured Veillonellaceae bacterium
AGCATCTCACGGATATCCGCGTTGTCGGACACATACGGCTCGGCTTTATCGACGAGCACCTTGTTGACGATGTTGTACGTCAGACGGCGATGCACATGGATGACCGTCGGCACGATTTCGTAGCTCGTGACCTCGCCCTGCGGGGAAATCTGCATCTCGCAGGCCATGGAGAGGCGGTCGACGCCCGCATTCAGCGAGCAGATGCCGTTCGAGAGCTCCTTCGGCAGCATGGGGATGACGCGGTCCACGAGGTAGACCGACGTGCCGCGCTCACGCGCCTCGCGGTCGAGTGGCTCATTTTCGCGCACATACCAGCTCACATCGGCGATATAGACACCGAGGAAGAATGAACCGTCCGCATGTTTCTCGGCGTACACACCATCGTCGAGGTCCTTCGAGTCGTCGCCGTCGATGGTGACGATGGAGAAATTGCGGCGGTCGCGGCGGCCCGCATACTCCTCGGGGCTCGGGTTCTCCTCACAGGCCGTCGCCGCAGCCTGCACGTCCTCGGGGAAAGACTCCGAAAGGTCGTACTGCTTCATGACCGAGAGGATATCGACGCCGGGGTCGCCCTTCATGCCGATAACCTCGACGACCTTGCCCTCGGCATTGTGGCGTCCCGTCGGCCACTGTGTGATTTCCACGACGACCTTGCTGCCCGTCTTTGCGCCGTGGAACGCCTTTTTCGGAATAAAGATATCGTTCGTCAGCTTCGTGTTGTCCGGCGTCACAAAGCCGAACGTGCGGCTGCTCTCAAATGTGCCCACGAGGCGCTCGTTAGCGCGCTCGAGGATACGCAAAATCTCGCCCTCGCGGGAGCGGCCCGGCTCCGTCGACGGCGTCACGCGTGCCACGACGCGGTCGCCGTGCATAGCCGAGTTCAGGTTGACACCCGGCACGAAAACGTCCGTCTCCTCCTCCGTCTCGCGCACGTCGGGGATGATGAAGCCGAAGCCCTTCGCCGTCATGGACAGCTTGCCCACGACGAGGTGCATGCGCGCCGGCGTGCCGTAGAGGTCACTGCGGTTGCGGATAATCGCGCCTTCCTTTTCCAGCGCCTCCAGTGCCTGCGGGAACAGCACCTCTTCCTCCGGCGTGAGATGCAGGGCTTCCGCCAGGTCCTCCGCCAGCAGCGGTTTATACGCTTCGTTGCGCATATAGGTCAAAATACGTTCTTTTAAATCCATGTTTTACTCCGTCTCATTTGTCGTTTGCTTCTGCGAATTTTCCTGCGGCCACGGCCTGCAGGAAGGCGGCTGCCCGGGCAAAGCACGCGTCGCGCGCGCTCCCCAGCGGCAGCAGGTGGCCGGCTTCGTCCAGCCAGAATACTTCTTTGTGTGTGGAGGCGATGTGGTTGTAAATGTACACGGCACTGCGCGGGTCGGCCGTATGGTCCGCGCGGCCCTGCATAATGAGGCAGGGCACCTGCACCTCAGCGAGGCGTGGTTTCACGGCCTCGATGACGTCTACGAGCTCGTGCACTGAGATGAGCGGCATCGTGCGGTACGTATGGTTGGCCGCCGGCGGCACATTTTTCAGGCGGCGGCGCGCCTTGGGGATAAAGACGCCCATAGACACATTGCGTGGCGGCAAAAACTCGATACCGCGCTCCGGTGCAATGAAAATAGGTGCCGCCAGCGGTATCACACTGCTCACGTTATAGTCAGCTGCGATGAGCAACGCGAGCAGGCCGCCCATGGAGTGTCCGACGACACTGATTTCCTCACAGGCACCGCCGAGGATGGCCAGCCCATCGCGCACGGAGTCGAGCCAATCCTCCCAGACCATGTGGCTCATGTCCTCCTCCGTCGTGCCATGCCCGGCCAGACGCACGCCCAGCACGGTAAAGCCCCGTGCCTGCAGATACTGCCCCAAAAGCAACATCTCGGCAGGCAGGCCCGTGAAGCCGTGGATGAGCAGCACGCCATGCGGCCCGCCGGGCAGGAAGAACGGCTCCGCTCCCGGTAAAATCATCGCTACGCCCCCTCGTTTGACCAGCTGTAAACCTTTGCTGGCGGCCAGTCAAAAAGAAAACGTTCCCTGCCCAGCCAGAGAACGTATCTGTCACCGTTTCAGTTTGTCATACGGGCAATCACGATGGTAATGACGCCAAAGGCCACAGCCAGCACCACGGTCACGCGGGCCAGCAGCGCGTCCATGCCGCGGGCCTTGCTGGAGAATACCGTATCGGCACCGCCGCCGAGGCCGCCCATGCCGTCGGACTTAGCCTCCTGCCCGAGCACCGCCGCAATGAGAGCGATACAGATGAGCGCATCGAGTATCATTAAAAGGGTCAGTAACAAAACAGCCACTCCTTCACACCAAAATAGATTACACTACATTTTAACATATACCGCCGTGCTTGACAACACAGGTTGACAGCTAAATTCTGCTGTCTGAACCGAACCGTAGTGCTGATACTGGTGCGTTGGCAGACTGTTGTACGTTAGCCGGTTACGAACGCGCTTAGAGCGCGTCATACTGCTGCTGGATGAGCTGGCGCGTCGCCACGGCGTTGTCCGGCGTCGTATTCTCGAGCGTGGCATGGATGTACGGCTTACGCTCCTTGATAAAGCGCAGGATATCCGTATAGTCCATCTCGCCCTGACCGCAGGCCACGGAGACGAGCTTGCCATTGGCGCCGCGCTGGAAGTCCTTGAGATGCACGACGGCCACGTAGTCACCGAGGTCCGCGATGGCCTGGCGGATAACCGCCTGCCGCACGTCGACATTGTGCGGGCCGAGCAGGTTCACAGGGTCGAGGATAATCTGCAGATTTGGCGAGTCGATGGCCCTGAGCACCGCGAGCGCCCGCTGCGAGTCATAGACGATGTGACGGCAAACGGGCTCAATAGCCACGATGACGCCGAACTGCTCCGCGCAGACCACGACAGGGCGCAAATTGCGGATGAACATGCCTAGCGCCGCCTCTGTTTTGCTCTCCGGTGTGTCCTCAACATAGCCCGTGTTCGGCGCGCCCGTCTCCGTGCCCACGACGCCCGCGCCGAGCAGTGCCGCAAAGCGGATGTGCTCATAATAGCCGCGCTGGATTTCCGCGAGCTGCGCCGCGTCGGGATTAGCGAGGTTCTTGTAGTTGCCGAGCACGGCCACATCGAGATGATGCGCTGCGAACAGCCGCCGCAAATGCATGGCAAAGCCCGGCGTCAGCGCCTGATTGCCTGGGTAATCCCGGAGCACCTTCGTCAACGCGAGATGCCCACAGGCAAAGCCCTGCTGCTCCGCAATGACCAGCCTTTCCTCGAGTGTTCCCGGCGCGATGTCGTGTAATCTGATACCTAACTGCATAAAATAGCCGCCTCTCTCCATTCGGCCACCGACTGCAAAAACACTGCTTAGAGCGTCCATATTGCCCGTCGTTGTGGTTTGTAATTGCTTTCATAGCCCATTTTAGCATAAAAAGAAAGCATCCGCCACACACTACGGATGCTTTTCTTATACATTCTTATTATTTGCACGCAATCGTGCATGCGCTTACTCGTGCAGCGTGTAGGCGCGGATGGAGCTCGTGTTGCCCTCGCCGAGCTGGATGCCGGAGGTCACGATGGTCATGTCGCCGATTTCCACGAGGCCGTGGTCGAGCGCGCAGGTCGTCGCCGAGCCCGTCATCTCATCGACCGTATGCCAGGAGCGGCCCTTCAGCGGGTACACACCCCAGCGCAGGTTCAGATGACGTGCCACGGAGTCATCCGGCGTATAGGCCGCGATGACCGCCTTCGGGCGATACTTCGAGACAACTTTCGTCGTGTAGCCAGAGATGGTCGGCGTGATGATAGCCTTGGCATCGAGCTCATAAGCGAGCTCGACCGTTGCATGCGCGATGGCGTCTGTCGTCGACGGCTGATGGCCGAAATCCTTGCGCACGAAGATTTTCTTGTAATCGAGCGAGTCCTCGATGCGCGTCGCGATGCGTGCCATCGTCGCCACGGCCTCGACCGGGTAGTCGCCGCTTGCCGTCTCGCCGGAGAGCATGATGGCGTCCGTGCCGTCGAGGATGGCGTTGCCGACATCGGAGACCTCGGCACGCGTCGGACGCGGGTTCGTCGTCATGGACTCGAGCATCTGCGTGGCCACGATAACCGGCTTGCCAGCCGCGTTGCACTTCTTGATGATTTCCTTCTGAATCAGGGGCACATCCTCGGCCGGAATCTCCACACCGAGGTCGCCGCGCGCGACCATGATGCCGTCGGAAACCTCGAGAATGCTGTCGAAGTTCTTCACGCCCTCGAGATTCTCGATTTTCGGGATAATCTCCATGTGGCCGTCATGCTCCTGAATGAGCTTGCGGATAGCCAGCACGTCCGAGGCACGCTGGATGAAGGACGCCGCCACGAAATCCATGTCGTTCTGGCAACCGAAGATGATATCCTTCTCGTCCTGCTCAGAGATGGGCGGCAGGCCCAGGGAGACGCCCGGTGCCGCGACGCGCTTGCGCGTGCTCATCTTGCCGCTGTTGAGGATAGTCGTGACAATATCCTTGCCCTTGATTTCCTCGACCTTCAGCTCGACGAGGCCATCGGAGAGCAGCAGCTTGTCGCCCGGCTTGACCTCGGTGTACAGGCCCTTGTGGTTGATGGAGACATGCGTCTCATCACCCGGCTCGTCCTTGTAGGTCAGCGTGAACTTGTTGCCCTTCTCCAGCATGACCTTGCCGTCCTTGAACTCGCCAAGACGCATCTCGGGGCCCTTGGTATCGAGGATGAAGGAAATGACCTTGTGCGCCTTCTTCGCTGCCGCGCGCACCGCGTCGATGCGTGCCTGATGCTCGGCGTGGTCGCCGTGCGAGAAATTGAAGCGGGCACAGTTCATGCCGTTCTCAATCAGTGCCTCGACGACGCCCGGCTTCTCCGTGCTCGGACCCTGCGTGCAGATGATTTTCGTTTTTTTCAACATGTGTTATTACCCCCATAAAACTACCAAACTACCCAAATATCACTACGGCCTGAGCCTTCCCCCTGACGGACGGCCCGCCGTTTTACACGATGCATGCGGGAACAATCCCTGTTCGCTTTTCCCATTCTACACTCTTTATTCGCCAAGAACAAGCAAAATCCCCCTTTTTCCCGCACAAAAAATGCGTTTTAATTATGCACGTTATTTATTGTCTTTGTTTATTCATATAAATGCAAATTATGCGCAAAGACACGCGCAACTGCCACAAAAAAAGCCGCCCGCCATAGAGGCGGACAGCCGTAAAATTTTCTGCCTGCATCGACTCAGAACATAAAGTCGAGGAGATTGCCGACGGACGCATACTGCGTCATGCCGAGCAGGGTCTTGCCCGTGTACAGGGACGCGACCTCCATCTCGCCGCCAATCATGCTCTGCATCGAGGGGAACAACCGGCTGCGCTGCGACGAGGCCAGCTGCGCGTGGTGCGTCGCCTTGCCGGCGAGGCCGTTGCTGCCGAGCGTGTTCTGCACGCGGTCGCCATTGTCGACCAGCGCCTGCGCCAGCTTGTCCTCATCGAGCGAGAGCGCGCCCGTCTTGGTGTCGACCGTGATGCCGATGGCCCCGTACTGGCCCGCGCGGTACGTCGTATCCGCGAACGTCGTGTTCAGAGCCTTCATGCGGTCGCTGACCGAGGCGTTGTCGCTCGTGAAGTCCAGCGCATCGTTGTAGGCCGAGACGAGGTTCTTGACATTCTTGATGGCCGACTGCAAATCGCTGCTGTAGCTCTTCGTGCCGTCAGCCTTTGTCGTGATGTCGCTGTCCGAGAACACGTAGTTCATGCCCTTGACCGTAGCGGCAGCCGACTTCAGGTCGTCCATCGTGCTGTCTAGGTCGGCGTAGAACGTCTTGCGCGTCGAGGTATACGAGCTCGTCAGGCCCTCGATATTCGTCCGAATGGTATTGATGGTATCGAGGTCCGACTGCGCCTGGCTGCTGGCATTCGCGAGCCGCGTGGAGAGCGTCTCGCCCGTCAGTGCGCTGGAGCTTTTACTCGTGTAGCTGCTCGTGCTCTTGCTGGTACTATCGCTCGTGCTATCCGTGCTCTGCTGCTTGCTGTACAAGTCACGGAGGCTGGACGTCGCATCCTTCGAGGACGAAGAGTCAAAGAGCGACAGCCCGTTGTTCTGCGCCATCTTATACATCATGTAGGTATTGTTGGTCATTGCCGAAATCGTAGACATAATGTTACCCTCCCTTCCTTGGTAAAATCAGGAGACTCCTCCTACCCATATTATCGCCGATTTTGCCTAAAAAATAAAGCCTCCCGCGCAAATAATCTGCCGCATACACAAAAAACGTAACGAAACCGCCACGCCCTTGCCCAAATGGCAAAAGCATAACAATTCCGTTACGTTTTAGCAGTAAAATCAGTTATCAGCCGCGCTCGCCGTGATGTTCGAGGTGGCGGATTTCTTTAACTTTATTCTCACCATCAACCATGACAACCGTGGGGCGGTAGGTCTGGGCCTCGGCCTCGGTGAAGAAGGCGTAGGCCATGATGATGACGATATCGCCTGGCTGGGCGAGGCGGGCGGCCGCGCCGTTGAGGCAGATGACGCCCGAGCCGCGCTCGCCGGGGATGACGTAGGTCTCGAGGCGTGCGCCGTTGTTGTTGTCGACGACCTGCACACGCTCGTTTTCGAGGATGCCGGCCGCGTCCATGAGGTCGCGGTCAATCGTGATGCTGCCCATGTACTGCAGATTGGCCTCCGTGACCGTCGCCGCGTGTATCTTGGACTTCAGCATATGTAAAATCATAAATCTGTTTCCTTTCTCTGCGGCAGCACCACACTCAGGCCATACTGCCATAATCAGGCTAAAGCGCTCTGTCCAGACTCAACTGTCATAAACACAGTAGCGCCGTGCTTATTCACCCAAAATTATATTATCAATCAAGCGCGTCTGGCCGATGTAGACGGCGATGGCCAGCAGGCAGGGTTCGCTCACACTGTCCGTCACCTGCAGGGCCGGATAGGTGTAGAGGTCGACGTAGTCGACGCGGGCCAGGGGCTCCGTCGCCAGCACCTGCTGCACGGCGGCTTTCAGCGCCGCTGCCTGCCGCTCGCCACCTGCATAGGCCTCTTTGGCCGCGCGCAGGCTGCGCGATAGTACAAGCGCGGCCTGCTTCTCGGCCTCGCTCATATAGGCGTTGCGCGAGCTGCGCGCTAGACCGCTCGCCTCACGGCAGATGGGTACCATGACGACCTCGACGGGCAGGTTCAGGTCAGCGACGAAACGGCGCACGACCGCGACCTGCTGCGCGTCCTTCTGACCGAAGAAGGCCTTGTCGGCACGCGTGATATTCATGAGCTTCGTCACGACCGTGGCCACGCCGCGGAAATGCCCCGGGCGGCGCGCGCCGCAAAGCACATCCGTGATGCCGTTCTCGACCGTGATATACGTGCCGTAGCCATCAGGATACATTTCCGCCGGCTCCGGATGGAACACCGCATCCACGCCCTCGGCCGCGAGCTTGGCGCAGTCGGCCTCAAACTGGCGCGGATATTTGTCATAGTCCTCGTTCGGGCCAAATTGCACGGGATTGACGAAGACGGAGGCGATGACGATATCGCAGGCCTGCCGCGCCGCGCGCATGAGCGTCATATGCCCCTCATGCAATGCGCCCATCGTCGGGCAGAGGCCGATGGTTTTGCCCGCCTGCTTCTGCGCGGCCGCATAGGCCTGCATCTCTTTGACCGTCGTAAAAACTTTTAACTCACTCATTATAAACTACCTCTTTTGCCTGTACATTTTCATCGCGGCGCGCCCAGAAATTCGCGGCCAGCGAACCGGAGATATTGTGCCAGACGGAGAAAATCGCGCCCGGGATGGCGGCCACGGGGTCGAAATACATGACGGCCAGTGCCGCCGCCAGGCCGGAATTTTGCATGCCAACCTCGATGGAGACTGTGCGTGCGCGCCTGCTGTCGAGACGGCAAAGGCGTGCGAGCCCCAGGCCCAGCCCCATACCCAGCAAATTGTGCAGGATAACAATCAGGGCCAGCACGGGACCGACCGTCGCGAGCTTCGCCGCCGACAGGGCCACGACGCCGCCGACGAGCAGCACAATGCAGACGACCGAAACGACCGGCAGCGCCAGCTCGATGCGCTGGATACGCGTGCCGAGCCAGTGATGTGCCGCGAGACCGAGCAACACCGGCGCGAGCACCATCTCCGCGATGGAAAGCATCATGGCCGTGGCCGAGACCTCGATGCGCGCGTCCGCGTAGAAATACGTGAGCGCTGGCGTCACGATGGGCGCGAGCAGCGTCGTACACATGGTCATAGAGACGGAGAGCGCGACGTCGCCGCGCGCGAGATAGGCGATAACGTTCGAGGCCGTGCCGCCCGGACACGTGCCCACAAGGATGACGCCGATGGCGAGCTCCGGCGGCAGGCCGAACGCCTGCACGAGCCCAAACGCCACGAGCGGCATGATGAGGAACTGCGCCAGCACGCCTAGCGCCACATAGCGCGGTTGCCGCAGCACCTGGCGGAAATCGTCCACCGAGAGCGTCATGCCCATGCCGAACATCACGAGTCCCAGGAGCCAGCTCACATAGCCGCCCACCCAGCGCAGGAGCTCCGGGTGCCAAGCCCCGAGCACGCCCGCCGCCACGACGAAGAGCGCCATGTCGTCCACGAGAAATTTAGCCAGTTTACGCAAAAAAAGACCTCCTTTTGCTGCGAATCACGGCTAATGCCGTGACCCCACGGCAGCACGGAAAATATCGCGCCGCCTGAAACACGACTTGCAGCAAAAGAATGTCCCCACAAACACTGCCAGACAGTATTTGCCCAAAGAAAAACGCCAGGCGCAAAGCCTGACGCGTAATTTTCCTGTGCTCACCATCTGCCCCACCGACGGTAGCCTCTGCCGTCCTGTCCGCCTTGCGGTACAGGCAGCGCGGCGCGCCCGCGTGCGATAATGCCGAAAAAGTACAACCCGCCCTATGGCGGTGTCATCTTTTGCTACGCCCCCTATGCTAGCACATCGGCCAGCTAAAAGCAAATCACCCGATAGAAAAAACCACCACCGCAGGGGCTGCAAAGACCCTGCTTAAATCGGGTGCAGCACGCTGTTGAGGAATTTCTGCGTGCGCTCGTGCTGCGGGTGCTCAAAGAGGTCCTGCGGCTTGCCCTCCTCAATGATGACGCCGTCGCCCATGAAAATCACACGGTCGGCGACCTCGCGTGCGAAGCCCATCTCGTGCGTGACGATGACCATCGTCATGCCCTGCTGCGCCAGCTGCTTCATGACGCCGAGCACCTCGCCGACCATCTCGGGGTCCAGCGCACTCGTCGGCTCGTCAAATAGCATGATTTTCGGGTTCATCTCCAGTGCCCGCGCAATGGCTATACGCTGCTTCTGTCCGCCCGAGAGCTGCGCGGGATAGGCGTCGCGCTTGTCGGCGAGACCGACCATCTGCAGCATCTGCATACCGCGCTCCTCCGCCTCAGCGCGCGTCATCTTTTTCAGCTCGACCGGCGCCAGCGTGATATTTTCCATGACCGTATAGTTTGGGAACAGATTGAACATCTGGAACACCATGCCAATCTGCTCGCGAAAACCGTCGATATCCTTCGTGTGGCGCACGTCCGTGCCGAACACCCGCACCGTGCCGCCCTGTGCCTCCTCGAGCCGGTTCAGGCAGCGCAACAGCGTGCTCTTGCCGGAGCCGCTGGGGCCGATGATACAGACGACCTCGCCCTCATCGACGTGGAACGAGATATCCTTCAGCACCTCATTATAGCCGAACGACTTCATCATATGCTCAACTTCAATTATCATGCTGGAGCCTCCTCTCCACAGCCTTCGACAGTAGCGTCAGGCCGACAATGACCACGAGATACAGCAGCGCCGCGAAAGAATACACCTCAAACGGCATATACGTACGCGCGATGATAATCTGCGAATTCATCGTGAGCTCGCGCACGCTGATGACCGAGAGGATGGACGTATCCTTGAGCGTCGTGATGAACTGGTTGATAATCGGCGGAATCATGATTTTGATGGCCTGCGGCAGGACGACTTTCTGCAGCGTCTTGAAATAGCCAAGCCCCAGACTGCGCGCCGCCTCGACCTGCCCACGGTCCACAGCCTGGATACCGCCACGGAAAATCTCCGCGAGATAGGCGCTCGCGTTAATCGTCAACGTGACAATAGCCGCAAAGAGCGGGTTGAATTTCACATGCAGCAGCGCGCCGACGCCGAAAAAGAGGAAGAGCGCGAAAATCATGACCGGCACGCCGCGCACAATATACAAATACAAGGTGTAAAAAACGCGCAGCACCCGGATGTGCGACAGGCCCATGATGGCGAGCACGATGCCGAGGAAAAACGCACAAAAAAGCGAGGTAACGGCCATGATGAGCGTGACCTCAAGACCGGCGAACAGGCTTGGCCAGCACTCCGCCCAGACCGCAAGATATTGTTCCATAAAAATCCTTCCCTAATATAGTCTCCTAACCCCATAAAAGGGAAAGAAGCAGCCTGACTGTCTCTTTCCCTTTTAGTCATACCAGCAATGTACTGTTGCTTACTTCTTGGTAATATACTGACCGACAATCTTGTCGTAGGTGCCGTTGTCCTTGATCTTCTTCAGGCCCGCGTTGAACTTCTTCAGCAGTTCAGCGTTCGCACCCTTCTTGACGGCGAAGCCATAGGACGGCGGGTCGATGACGGAGTCGACGGCCACACGCAGCTTGGCCTGCTCACCGATTTTAATCTGGTAACTGATGACCGGGTAATCCTCCATGAGGAAATCGGCGTTGCCGTTGGCCACGGCCAGCATCATGCTCGGCGAGTCGTCGTAGTAGTTGATGGTCAGGCCGTATTTGTCCTTGTTGTCCTCGGCGAACTTCGCGCCCGTCGTGCCCTTCTTGACGGCGGCCGTCTTGCCCTGGAGATCCTCGACCTTGATGATGCTCGTGTTATCCTTGTTCGTCACCACCGCGAGACCGGACTGGATGTAGCCATCGGAGAAGTCCACCTTCTGCTTGCGCTCGTCCGTGATGTTCATGCCCGCAATGGCACCGTCAATCTGGTCGGAAACAAGAGCCGGAATGATGCCCGAGAAATCCATTGGCTTCAACTCATACTCGAAGCCTTCCTCTTTCGCGATGGCGTCGAGCAGCTCCACGTCGATGCCCTTGTACTTGCCATCGACCTCCATGGAGAACGGCGCGTACTTCGCATCGCAGGCAATGGTAAATTTCTTGGCCTGACCAGCCGCTGACGAGCTGCTGGAATCGGTTTTTTCGGCGACGGCGCCGCAACCAGCCGCCACAGCCATCACACCCACGAGTGCCGTGGCCAGCAATTTTTTCCAATGGTTCATCATCTGAAAACCCTCCCTCAAATAAAAAACGTTGCCCAAAGAAGCCTGTACTTCCCTGGGCAACGTCGCCTCGTGAACATCCCTATGCAGCGGATGTTCTTGTATTATGTTTTATGTGTATACTCAAACTTCGCAGGTGCTGAGCACCCGTAAAGCCTTGTGAAATCTATGTTTGTAGCAAAATAAATAGCATGAACTGCACCAA
>ONCF01000102.1 GCA_900316275.1 uncultured Veillonellaceae bacterium
AACGCGCCGGATCAGCATGTATTTCTGCTCAACTATTCCAACCTGGATGTAGCACAGCTGCCCGAAGCCTTGCAGCATCTGCAACAGGCTATGCATGTGTAGCAGGGGGAGGCTGTACAGCTTAGCGGTGGTGGAAAGCTGAGAAAATGTTATACGGACATAGTAAAAGGCAGCTGCCTCATGGGGGCGGCTGCCTTACTTATTACCTGTTATGCGTTTGAACTGTTGTTGGTATTTTTTGGCGGTGAGTCAGGTCTTGAATTTCGCGACCTGCGCCTTGAGCCGCTCAGCGCCGGCCTGAGAGGCGTTGACCTTGTCGAGGATGGCATTGGCTTTGTCCGCGACCAAGGAGACTTTTTCGGCAACCTGGGTGTTGCCCACGGCTTCTTCGTGCGTGGCTTTCGTGATTTCCTCCATGGCCTGATTCATCGTCGTCATATCCTGAGCCACTTGCTGTGAGGCCGCGTTGCTCTTGCGTGCGAAATCGCGCAGATAGTCGGCGTCGGCGAGGTACTGGTCAGCCGTCTGGTTGATGGCCTCGTAGTCTTTGGCAATATTTTGCTCCATGAACTGCAGCAGGCCAAACGCACCTTGCGAGAGGTCCTGCACGGAGCCGGTCACGCGGCCTGTGAGCGACTGGATTTTCTCAGCCGTTTGCTGGCTTTGCTCGGCCAGTTTACGCACTTCATCAGCCACGACAGAGAAACCGCGTCCGGCCTCGCCAGCGCGCGCAGCCTCGATGGCGGCGTTGAGTGCGAGCAGGTTCGTCTGTTCGGCGATGGCCGTGATATCATTCGTGAGGGTGTCAATCTGGTCTACTACCTTGGCAGCCTCGATGGCTTGTTCGACGGAGCCTTTGGTCTCGTGATAGACATCACGCGCGCGCGTACTGGATTGTTCCATGTCGTGTTTGAGCTTGCTGGCGCGTGTGGCTACCTCGTCGGTATAGGTTTCGCTGTCCTTTGCCTCATCGGCGTTATGCTGGATTCGGTCGCCAATCTGGTCAGCGAGATGCTGCAGGTTCGCGGTGGAGGAGGCAGTTTCCTCCATGCCAGCAGACATTTCCTCTGTAGCGGCCGACATATCCTGTGCGCTGTCGTTGAGTGCGTCGACGAGTCCCTGCACGTCTTCCACCATGGTCACGCTCTTGTCGGCTTCCTCATGTACCTGCTGCAGGAACGTGCGCAGGGACTGCTGCATTTTCTCCAGCGCAGCAATCATTTCGCCGACTTCGTCGCGGCGCTCGGCCAGCGTCGGCGGCAGCGTCTGCGTGAGATCGCCGTCGGCTACGGCATGCAGCAGATTGACGGAGCTGCCGAGCGGGCGCGCGATGCCACGCGCGATGAGCGTGGCGGCGGCGATACCGATGAGCAGGCCGAGGATGAGAATGCCGACGAATATTTTTATCGTGCGGTCGTAGGCGGCACTCGTGGCCTCGAACTGCGTCTTGCCCTGGGCGATGTTGTCCGGCGTGAGTTCGCCAAGGCTGGCGCTCACAGCCTTGACGCCCGCGTCGATGCCGCAGGTGAGGATGTCGCTGTTAAAGCGGCCAGCAGCCTTCATCGCGCGTATGCCGCCGAGCGCCATGTCGTCATTCGCGGCGACGATAGCGTCGATTTCCGGGAACAGCTTGAGCCAAAGTGTCATAGCCTTCAGGGATTCGACCTCGCTCCAGCCCGCATCCGTAGAGGCGAGCAGCTGGATGTCGGGGCGCTTGTCGAGGCAGGCTTCTTTAAAGCCGGCCCAGCGCTCCTGCGAGGCGACAAGGCTGCTCTCGCCCATGAAATAATTCCTGCTTTAAGCACGCAAGCTGTGATAAATTTTCGTTTCTGAAACAGGCTTACCTGCAGTATAGCCTCCAGCACACAAACAGCGCCGCAACGCTATGGCTGCGACGCTGTTTGCTGTCATTTAAATAGAGATGGTATACGGAGCCCCGTAGTCAGTGATTACTCACCAAAGTAACGGTCGAAGAGGCCCTTGAAACCACGGCCGTGGCGTGCCTCGTCCTTGCACATCTCGTGCACCGTGTCATGTACGGCGTCGAGGTTGAGCTGCTTCGCGAGCGTGGCGAGCTCCTTCTTGCCCGCACAGGCACCGTGCTCGGCGTCGATGCGCATCGTGAGGTTCTTCTTCGTGCTGTTCGTGAGGACCTCGCCCAGCAGCTCGGCGAACTTCGCCGCATGCTCGGCCTCCTCAAACGCATAGCGCTTGAAGGCCTCGGCAATCTCCGGATAGCCCTCGCGGTCTGCCTGACGGCTCATGGCCAGATACATGCCTACCTCGGAGCACTCACCCGTGAAGTTCTGGCGCAGGCCCTCGAGGATGCGCGGGTCACTGTCCTTTGCCGTGCCGACATGATGCTCGTCCGCATAGGTCATCTCACCGGACTGCTCGACGAACTTCGAGGCCGGAGCCTTGCAGATGGGGCACTGGGCCGGTGCCTGGTCGCCCTCGTAGACATAGCCGCAAACCGTGCAAACAAATTTTTTCATGTCAAAACCCTCCTATTAAATAAACACAGCATCTATACACAATTCTATTTTTTGCGCGACTGCTCTTGTTTGCCACGCAATCGGTATGGCTTTATTATACGACAGGCGAGGCGCGAGGAAAACTGTCAATTTTTCTGTTTAAAGACGAATAACTCGTTCAAATAAGATTTTACTTGTGTATACTCTAATTTACATAGTTTTTGTGATTAAATTATTAACGGATAATAATTATTGACAAAATAGCAGTTACGCTGGGAGCAAAGTGTGGCCAGGATGATTTACAGACGGCGGGGCATGGAGTATAATACGGCCTAGGTGTTTTTGTACGGCGTATTATATGAGGATAGGAGAGCCAGATAACAGAAAATGGTTACATGTATGACGCATTCCCCGGACGAGACGGCCGCGCTGGCCGCATTGGTGGGACAGAAGGTGCACGAGGGCACGGTGCTGTGCCTCGAGGGTGATTTGGGCGCGGGCAAGACGCTGTTCGTGCAGAGCCTGGCGCGCACCCTGGGGGTCGAGGGAGAAGTCACGAGCCCGACGTTTAATCTCATGAACATCTACGAGGGCATCTGCCCGATTTACCATTTCGACCTCTACCGTCTGGAGAGCGAGGCGGAGCTCGATGAAATCGGCTTTTACGAGTACACGGACGAGCCCGAGGGCATTGTGGTCATCGAGTGGGCCGACAAGTTCCCTGAGGCTCTGCCCGAGGACTACGTGCGCATACGACTGGAGCGTTTGGCAGACGAGGAGGACGGGCGCCTGTGCAGCATCAGTTGCGTGGGTGGCGAGCACGAGAAATTTATGAAGGAGTTGGCAGAGAGTGTCCATTCTAGCCATTGATACGGCGACGCAGGTCTCGAGCGTGGCTGTCGCGTCACGCGAGAAACTGGCGGCCGAGCTCACGCTGCAGGCACGACTCACGCATTCGGAGACGCTGCTGCCGCATATCGAGCAGGTACTGCAGATGGCGGGCGTAGAGAAAGCAGCGCTGGACGGCATTGCCGTGAGCATCGGACCGGGCTCGTTCACCGGCCTGCGCATCGGTCTCGCGGCAGCGAAGGCTATGGCCTACGCGCTCGCGAAACCGCTCGTGGGTGTCTCGACGCTCGCGGCGCTCGCAGCGCATTTCCCCGTGCCGGGCGTACGCATCGTGGCTATGCTCGATGCACAGAAGGGCAATGCCTACTACGAGCCCTTCGTTTGGGAGCAGGGCGCGCTCGTGAGCCGGCAGACCGCCGCGGTGGCACCGCTCGCAGACATTATCGCCGCGTGCAGTCAGAGTACCATGCCTGTCGTGCTTACGGGCGACATCGTGGCGAAACGCGTGCGCGATAAAATGACGCTGCCCGCCCATGTGCAGGTGGCACCCGCGCAACAGCTTATGCCACGTGCAGCTAACGTGGCCATGCTGGGCCTCGCGCGCCTCGAGCGCGGCGAGGCGGACAACGTCATGGCGCTGGAGCCCTGCTATATCCGCCGCAGCGAGGCGGAGGTGCTGTGGGAGAAGCGCCATCCGGAGGCGGCACCGTGCAATTGACCTTTCGTGAAATGGTGCCCGAGGACGCCGACATGGTGGCGGAGCTGGAGGCGCAGTGTTTCCCCACGCCGTGGTCGCGCGAGTCGTTCTGGCACGAGGCGGCGAATAAATTTACCTGTTATCTGTTGGCTTTTGCAGGCAAGCAGCTTGTGGGCTATGCGGGCTTCTGGGTCGCGGCGGACGAGGCGCAGATTACCAATGTGGCCATCGCGCCCGACTGCCGTGGGCAGGGCGCGGGCACGCAGCTGCTGGCGGCACTCATCGAGGCGGCGCGGGCGCGCGGCTGTACGGCCATGACACTGGAGGTGCGGCCCTCGAATACGCCCGCGCTCGCGCTGTACCGTCATTTTGGCTTTCAGGAGGCCGGGCGGCGCAAGGGTTACTATACGGATAACGGTGAGGACGCGGTCATTATGTGGAAAACCAAGCTGTAAGTCTGCGCCGCTATGTGACTTTTATATGTATGCAATTTTTGGGGGCGCAGGTTGGTGGCTTTTCAGGCTTAACGGCGTTTTTGCTTTAGCAACGGCAGATTATGCCGTTGTTTTGGTTTAGCGGATATAGGATGTGATTTTTGTGCAGGCAAAATTGACTTTGGGCATTGAGTCCAGTTGTGACGAGACGTCGGCGGCCGTGCTGCGCGGCGGGCGGGAACTGCTCTCGAACGTGATTTCAACGCAGATACCGGTACATCAGAAATTTGGCGGCGTGGTGCCGGAAATTGCCTCGCGCAAGCATATCGTCAACATCATGCCCGTCATCGACGAGGCCGTGCGGCAGGCGGGCGTGACGCTCGCGGACATCGACCAGGTGGCTGTGACCTACGGTCCCGGGCTCGTGGGCGCGCTGCTCGTCGGTGTCTCGGCGGCGAAGGGACTGGCCTTTGCACTGGATAAGCCGCTTATAGGAGTCAACCACCTCGAAGGGCATATCTTTGCCAACTTCCTCGCGGCGCCGGAGCTCGAGCCGCCGTTTATGGCGCTCGTCGTCTCGGGCGGGCATACGGCGCTCGTGGACGTGCGAGATTACAATACGTTCCATCTCATGGGCCAGACGCGCGACGATGCGGCAGGCGAGGCCTTCGACAAAATCGCCCGCGTCATGGGCCTGCCCTATCCCGGCGGCCCGCGTATCGACGCGCTGGCGCAGGAGGGGCAGCCGACCATCGACTTCCCCGAGGCGCTCGTGGGCAAGGGCAACTATGAGTTCAGCTTCAGCGGCCTGAAGTCAGCCGTGCTCAACTACATCAACAGCGAGAAGATGAAGGGGCATGAGCTGAACAAAAAGGACATCGCGGCCTCGTTCCAGCATGCGGTCATCGACGTGCTCGTGGGCAAAGCGTTCGAGGCGGTCAAGGAGGCAGGCCGTGACACGCTCGTGCTCGCGGGCGGCGTGGCCGCCAACAGCGGCCTCGAGGCCCGTCTGCGCGCCGAGGCCGCACGCCAGCACGTCAAATTTTACTACCCGAGCAAAATTCTCTGCACGGACAACGCAGCCATGATCGCCTGCCGCGGCTACTACCAGGCCGAGGCCGGCCACTACAGCGACCTCTACCTCAACGCCGTACCGGGATTGGACCTTGAGGAACGTTAACTACCGTCAGTCAACATGGATATATGTGCCATGTGGACTGGCTTTTTTGTTTTTGCGTATACATACAAAGTATACTGGTATTTTGCCTAAGTATTTAGTATACTAATGGTTAGACGTTTACCACTAAAGGAGGCTGCTTTTGTGAAGGATTTGGCTTCTTTGTGCCGTGGGTTTACGGACTTGACGGAGGTGCAGATCAGCCTGCTCGTGCGCATGAGTGTGGTTTTTCCCTTTATCGCTGACCTCGCGCATGGTCAGCTGCAGCTGTATGTGCGGCCGCGTGAGGCGAACCGGTTGCTCGTGGCGGCGCAGGTGCAGCCGCATACGGTCTACAGTATCGGCGTGACGGATGAGACGGGGCTGCTGCGGCAGTCACTGGAGGAACCGCTCGTGGTCGATACGTTCCGCGACGGGCAGCGGCGCCAGGGCAAGCGCGAGTGGAACTACGGTGCGATGGTGGATATGTATACGTTTGCTATTCACGATGGGCCGCACGTTATCGCCGTGGTGGCCTTCGCCGTGGATGGCGAGCGGCTGTCTATCGAGGGCTACCATCACCTGTTGGACACGGCTGTGGACGTGTTGGAGTATGCGCGACGCGGCGTGCCGGCGGAGCCGTGGCGGTCGCTCTCGGCCAGTGATGGTGTGATTATCACGGATGCGCGCAGTCGTATCGTTTTTGCCGATGCTGCGGCACAGCGCATCTACCGCGTGCTCGGCGTGGGCAATCTGCGCGGCTGTTATCTCTACGACCGGCAGCTTTCGCAGCACATCACGCGCGAGACCGTGGAGCGCGATAGGCCGTGGCAAAAGGAGCAGCTGGCGGGAGGCATGATCCTCATCCGCCGCGAGCTCACGCTCAGTACGGGCGGCACGGTGCAACGGCGCATCGTCATCGTCTCCGACGTGACGGAGACGCGCGCGAAGGATAAAGAAATCCGCATCAAGTTGGCGGTTATACAGGAAATCCACCACCGCGTGAAGAACAATCTGCAGACGATTGCCAGTCTGCTCCGGCTGCAGGCACGGCGCTCGCCCTCGCAGGACGTCAAGGCGGCACTGGCGGAGAGCGTGAACCGCATCCTCTCCATTTCTGTCGTGCACGAGTTTCTCTCGCAGCAAGGCTCGGAGGACATCGATGTGCAGGAGGTAATGCGCCATATCTTTGAGCTCGTGGCGCACAACATGGCGGATGCGCAGTTCACTATCCATACGGAGTTCTCCGGGCCGCGGCTCATCCTGCCCTCGAAATGTGCGAGCTCCGTGGCGCTCGTGCTCAACGAGCTCGTCATCAATGCCATGGAGCACGCGTTTGAGGGACGGAAATCCGGCACTATCGGCCTCCGGGTGGAGGATGCGCCGACGGAGTGGCATCTTGACCTCTATGACGACGGCGTGGGGCTGCCGCCGGACTTTGCCCAGCGGCCCCGCCGCAGTCTGGGCCTGCAGATTGCGCGCACGCTTATCGAGGGTGACCTCGGTGGCACGTTCGAGCTCGCAAATGACCCGCGCGGCCGCGAACACGGCACGCACGCCTACATCTGCATCCCAAAAGACCAGCCCAATCCCACGGATAACTAACAGAAGGAGACGTTTCCATGCAGCATAAGAACCTGAATATCGTCATCGCCGATAATGAGTCACTCATCCGCCTGGACTTGCGGGAAATGCTGGAGGACGCGGGACATACCGTCGTGGGCGAGGCCATCAACGGGCGCAAGGCCGTGGAGCTCACGCGCAAATTTCACCCCGACCTGGTAATAATGGATATCAAAATGCCGGATATGGACGGTATTACAGCCTCGCGCAAAATCGCGGACGAGCATCTCGCGCCTGTATTGCTGCTCACGGCCTACAGCCAGCCGGAAATCGTGGAGAAGGCGAACGACGCGGGCGTGCTCGGCTATCTCGTGAAGCCGGTGCGCGAGGAAAATCTGTTCCCGGCCATCGAAATCGCGCTCTCGCGCTGGCAGGAGATGCAGGGACTGGAGCAGGAACTCGCGGGTCTCAGAGACTCGCTGGAGATGCGCAAGACGCTCGACCGGGCGAAGGGCATCATCATGGCGGCACATCACCTCACGGAGCAGGAGGCCTACCGTCGCATCCAGCGCTACGCGATGACGAAGCGCCTCAGCGTCAAGGACGTGGCCAGCGCCATCGTGCGCGCGGCGGGCGGCAAGGCGTAAAGCACTTTTATGGGAGAAGCGGCTTTATGGCAGCGGCGCTGGGCGATGTGACTATGCGATGTAGTCAACCACTGGCGACAGAATGATACAGAGATACAGCAGCAGAGCAGGCACGCGCCTGCTTTGTTTTTTTGACTTTTTTTATTTTACGTGTTGACATTTTGACTAAGAAAGGTTACTATAAGAACTGTAGTTAGCACTCGGGCCTAGTGAGTGCTAACAGCACAACACAAGCTAATTTATTTTATAGGAGGAAGATACCTATGATTAAGCCATTGGGCGAAAGAGTTGTCATCAAAGTTGCAGAAAGCGATATGAAGACGGCCAGCGGCATCGTGCTGCCGGACACGGCGAAAGAGAAGCCGCAGGAAGGCGAAGTCGTCGCAGTCGGCGAGGGCAAGGTCCTGGATAACGGCAGCCGCGTGGCGCCGGAGGTCAAGGTGGGCGACAAAGTCATCTTCTCCAAATATTCCGGCACGCAGGTAAAGGTCGAGGGCGAGGATTACCTCGTCGTGCGCGAGAGCGACATCCTGGCCATCTGCTAAGATTGCTTTACCAGCTCGATTTGATGTAACACTTTTTGGAGGTAACATAAATGGCTAAACAGATTCTGTTTGACGAAGATGCACGTCGTGCGCTCAGCCGTGGTGTCGATGCCCTGGCTGACGCCGTGAAAGTAACGCTTGGCCCTAAAGGCCGCAATGTCGTGCTTGAGAAGAAGTACGGCGCGCCGACCATCACGAACGATGGCGTGACGATTGCCCGCGACATCGAGCTCGAGGATCCGTTCGAGAACATGGGCGCGCAGCTCGTGAAGGAAGTTGCCACGAAGACGAATGACATCGCAGGCGATGGCACGACGACGGCTACGCTGCTCGCGCAGGCTATTATCCACGAGGGCATGCGTAACGTCGCTGCTGGTGCGAACCCGATGATCGTGAAAAAAGGTATCCAGCGCGCGGTGGACGCCCTCGTCGAGGAGATCAAGAAGCGCTCCGTGAAAATCGAGAGCAAAGAGAGCATCGCGCAGGTCGCAGCTATTTCCTCCGCTGATGAGGAGACGGGTGATCTGATTGCCGACGCCATGGAGAAAGTCGGCAAGGACGGCGTCATCACGGTCGAGGAGTCCAAGACCATGAAGACGAACCTCTCCGTCAAGGAAGGCATGCAGTTCGACCGTGGCTACATCTCCCCGTACCTGGTGACGGATACGGATAAGATGGAGGCATCCCTCGACGATCCGTACATCCTGATTACGGATCGCAAGATTTCCGCCATCAACGACATCCTGCCGGTGCTCGAGCAGGTTGTGAAGTCTGGCAAGCAGCTCGCCATTATCGCTGAGGATGTGGACGGCGAAGCGCTGACGACGCTCGTCGTCAACAAGCTGCGCGGCACGTTCAAGTGCCTTGCCGTCAAGGCGCCGGGCTTTGGTGACCGTCGCAAGGCTATGCTGCAGGATATCGCGACGCTGACGGGCGGCCAGGTCATCAGCGAGGAACTGGGCCGCAAGCTCGACAGCGTGACGATTGAGGACCTCGGCCAGGCCCACAAGGTCGTGTCCACGAAAGATGAGACGACCATCATCAGCGGCAAGGGCGACAAGAACGCCATCGCCGAGCGCGTGGCGCAGATCAAGAAGCAGATTGCCGAGACGACGTCCGATTTCGATAAAGAGAAGCTGCAGGAGCGTCTCGCGAAACTCGCTGGCGGCGTTGCGGTCATCGAGATCGGTGCTGCCACTGAAGTCGAGATGAAGGATAAGAAGTACCGCATCGAGGATGCGCTGAATGCTACGCGTGCTGCGGTTGAGGAAGGCATCGTCGCCGGCGGCGGCACGACGTTCCTCGACATCGAGGGTGCGCTCGACAAAGTGCAGGCTGAGGGCGACGAGAAGGTCGGCGTGGACATCGTCCGCCGTGCCATCGAGGAGCCGGTACGCCAGATTGCCAACAATGCGGGCCTCGAGGGTTCCGTGGTCGTCGAGCATGTCAAGAAGGCGGGCGACGGCGTGGGCTTCAACGCGCTGAAGAACGAGTACGTCAACATGATTGAGGCGGGTATCGTTGACCCGGCCAAAGTGACGCGCTCCGCTCTGCAGAACGCAGCCTCCATCGCCTCCATGGTGCTCACGACTGAGACCCTGGTTGCCGACAAGCCGGAGGAGAAAGCAGCTGCAGCTGCGCCGCAGGGTGGTATGCCGGGCGGCATGGGCGGCATGATGTGACTTGCTGACGCATCCAAGAGACAAGTCCGAAGGACGCAGTCGATTGGTTAATGCGTCGCATGTGAAAGCGTCCAAAGAGCCGGGTCCGTAGGACGAAGGCGATTTGCTGACGCTG
Organism: uncultured Veillonellaceae bacterium; assembly: GCA_900316275.1. Classification (GTDB taxonomy): domain Bacteria; phylum Bacillota; class Negativicutes; order Selenomonadales; family Selenomonadaceae; genus UBA2897. The sequence goes on from ONCF01000102.1 coordinate 10,163, forward strand.
ACCACTGACGCGTCCAAGAACCAAACCGCGTAGCGGTGCAGGTGATTGGCTAACGCGTCGTCCGCGAAAACGTCCCAAGAAGCAAGCTGCGTAGCAGCGCCGCTGATTGGCTGACGTTGACCGCGCCCCAGTTATAGGACAAACTAAGAGGGCCGCACGCGAAAGCGTGCGGCCCTCTTTTTGAGTATAGGTAATTGTCGTTTAAGCGGCGTTATTATTATATTCTTTCTCCGTCTCGTTGATGACGGCGCAGACGGCACCGTCGCCGAGGACGTTGATGGAGGTACGGAACATATCGAGCACACGGTCGATGCCGGCGACGAGTGCGAGGCCCTCGAGCGGCAGGCCGACGGTCTGCAGCACCATGGCCAGCATTATGAGGCCGGCGCCCGGTACACCCGCCGTGCCGATGGAGCCCAGCGTGCCTGCGAGGATAATCATGAGCATCTGCGTGAACGAGAGGTCAATGCCGAAGACGTTCGCGATGAAGAGTGCGCAGACACCCTGATAGATGGCCGTGCCGTCCATGTTGATCGTGGCGCCGAGCGGCAGCACGAACGAGGTGACGTCACGCGACATGCCTAGCTTCTCCTGGCAGTTCTTCATGTTGACCGGCAGCGTTGCGGAGGACGAGCAGGTGGAGAAGGCGATGAGCCAGGCCTCACTCATGCCGCTGAAGAATTTTTTGAGCGACATGTGCGCGCCGAACTTTGCGAGCGCGGAATAGACGATAAACGCGTGCAGTGCACAGCCGATGGCCACGCAGATGATGACGGAGAGCAGCGGCAGCAGTACGGCCGGGCCATTCTTCGCTACGACGGGCAGCAGCAGGCAGAACACGCCGATGGGGCTGACCTCCATGACGAAGCCGATAATCACGTAGCTGACCTCGGCGCAGGCGTCGAAGAATTTCGTCAGCAGTTTCGCGCGTTCGCCGCCGACCTTGATGATGCCGACACCGACAAAGAGCGCGAAGATGATGACCGGCAGGATGTCGCCTTTCGCCATCGAGGACACCGGATTCGCCGGAATCATGGCCACAAAAACCTGCATGATGGACGGCGCTTCCTTGATTTTCACCTCACCGGCCTGTGCCAGGTCGAGACCCACACCAGGGTGCACGATACCGGCGACGATGAAGCCGAAGGTGATGGCGACAGCCGTGGTCATGAGGTAAAGGAGAATGGTCTTGCCGCCAATGCGGCCGAGTTTGTGGATATCGCCGAGGCCGGTCATGCCGACGACGAGCGAAGTGAGCACCACAGGCACAATCATCATCTTGATGAGATTGATGAACATGGTGCCAATCGGCGCTATCCACCAGTTGATGAAGCCAAGGCTGTCCGGCCCGGCGATGAGCCCTACGACTACTGAGAGCACGAGGGCAATGAAGATTTTGACTGAAAGATGCATAATATCCTTCCTTTCCCGACAAATACCTATACCCCGAAATAGAAAAATAAAAGCACACCTATATTATAAAGGAAAATACCTGTAACGTCCATGAGACTTTGGGCGTACACGTGTATACATAAAGACAGGTGCGCACATGCGGCCACGCAGGCAGTAGAAAAAAATCGCGGTGGCCGGTTGTTTTCTCAGAGGCGTTATGCTATAATCGGTAGCGGTGTAAAGAAAAAGCATGTCGGCGGATTTCTGCCCTGTGCCCCAAAAGTCGGGTCGTGCAGAAGATGAAACCGGCAGAAGAAGAAAACAGGAGGTGCACCACTATGTCAGTTATTTCTATGAAACAGTTGCTGGAGGCCGGTGTTCATTTCGGCCATCAGACGCGTCGCTGGAACCCGAAGATGGCGAAGTACATCTTCACGGAGCGCAACGGCATCTACATCATCGATCTGCAGAAGACGGTGAAAAAGGTGGACGAGGCTTACGCATTCCTGCGCAGCGTGTCTGAGGAAGGCAAGTCCGTGCTCTTCGTGGGTACGAAGAAGCAGGCCCAGGAGGCTATCAAAGAGGAGTCCCTGCGCGCGAATATGTTCTATGTCAACGAGCGCTGGCTCGGCGGCATGCTCACGAACTTCCGCACGATTCAGAAGCGTATCGCGCGTCTGAAGGAGCTCGAGCAGATGTCTGAGGACGGTACGTTCGAGGTGCTGCCGAAGAAGGAAGTGCAGCAGCTGACCCACGAGATGGAGAAGCTCGAGAAAAACCTCGGCGGCATCAAAGAGATGAACAAACTGCCGGGCGCCCTGTTCATCGTCGACCCGCGCAAAGAGCGCATCGCGGTGGCTGAGGCCAAGAAGCTGAACATCCCCATCGTGGCTATCGTGGATACGAACTGCGATCCGGACGAAGTTGACTATGTCATTCCGGGCAACGATGATGCTATCCGTGCTGTCAAACTGCTGACGGGCAAGATGGCGGACGCCGTGCTCGAGGGCCGTCAGGGTCAGGATGGCGACGAGAACTCCGAGAAAGATACGGAGGCTGCTGCCGAGTAAGCAGCGCGCTATATAGAGCGACAATACCAGAGCGGGGTAAGGGCCTTATCCCTTATCCCGCTTTTCTTATGTAAATATTGCTGAGCTGGCAGGTTGGTCAGCTTTGTCTCATAACTGTGAGGAGGAAACAACTAAATGGCAACGAAGATTACGGCTGCGATGGTAAAAGAGCTGCGCGAGAAGACGGGCGCGGGCATGATGGACTGCAAGAAGGCGCTGACGGAGACGGACGGCGATGCTGCGAAGGCCGTCGACTGGCTGCGTGAGAAGGGCATCGCAAAAGCGGCCAAGAAATCTGGCCGTGTGGCTGCCGAGGGTGCGGTCGGCGCGTATGTGACGCCGGACGGTCAGACGGGCGCCGTGGTCGAGATCAACTGCGAGACGGACTTCGCGGCGGGCAACGAGCAGTTCAAGAGCCTGCTCGCGAAAGTCGCGCAGCACATTGCCGAGACGAAGCCGGCCGACCTCGACGCGCTGAACGACAGCACGATTGACGGCGAGAAGGTCAGCGATATCATCACGAACGCGACGGCGACGATTGGTGAGAAAATCTCCCTGCGCCGTTTCGCGGTCTATGAGTCCGCAGGCCGTCTGGCTTCCTACATCCACATGGGCGGCAAAATCGGCGTGCTCGTCAACCTGACGGGCGGCGACGAGCAGCTCGGCAAGGATGTGGCGATGCAGATTGCCGCGGCGGCGCCGATTGCCATCGACGAGACGGGCGTGCCCGCAGACGTCATCGAGCATGAGAAGGATGTGGCCCGCAAGACGGCGCTCGAGGAAGGCAAGCCCGAGAAAATCGTCGAGCGTATCGTTGACGGTCGCATCAAGAAGTTCTACAAGGAAGTCTGCCTGAATGAGCAGATTTTCGTCAAAGACAACGACAAGACCATCAAAGACATCCTCGGTGGCGTTGAGGTCAAGGCGTTCACGCGCTTCATGCTCGGTGAGGGCATCGAGAAGAAGGAAGAGAACTTCGCCGCTGAGGTGGCAGCCCAGATTAAGTAATCCACGGTGATGTAATAGCAAGAGCGGACACATAATCATACGGTTCTGTGCCCGCTTTTTTGCAAAATTGGCCCAATTTTGGCAGGAATTACCGGTGCACGTGTTGAACAAACCAAAGATACAGTGCTCCGTTAAGGCCTGCTGCAGCTTGATGGAGGTAACGAATTTTGGCAGCAGCAAAATACAAGCGCGTCGTACTCAAACTCAGCGGAGAGTCGCTGGCCGGCGACCAGGGCTTTGGCATCAATCCGGCGGTTGTCGAGGACATCGCGAAGCAGATCAAGGCGGTGCGTGACCGTGCCGTCGATGTGGCGGTCGTCGTCGGCGGCGGCAACATCTGGCGCGGCCTCGCCGGCTCCGCCAAGGGCATGGACCGTGCGACGGCCGACTACATGGGCATGATGGCTACGGTCATGAATGCCCTCGCGTTGCAGGATGCGCTGGAAAAGCTGGACGTGGATACGCGCGTGCAGACGGCCATCGAGATGCGTCAGGTTGCCGAGCCGTACATCCGCCGCAAGGCCATCCGTCACATGGAGAAAGGCCGCGTCGTTATCTTCGGCGCCGGCACGGGCAATCCCTACTTCTCCACGGATACGACGGCGGCGCTGCGTGCGGCCGAAATCGAGGCCGATGTCATCCTCATGGCCAAGAAGGGCACAGACGGCATATACGACTGCGACCCGAATAAAAACGCCAATGCCAAGAAATTCGACACGCTGACCTACATCGACATCCTGAATAAGGGCCTGCAGGTCATGGATTCCACGGCCACGAGCCTTTGCATGGACAACAAGATTCCTCTGGTCGTCTTCAACATCGACCAGCACGAAAATATCGTCAAGGCCGCGCTCGGCGAGCAGATCGGCACGACGGTGGGAGGCACAGAAGCATGAGCAACGAAATCATCCAGGCGCAGGAAGAGCGCATGCAGAAATCCATCGAGTCCTTTAAACACGAGCTGTCGGCGCTGCGCGCCGGGCGGGCGACGCCGTCGCTCCTCGACCGTGTGCTCGTCGAGTACTACGGTGCTCCGACGCCCGTGAACCAGATTGCCAAGGTCACGGTGCCGGAGCCGCGCATGATTCTCATCCAGCCGTGGGAGGAGTCCATCCTGCACGACATCGAGGTGGCCATCATGAAGTCGGACCTCGGCCTGAACCCGAACTCCGATGGCACGGCCATCCGCCTGAGCATCCCGGCCCTCACGCAGGAGCGCCGCCAGGAAATCGTCAAGGCCGTGAACAAGAAGGCAGAGGAGGCCAAAGTGGCGCTCAGAAACGTGCGCCGCGATGGCAACGATGCGTTCAAAAAGCAGGAGAAGGCCAAGGAAATCACGGAGGATGAGTCGAAGCGTCTGCAGGAGCAGATGCAGAAGCTCGTCGATAAATACGTGAAACAGGTCGATGAGCTCAAGGCCAAGAAGGAAAAAGAGGTCATGGAAGTCTGATGGCGACCGTGCCCGATTGCCTGGGCCGGCCCCAGGCAGAGGCGGAGCAGCTTTTGCGAGCATCTGGCCTGAAATTCAGCGAGGAAATCACACGCCCGACGCGTGATTTTTTCCAGATAGATGACAATAGTCTCTATGTGGTCCGGCAGCGTGAGCTGGCGGATGATACAGTATGTCTGACCCTGGCGGCCAGAATGGCAAAGGAGGTGTCTTTTCATGGCTTATAAGATTGGTGAGGACTGCATTTCCTGTGGTTCCTGTGCTGCTACCTGCCCGGTTGAAGCTATCAGCGAGGGTGCGGAGCGCTACGAGATCGACCCGGATAAGTGCATTGAGTGCGGTGCTTGCGCTGCCCAGTGCCCGGTATCGACCATCGAGGCTCCCTGAAGGTAACATTCCGGCCCCTCATGCTGGCAAGGCGAGGGGCTTTGTTCTTTTGGAAATGGCACTGGTAACCTCTCATGTATGGAGGCACACAGTTATGTTAAAGAAACTTTTCGGCGGTCTGGGTTCTGCGGAGCAGTTCGAGATACCCGAGCATGACTCGCCGCTTTTTCAGGATATACAGTGGGACCGCCTGCCCCGGCACGTGGCCGTCATCATGGATGGCAACGGCCGCTGGGCCACGGGCAAGGGCCTGCTGCGCACGGCGGGGCACAAGGCGGGCGTCAAAACGCTCAAGAACATCCTCAAGACGGCCATCGGCCTGAATCTGGATGCTTTGACCGTGTATGCGTTTTCCACGGAGAACTGGAAACGCCCGCGCCCCGAGGTGGACTTCCTCATGCAGCTCTTCGCGGACTACCTGACGAAGGAGTTGCAGGAAATGCACGCCGATAACGTGCAGATTCACTTTATCGGGCGCATCGACGGTCTGCCCGCGAGCCTGCAAAAGCAGATGCGCGAGGCCGAGGCACTCATGTGCCACAATACGGGCGTAAAGTTCAACGTGGCCGCGAACTACGGCGGCCAGGACGAAATCCTGCGCGCCGTGCAGAGCCTTGCGGCACGCGCGGCCGCGGGCGAAATCCAGCCCGAGCAGATTGACGAGGCCATGCTGGAGAATGCACTCGACACGCGCGGCAATCTCCCCGTGGACCTCGTGATTCGTACGAGCGGCGACGAGCGCCTCTCGAACTTCCTGCTTTGGCAGTCGGCCTATGCGGAGTTCTATTTCACGGATGTGAACTGGCCGGATTTCACGCCGGAGGATTTTGTCAAAGCGATGATCGACTTTGCCGGGCGTAACCGGCGTTTCGGCGGCCTGCAGAATAAATAATGTGCGCTCTTGGCGCCAGATTGGAGCTTGAATTTTGCTTACCAGAATTATCACCGGTATCGTCGGCATTGCGCTGATGACGTTTATTATCCAGACGGGCGGCACGCTGTTCGCGGGCGCCGTGCTCGTGCTGTCGCTCGTGGCCTGGTTCGAGTACGCGCAGGCCTTCAGCCATAAAGGTGGCAACCTCACGTTCTTTACGGGGCTCGTGGCACTCGTGCTCATCTGGGGCTGCGGCTGGCTCGGCAATACGGACGAAATGCTGGCCGTGGTCAGCGGCACGGTGCTCTTGCTGCTGCTGGAGACGGTGCTGTTGCATGGGCGCATCACGTTTGTCGACGCTTGCACGTCCATCGCGGGCATCCTCTATTTTGGCCTCTCGTTCTCCTATGTCGTGCAGTTGCGTTTCTGGGAGCCGAATGTTATGCTCAGCAGTCCTTTCGGCCCGGTTGCTTTAGGCTGTGCGATGATCTGGGTCATGTTCATCGGCACCTGGGCCAGTGATACGTTTGCCTACTTTGTGGGCTCGGCCATCGGCAGCCACCGGCTCTGCCCGAGTATCAGCCCGAACAAGACGATTGAGGGCTTCCTCGGTTCCGTAGTGGGTACGACGGCCTCTGTCTACGGCCTGAGCCTGTTCTTCGGCCTGCCGGGCCTGGAGATGGCGCTGCTGGGTTTCGCCATTTCCCTGCTGGCGACGCTCGGTGACCTTGTGGAGTCCGTGGCGAAGCGCTATACGGGCATCAAGGACTCGGGGAGCATCATCCCGGGGCACGGCGGCGTCTGGGACCGCTTTGACAGCGTGCTCTTTACAGCACCGCTCGTGTTCTTCTTCGTACAATTCGCCGATTTGGCCATCAAGTAAAGCGGGGGCAGGCAGATGAAAAAGATTGCGGTTTTAGGCTCGACGGGTTCCATCGGGCGGCAGACGCTCGACGTCGTGCGCAGCCATCCCGAGCTGTTCCATATCAGCGTGCTCGCGGCCAATAGCAGCGACGAGCTGTTGGAGCAGCAGATACGCGAGTTCCAGCCGGAGCTCGCCGTGCTGGCAGACGAGGCGGCCTATGCACGGCTCAAGGAGCGCTACAGCGGGCCCACGCAGCTTGCGGGCGGACGGCAGGCCTTTATCGATGCGGCAGCCGTGGATGACGTGCAGCTCGTGGTGACGGCCATGATGGGCTTTGCCGGTCTCGAGCCGACCATGCGGGCGCTCGACGCCAAGAAGGACATCGCGCTCGCGAATAAAGAGACGCTCGTGGTTGCGGGCGAAATCGTTATGCGCCGTGTCAAGGAGCAGGGCGTCAACCTGCTGCCCGTCGACAGTGAGCACGGTGCCTTTTTCCAGTGCCTGCAGGGCGAGCGGCGTGACAAAATCGAAAAGCTGCTCCTGACCTGCTCGGGCGGTCCTTTCCGCGGCAAAAAGCGGGAGGAACTCACGGACGTGACTATCAAGCAGGTGCTTGCGCACCCGACGTGGACGATGGGCCCGAAAATCACCGTGGACTCGGCCAGTCTCGTGAATAAGGGACTCGAGGTCATGGAGGCGAAATGGCTCTACGATGTCAGCTACGACCAGATTCAGGTCATCGTGCATCCGCAGAGCGTCGTGCACTCCATGGTACAGTTCTGCGATGGCTCGGTCATCGCGCAGCTCGGCTGCCCCGACATGCGCCTGCCCATTCAGTACGCCATGACGTACCCGGAGCGCCAGCCATCGAACTTCGAGCGCTTAGATTTCTGGCAGCTGCACGACCTGACGTTTGACAAACCAGACACGGAGACGTTCAAGGGCCTGCGCTTCGCCTACGAGGCGGGGCGCATCGGCGGCTCCATGCCCTGCGTGTTCAACGCGGCAAATGAGGTGGCCGTGGGTGCGTTCCTGCGGGGCAACATTCACTTCCTCGACATTTACGATATTATCGAGGCCACGATGCTGAAGCGGGAGACCATCCTGCAGCCGGACCTCGACGAGCTGCTGGCGGAGGACCGCTGGGCGCGCGACTACGCCCGCACCTTGCTGCAGCAGAAAGGATAACATAAAGCATGGTTTTAACGATAGTGGCCGCCGTTTTTGTCTTTGGCCTGCTCGTGCTCGTGCATGAGCTCGGGCATTTTATCACGGCCAAAATGACGGGCATGCGCGTGGATGAGTTTGCCATTGGCTTCGGGCCGAAATTGCTCAGCGTACGGCGCGGTGAGACGGTGTATTCCCTGCGTGCCGTCCCGTTGGGTGGTTTTAACGATATCGCGGGCATGAATCCGTCGGAGAATGATGCGGGGGAGCGTGGCTACTGTGAGAAGCCGGTGCGCTCGCGTATGCTGGTTATCCTCGCGGGTTCTATGATGAACTTGGTGCTGCCTATTTTCATTTTTTTGGGCATTTTCTTTTTTGCCGGTGTGAGTACACCGAACCCTGAGCCGGTCTTTGGCCGGGTGATGGCGGATAAGCCGGCGGCGCTGGCGGGGCTGCAGGCGGGCGACCGCGTCGTGAGCCTCGACGGTGAGTCCATTGCGAGCTGGCAGCAGTTCGTGACGGCGACGTCGGCGCTCCAGGCTGAGCAACCGGTGAATATCGTCGTGGAGCGCGACGGGCAGCAACTGGCGACGCAGGTGACGCCGAGCTACGACGCGGGCTCGAAGCGCTCGGTTATCGGCGTGATGAGCGACGTCAAGACGATGTATCCGGGCTTTTTCGCCTCCATCGGCCTGGCCGTACAGCATACGGGGCAGATTATCTACATGATGCTCGATGCGCTGTATCGGCTCATCCTGGAACTCTCGGGTACGGAGCTCGCCGGCCCTATCGGCGTCGCACAAATGGCGGGCGAGGTGGCGCAGCTGGGCATTGTGCCGTTGCTGAATTTCACGGCGTTTCTTTCGCTGAACCTCGGCATCATCAACCTGTTCCCCATCCCCGCGCTGGACGGTGGCCATTTCGCCGCTCTCTGCGTGGAGGCGGTACGCGGCAAGCCCATGGGCGAGAAGGCCATGTACTATCTGCAGGTCACGGGCATCACTTTGCTCGTGCTGCTCATGCTGCTCGCGACGAAAAATGACCTCGTGCGTGTCTTTACGGGAGGCTGAGTACAGTGTATAAACGCAAAAAAACGCGGCAGATTCATATCGGGCCTGTGGCCGTTGGCGGCGGGGCGCCTATTTCCGTGCAGTCCATGACGAATACAAAGACAACGGACACGGCGGCGACCGTGGCGCAGATTCGGGCGCTGCAGGCGGCGGGCTGTGATATCGTGCGCCTCGCCGTGCCGGATATGGCGGCGGCCGAGAACCTCGGCAACATCATTCGTGAGGTCAAGGTGCCGCTCGTGGCCGATATCCATTTCGACTACCGGCTGGCCATCGAGGCCATTCATCAGGGGATCGCGGCCCTGCGTCTGAACCCGGGCAATATCGGCGGCGAGGAAAAGGTCGCCGCCGTCGTGCGTGAGGCGAAGGGCGCGCACATCCCCATCCGTATCGGCGTGAACGCGGGCTCGCTGGACAAGAAAATCCTCGCGCAGTACGGCGGCATCACGCCGGAAGCCCTCGTGGCCTCGGCTATGGAGCACGTGCACATCCTCGAAAAGCAGGATTTCTACGATATGAAAATCTCGCTCAAGGCACATGACGTGCCGCTGACGCTGGCGGCCTACCGTCTCATGAGCGAGACGTGCGACTATCCGTTGCACCTCGGCATCACGGAGGCAGGCACGGTGAACACGGGCATTATCAAGTCCGCCGTGGGCATCGGCGCACTGCTGGCCGAGGGTATCGGCGATACGCTGCGCGTGAGCCTCACGGGTGACCCGGTCGTCGAGGTGCGCGTGGCGAACGAGATACTGAAATCACTCGGCCTCAAGGAGTACGGCCCTACGCTCGTGGCCTGTCCCACCTGCGGTCGCACGAGCATCGACCTGCCGGCCATCGCGGCGCAGGTCGAGCAGAAGCTCGCGGGTATCAGCGAGCCCATTGAGGTCGCGGTCATGGGCTGCGTCGTCAATGGCCCCGGCGAGGCGCGCGGTGCCGACGTGGGCATTGCGGGGGGCAAAGGCGAGGGCCTCGTGTTCCGCAAGGGCGAAATTATCCGCAAGGTACCGGAGGCGGAGCTGGTCACGGAGTTATTCAAGGAAATAGATGCCATTATAGAGGAGCGTAAACATTCATGAGAGCAAGTAATTTGTATGCACCTACCCTGCGCAACACCCCGGCTGAGGCCGAGGTCGTGAGCCATCAGCTCATGTACCGCGCGGGCATGATTCGTAAATCTGCCGGCGGCATGTACACGTTTTTGCCGCTCGCGTGGCGTACCATCCGCAAAATCGAGCAGATTATCCGCGAGGAAATGGATGCGGCGGGTGGTCAGGAAATCTGCATGCCCATTCTGCAGCCGGGCGAGTTCTGGCAGGAGAGCGGGCGCTGGTCGGCCTACGGCGAGGAAATGATGCGCATCAAGGACCGCCACGGCCGGGAGTTCTGCCTTGGCCCGACGCATGAGGAGATGATTACGGCGCTCGTGCGCGACGAGGTGCGCTCCTACAAGCAGCTGCCGCTCATGCTCTATCAGATTCAGGACAAGTTCCGCGACGAGCGCCGCCCGCGTTTCGGACTCATGCGCAGCCGCGAGTTCATCATGAAGGACCTCTATTCCTTTGACAAGGACGAGGCGGGCATGCGCGAGTCTTATAAAAAGATGTATGACGCCTATACGCGTTGCTTTACGCGCATGGGCCTGGAGTTCCGCCCCGTCGAGGCCGATACGGGTGCCATCGGCGGTGCGCACTCACACGAGTTCACGGTGCTCGCGGACGCAGGTGAGTCGAACATCGCCGTTTGCACGAAGTGCGACTACGCAGCGAGCGACGAAAAGGCGGAGCTCAAGCCCATCGAGGCACCGGTGGAGGATATGCTGCCGCTGGAGAAGGTGGCGACGCCGGGCACGCATACGATTGAGATGCTCTGCGATTACCTGCATGTGCCGGTCGAGAAAACCATCAAGGCCGTGGCCTACCAGACGGACACAGATGAGCTCGTGCTTGTCTTTGTGCGTGGCGACCACGAGGTCAACGAGACGAAGGTGCAGAACGCCATCCCTGGCACGCTGGCGCTGCGCATGGCCAACGAAGCGGCCATCACGGCGGCGGGCGGCTGTGCGGGCTTCATGAGCCCCATCGGCATTAAAAAGGGCACGCATATCATCGTCGACCCGACGGTCATGCACATGTACAACGCCGTGGCTGGTGCGAACGAGAAGGACGCACACTATCAGAACGTCAACCCGCAGCGCGACTTCACGAACGAGGGCCTCATCGTCAAGGATGTGCGCCTCATTCAGGCCGGTGACCCGTGCCCGCACTGCGGCGCGCCCGTCAAGATGACGCGTGGCATCGAGGCCGGGCAGGTCTTTATGCTGGGCACGAAGTACAGCGCGACCATGCATGCGACGTTCCTCGACGAGCAGGGCCACGAGCAGCCACTTGTCATGGGCTCCTACGGTATCGGCGTCGGCCGTACGATGGCCGCGGCCATTGAGCAGAACAACGACGCGGACGGCATCATCTGGCCGCGCGCTATTGCGCCGTTCGAGGTCGTCGTCGTGCCGGTCAACGGCAAGAAAGAGGACCAGCTGGCCTATGCTGAGGACCTCTACAATGAATTGAAAAAGGCAGGCATCGATGCACTGCTCGACGACCGCCCCGAGCGTGCAGGCGTGAAGTTCAAGGACTGCGACCTTATCGGCTATCCGCTGCGCATCACCGTGAGCCCGAAGGGCATGGAGGCCGGTACCGTCGAGGTGAAAGTCCGCCGCACGGGCGAAGTCAAGGTCCTGCCACGCGAGACCTGCCTAGGCACGGTCCAGTCGCTGCTCGCACAGCTTTAAACAGCGTTTGCTTAACGGCTTATACTATTTTTTTTTGTAGTATGAGCCGTTTTTTGCAGGAATTGTTCCCAGAATGGCGAATACCAATAAATATAGACGTGTAATGCATACAGGGATTTTGAGGAAAAATATGTATCATGGGGGGCAGCCAGGGGACTGCCTGTGTAGTGTATAGGAGTGATGTACTGATGAAATTGCAGAAACGCCTGTGGGGCGTGCTCAGCGCCTGTTTGGTGCTCGTGCTCTGCCTGGCCCTCAGTGGCTGCGGTAGCAGCGGAGGCGGCAATACGGTGGCCTATCTGGACTATAACGGCGACGATGTCTTCTGTACGAAAATCTCGGAGGAGTTCCAGGCCAAGGCCAAGGCCGACGGCAAGGAAGTGCTCTACTACGACGCGAAGAATGATGTGGCGCAGCAGATTGACCAGATGAACGAGGCCATGGACAAGGGCGTCAAGACCATCGTGTTGCTGGCCGTCGACCCGGATTTGATTATCCCGACGGTGGAAAAGGCCAACGAAAAGGGCGTCAACGTCATTACCGTCAACCGCAGTCTGAACGGCGGTAAGTTCGTCGGCGTGTACTCCGACGACAAGACGGCGGGCGTGAAACAGGCCGAGTACATGGCCGAGCGCCTGCCGCAGGGCGGCAAGGTCTGCTATCTGCGCGGCCCGTACGGTGCGAACGACGCCGCGAACCGCGAGGAGGGCTTTATCAGTACGCTGAAACAGAAACGCCCCGACGTGCAGATTCTGGACGAAACGGTCGGCGCCTGGAGCGACACGAACGCCATGAAAATCACGGCGACCTGGCTGTCCATGTTCCCGCAGCTGGACGGCATCGCGGCGGCGAATGACGCCATGGCGCTCGGCGCTATCGCCGCGCTGAAGTCGAACGGCCGCCAGGGCGTCATCGTCTGTGGCATCGACGCCGTCGACGATGCACTGAAGGCTGTGGCTGCAGGCGACCAGGGGCTCACGCTGAAGCAGGATCCCATCGAGGAGGCCGACGCGACCTATGACCTCGTGAAGCAGGCAATGGCGGGTCAGATGCCGTCGCAGGGCTACACGGCCCAGTTCACGGCTATCACGAAAGACAACGTCAGCCAGTATCTGCATTGAGGAGGTTAGAGCAATATGGCAAATCTTTCCGTGCGCATGAAGATACTCGTGCTGTCCGTCATCATGCTGTTGGTGACCGTGCTTATCGCCGGTGTGGGTATCTTCTTTAACAGCCGTACTGCCCGTGCGGTGCAGGACATTTACGAAAAGAACATCGTGACGTCGCAGTACGTCAACGATATCAATACACGTTTCCGCAGCATCGACGTCAACGCGGCCTATCTGCTGCTGGGCGACAGCAGCCATATGGACCACAAGCTGTTGGCCAAGGAAATCCATATGGACTTCCAGGCTGTGCTCGGTGACATCGACAAGATGAAGGGCATCAGCACCGACGAAAAGATGGCTGCTGACCTCGACAAGCTGCAGGCGGACGCGACGAAAGCTGACGCCGCCATCCAGCAGAACGCCATGCTCGGCACGAGCCCGGAGGAGCGGTTGAAGCTCTATCAGTCCGTGTCACAGGTGCAGACCATCGCCGATGACCTCGGCAAGGTCACGCCGCGCAACGTACTCGCGGGTAAAGAACTCTATCAGGCCAGCCAGGCTGACTACGCGACGTCCATCAAACTGTTCGCAGCCATCGTGCTCATCGGCCTCGTGCTGAGCATTGCGGCTACCGTGGTCATCGCGAAGAATATCGCGAAACCGCTGGAAGGCGCTATCGAAGAGCTCGATGCTGTAGCGGCAGGCGACCTCACGTCTGAGGTACCGGCGGAGCTGCAGCAGCGGCAGGATGAAATCGGCCAGATGACGCAGTCGCTGGCGAAAATGCAGCAGTCTCTGCGTGCTGTCGTCACAAAGGTGCAGGAGGAGGCTGAGCGCAGTGCCGAGATGGTGGAAAGCGTGCAGCAGCTGCTCGACAGCCTGAACGCCGACGCGCAGGATATGTCGGCCGCTACCGAGGAGATGTCGGCCGGGATGGAGGAGACGGCAGCCTCTACCTCCAACATCCAGACGCTCGCCGATCAGGTTAACACGGGCATTCAGGAGTCGGCCGCCAGTGCCGAGGCCGACAAGGGCTATACGGAAAAGGTACACGCCCAGGCCGACGAGCTGCGCGCCAAGACGAGCAAGTCCATCGAGGCGGCCGGCAGCATCTACGACTCCACGAAGGAGACGCTGGCCGAGGCCATCGAGCAGGTCAAGGTCGTCGACAACATCGGCAAGCTGACGGAGGAAATCTCCGGTATCGCCGAGCAGACGAATTTGCTGGCGCTGAACGCGGCTATTGAGGCCGCGCGCGCCGGTGAATCTGGTCGCGGCTTCTCCGTCGTTGCCGACGAGGTGCGCAAGCTCGCCGAGGCCTCTACGACAACGGCCGAGAAGATTCAGGGCCTCACGGGTCAGGTCATGGCGGCCGTCAAGCAGCTGACGGACGGCGCGGATGGTATCCTGAAATTCATCGATGGCACGGTCAACCCCGACTATCAGGCCATGGGCAAGACGGCCGAGGAATATCAGGCCGCGGCGAAACATTTCCGCGACTCCTCGCTCGCGGCCAGCCGGAAGGCGTCCGATATGAAGACGTCCGTCGAGACGATGTCGAAGGCCATGGAGGAAATCGCGAGCGCTACGCACGAGGGAGCTATTGGCAACTCCTCCATCGCCGAGAAGGTGCAGAACCTCTCGGAGAAGTGCAACCAGATTTTGCAGGAAATCGAAAAATCCAAAGCCGGCACGGAGCACCTGCTGGCCGAGGTCAACCATTTCAAGGTGTAAAAAATATCAGGCACATAAAAAGCACATAAAAAGACCGCTGCGGTTGCCCGCAACGGTCTTTTTGTTTTTTAGCGATATGCAGTTTATGCCTCGGCGCCGACAGCCTCGTTCAGGCCTTTCATCAGCGCATCCACATCGATACCGTGCGCCATGGCGCCCTGCTCGATGTTCTCGAAATGCGCTGCCGCGCAGCCCAGGCAGCCCATGCCGGAGTTGATGAAAACATCCACCGTGTCCGGGTATTTCTGGACAACTTCCATAATGCTCATATCTTTGGTAATAGCCGCAGCCATAATCATACCTCCTGCAAACAATACGTTAAAGGGAGGAATCCCTCCCGCTTCAAGGGCATTATAGCATACTTTTTGACTTTTTGACACCATTTTTTTCGTTCGTTTTTTGTGCAGGCATTTCGTCCCGGCACGTTGCTTTCCTGTCCGTTCTCCTGTATGATGGGAAGGAGAATGGACGAGAGCAGTGAGGGGATGATCGTTATGTACCAGATGAAGCGTAAAATATGGCTGGCAATGACCGTGGCGGCGGTTGCCATGGCCCTGCATATGGGCGCGGCGGCCGCGGAGGTCAATCACGCACCGCTGACGGATGCGGAGGTCACGGCGTTCGAGGAGGCCATGGTTGAGGTCAATGAGAAGTATACGATGGGCAAAGAGAAGCCGTACAACAACCGTAATTTGAACCTCATCCAGAACACCATCGTGGGCTACAACAGCGACCGCCTGAACTACAAGGACGGCGTGCATACGCGCTATGTCGGCGTGGCAAAAATCGCTCCGTACTATACGGGGATGTACACCGTTAACAGCATGGGCGGCTACAGCATCTATTTCAGCCCCGACATCATCGACTTTTGCAACCAGCTCGACAGCACGGGGCTCGTGCCTTTGGGGCAAAGCTATATGCGGGATATGACGCGCTACAGCGTCTATAACTGCTCGCAGCTGGCTTTCCTCATGGCGCACGAGATGGGGCACGGCTACGACAACGATTTCCGTGACGTTGTGAACGACATGGGGCTCAACGCAGATATCCGCCGTCTCACGGTAAAAGATGTGAATACCTGGACGAAGGAAGATGCCAAAGTCCTGGAAAAAATTTTCAGCAACGACGCAGCCAGTATCCAATCGGAATACCGTGCGGATATGACCGCCCTTGATTTTGTGAGCAGGCAGGGCGTTTACAGCGGTGCGGGCGGAGCGATGATGTTCTTTCACCGCTACGGGAATTACGAGGCTAAGAATCGGGATTTGGTCGTGGACAATGGGGCAAACGCTCACCCCAAAACCTCCATCCGCATGGAACGTGTCAAGCAGTATGTCATCAACCGTTCCCATGGCCGCGTGCATCCCCATGACGATGGCACATTCACCTTCGACGGCCAGTTGGTCAGCCCGCCGCCGCTCTATGATGCGGAGCGCGTAGACCGCGCCTATTATGCTGCCGCGCAGCTGGCCGAGGCCGTCCATTATGGCGGGTATATTGACATTGTGAACCTGAATGACGAAACCTATGGCAACCAGTATGCGAGCGACGCAAAGCTCGCCGTTGCTATCTGTGACAATGACGCAAAGAATAGGCAGAATTTCATTGTCATCGACCGTATCGGACTCGGTGCAAAGCAAACCATGAACCTGCTGAAAAAGCAGCAGGCGCCGAAGACGGCGGAGGAAAAATACCTCATGCAGATGGTGAAAATCGTAAACAAGATTACTACAAAATAAAAACTGGGAAGTGCTGCCAGAGTCATCAGCGCTTCCCAGTTTGTGTGTTATTTGCCCGCCAGATCCATAATGGCATTCAGCAGCTGGACATCCTGCTGCTCACGTGGCGTGTACTGCGAATAGTTGAGGCGGTCGTCGAACTGGAACGAGGCGAGGATTTTCCGCGGGGTGGTGTAGGTCTTGTCGGTGTAAAGGGCGAGGACGGTACGGTCGTGCCGGCCGTCCTCGAAGACGTTCGAGGCGGGGCCGTGGGCGATGAGGTCGCGCTTCCACCAGCCGTTTTTGATGGCGGTGGCAATCTGCGCCGCGAGGAAAAGTGTCTTTGCTTTTTTGCCCGCATAGGAGGGGCCGTCATCGAGATAGCCTTCGTTGCCAAAGAGCTCCCCGCGGTAATACATGCGGCCTTCCTCATCGATACGCACGCGGCCCTTGGAGTCTTTGGCAATTTTTTCGAGCACCATCTGCCGGCGCTGGGCATTGGTCGGGTGCGGGTCGTCGGGGTCTTCAACCTGCTGACGGAGGGCCAGGCTGGCAAAGGAGTACTCCGGCACATTGGCGAGGAGCTCCATCGCGTCATAGTCGGCACGGTATTCCTGCTTCGAATTCGGACGGTTGTTGTAGGAGTCTTTGTTGAGGAAGTGTGCGAGCTCGTGTGCCATGGTGACAGCATCGTGGGAGTTGTCGATAAAGTTGGCCTGCTTGTCCTGCAGGGCATATTCGAAATCGCCAGCATAGAGGATAATGCAGTTGCCTTTTGTCACGCCGGCAAAACCAATGTTAGCTTTGGTGAGATAAACGGGCTCAATCCAGCGGGAGTGCTTGCCATCATTGTAATGTAATCTTTTACTATTGTATTCCACGAAACGGTCCTGCATGCGTTTGAGCGGCGAGCCGTCCTCCTGCTGTACTAAGCGGCATTTCCAGGAGTATTCCTTGATGAGATCCTCGCCCCTGCGGGCATCCCGCTCGGAGATAGGCCAGAGGTAGTTCGCTTCGGCTGCCTGTGGCAGGAGTGCATAACTGGCCGCAGAGACACACCCTAGGGCAAGGCAGCCAACGGCGAGCAGAGCGGCGAGAGGCTTCGGTTGATATTTGCGCATAGTTTTTCCTCCTTGGATATGGTGGTCAAGCGTTAATGGAAACGATGTTGCCGATTCTTCCTTTCTTTTCGGTAACTTTATGGGTAAGCTAATTATACAACATAATTCTGTTGGTTTTCATGTCTGTTAGAGGAGAATGCTTTCGTGATAGAGAATATGATTATTTATGGTTTGTGTTCCTATAAAGATAGAGGGTGAATCTGTGCCAGAGATTATTCAGAATGACGATTGCCGGTTGCAGATCGATACGATAAGCACGCATACGTTTCTGTTTCCGTTTACGTTTAAAGATGATGACCAGCAGCATACGTTGCACAATATCATTGAGCGATTGACGCACGGGGCCGATGCAGTTTGGCATGAGGGTATTGGGCATGCCATGCTGGAAGAGGACTGTTATATGACAGCGCAGTATTTCAACCGACAGGCAGCAAGCATTTTTGGTTTGTTGCCCGAGAAGATTGCTCCCAGTGGCAGGGCCTGCTCGGTTTATGCTTATGATGAGAACGTGCTCGCCGGTATGCGGTATTATATCTATCGGCAGGGCGAGTTTAGCTATATTCTGCCTATCAGGCATATCTCGCTTTTCTTGTTCGATGAGACGTATCATGTGGGTATTTTGTCCATTGAGGCCTATAATACCGACTATCCTAATCTGGAGGATATCAAGAAAATCAATGACTATGGGCGGCGGCTTTGCCTGCCGTATCTGCCACGGGATGAGAAGCGTCAGGGGTATATCCTGTGTGCTGATGAAATCGGTTTGGTTTACATGCGTAATGACGCCGCTGCTGCGCAGGCAGATAATGAGCAGCCAGACCAGGAGCAAGCGGGAGACGTGCAGATTGATAAAGCGTGGGTGACGGACTACCGTAAGCTGATAAAGCGCTGGGACAAGCAGTCGGCAAGAGATGAGTTTTATCGTTCACCCCAATTTATCTATGGGCTGATTTTTGGCCGTGTACGTCTGAATCAGGGCGAAATCAACACAGAACAGCAGCGTACGGAGGATGAGTTGATAGACCCCGTTATCAACGACAGGATGTACCTGCTATCGCTCATCAAAAGCGAGCGCTTGTCGAATATGGGCAAGCGGGTGGAGAGTATCATTCAGGCTGGTGATGACGCCAACTTACTGAAGGAGCAAAAACAGCTTTATGAATTGGCGTTTGTAGACCCCACGGAAGCTACCTGTCAAAATAGCCATATGCGGGCTAAACTGTTGGCAGAAGCTATCTATAACCGCTGGAGCGATTATGGCACGTTGTATGCCATGACTGGCAGTGCCTTTCTCTGTTTGACTACGCTGGTCAATGAAGACCCCAATCATATCAAGGACAGTGTTTACCGTCCCTTCCTTACCGAGTACTATCTGATGACGGTGTTGGTGCTGGCCCAGAAACTCAGTATCAGTGACTTTGCCGATTCGGCAGCAAAAAAAGCGCAACCTGCCTCCAAGCAGGGACTGATTGGTAATAGCGCGGTCATGGACATCATCGACCTGCATGAGAAATTTGTTTCCTGGTACAATCAGGTCTACCTGTTGGAAATCACAGAGCAGGAACAGGGCGTAGATTTGTACAATATGCTGCGCAGGCAGTTGGGAATTTTTGCCCATATGCAGAACCTGCGGGAGCAACTGTCGGACTTGTATGCCGTAGCCAATGTGAATCAGGGCAGCCGCCTGAGTGGCATTGCCGCCTCGTTCGCGGTCATTGCCGTTCTTGTGGATATTACGTTGAATGCCACGAATTTTATCGCTCCGGGAAAGGAGCTGGACCAGACTTGGTGGGGGCATTATGTCACCAATGACCCATGGAATCTTTTGATTATAACGTTCCTGTTATTATGGGCTGGTTTGGGCTGGCGCGCGCTGAAACAATATGACTTGAGGCCAAAGGATTTTTTCTTTGGCTGGGTCAAGAATCTTGGGCGTCATGGTTGGCTCAAGGCGGTTCTGGCCGTAGTTGCTGTTTTTGTGCTAGTGCAAGTATTGCTGGGTCAATAAGGAGTGGGAGGTAACGCATGCAGACAATTCGTTGGTCCATGACGCTCGGTTTCCTGCCGGGCTATGGTCATGAACAGGGCGAGCCGGCCGACCTCGATGCGGTCGCGCAGCGCTATCAGCGCGTAGCCACGCAGCTGCAGGCGGACACGGGCGTGTATATCTCGTGCGTGCTGCAGGCCTCGCGGGTCATCTATCCCGAGGCGGGCGGCTGCCCAGCGGGCGGTGAGCACACGTTTACCCTGTCGGGCAGCTGCAATCTGGCGTTCAGCGAGCTGGCTCCCTATCGTGCGGCACTACAGCAGCTGGCCACGCGGCTGAAAGCTGAGTTTAGGCAAATCACGGTCATGCTGGAGGTATGGCCGGTGGAGGCTGACTATATTAATTCAAACTTCGCAGGTGCGTAAGTGCCTGTGAGCCTTGAAAAATCAATATTTTCAGCTACAAAAATAGCATGGGCCGTGCCCGTTTGGTATAATTAAAATGACCGTTAAAA
>ONCF01000101.1 GCA_900316275.1 uncultured Veillonellaceae bacterium
CAATGTGCATGATGTGGATATCTTTTGTGGCCAGCAGGCCGATTCTATAAGGCACATAGGCCATTTACCGTGTGCGAAGTTTGAGTATAAAACACATTATAGAAAAGGTTGGTCACTCTATATGAAAGATGGGTTACTCAATATTGCAGCAGGCGGCGCTGCAGCCCTCACACTCGATGGCCGCCGACAGCGCGTCGCGGTCGAGGATGAGGATGTTCTTCCCCCGGCTCTCGATGACGACCTCATGTTTGAGCTCCGAGAGCATGCGGTTCAGGCTTTCGCGCGTCGTCGCCGAGTAGTTAGCGAGCTCCTGGTTCGTGAACGGCACCGTGATGTAGATGCCCTCCGGCGTCTCCTGACCGTAGCTGTTCGCCATGCGCAGCAGCGTCGAGCAGAGCGCGCCCTTGCGCCCGTAGAGAATCATATCGCGGAACTTCGTGTGCTGCTTGCGCATGTGCTGGCTAATAATGGTCAGCATATCATAGGCCAGCTGCGGTCTGCGTCGCAGGTAGTCGTCGAGCACCGTGAGGCTGATTTCGTACACTTCGGCCGGCGTCTTGGCGATAGCATTAAAGAGGTAGGTTTCGCCCACATGACAGAGCACCTGCTCGCCGAGGATACTGCCGCAGCGCGCGAGCCGCAGCGACAGCGTACGGCCGGAGCACACGCTCTTGGACACGCAGATGTGCCCACTGCGCACGATGTAAAAGAACTGTGCCTCATCGCCCTCGGCATACAGCACCTCGCCTTTGCCGAGCTTGCGGATACGGCCGGGCACTTCATAGAGTTTACGGACGGCTGAAGCCATACGCCTGCCCCCTTAATCATCATTTAGCTTGTTCTGCCATTATCAATATAAATCCTGCCTACAACAATAGGATATCGGAAATTTTACCAAAACACTGTGATAAATCTCACATACAGAAAGAAAAATTTTGCCTATAATTTTTTACAGAAACACAAGAAAGCATGCGCATCGACAATCTATGAGAGAAGGAGCATCGCATCATGACAAAAAGCACACCTGCAGGCGCACAGGGCCTGCCGCCAGAGGGCGCCTCGCGCCGGGAAATTCTCGCGCACTGGCAGCCGGAGAACACGGAGTTCTGGGAGCGCTTTGGCAAGAAGATTGCCAAAGAGAATCTCTACGTCTCCACGGGCGCGCTGACGCTCGCATTCTGCGTCTGGACGCTCTGGGCCACGGTCGCCGCGCGCCTGAACAGCGTCGGCTTCGCGTTCACGGACGGTGAGCTCTTTACGCTCGCCGCGCTGCCCGGCCTCATCGGCGCCACGGGCCGCCTGTTCTACACGTACATGCCGGCTATCATCGGCGGCAAGAACTGGACGTTCATCACGACGGCCATCCTGCTGCTGCCGCTCATCGGCCTCGGCCGCGCCATCCAGGACCCGACGACGTCCTACGGCACGTTCTGCCTGCTCGTCTGCCTGCTCGGCATCGCCGGCGCGAACTTCTCGTCCTCGATGTCGAACATCGGCTTCTTCTTCCCGAAGTCGCAGAAGGGCACGGCGCTCGGCATTAACGCCGGCGTCGGCAACCTCGGCGTCTCCATCGTCTACCTCGTGGCGCCGATTGCTATCGGCACGGGCCTGCTCGCCCCGCTGTTCGGCGACCCGCAGAAAACGGCCATGGATGACGTCATCTACCTGCAGAATGCCTGCTACGTCTGGATTATCCCCATCCTCATCGCGCTGTTCGCCATCTGGAAATGGATGGACAACCTGCCCATCCCGCGCCAGAGCCCGCAGGTCATGTTCTCCATCTTCGGCCAGAAACACACCTGGCTCATGACCTGGATTTATACCTGCGGCTTCGGTGCCTTCATCGGCTACTCCGTCGCCCTCGGCCTGCTCGCCTCGAAAGAGTTCCCCGAGGTCTCGTTCACGTATGCTGCGTTCCTCGGACCGTTCATCGGCGCGGGCGTGCGGCCGTTCGGCGGCTGGCTCTCCGACAAGATTGACAGCGGCTCGAAGGTCACGTTCTTCGCCCTCATCGGCATGTTCATCGCCTCCATCCTCGTGCTGTTCGGTATCCAGAGCCACAATTTCGTGATGTTCTTCGCCATGTTCCTCGTGCTGTTTTTCATGACGGGTTTCGTCACAGGCTCCTCTTTCCGTATGATTCCTTACATCTTCAACGACCAGTTCCAGGCCTCGCTCGTCACCGGCTTCACGGCGGCCATCGGTGCCTACGGCGCCTTCCTCGTGCCGAAAATCTTCGGCTGGTCCTACGCCTCGTTTGGCGGCGTGGCGCCCGCGTTCTACATCCTGTCGGGCTTCACTTTCCTGACCATCCTCATCACCTGGTACTTCTACGTGCGCAAAGGTGCTGGCATGCACTGCTAAGTCTTATCTGACGCAAACCCACTTAGAGCTGCTGACCTGGCAGCTACAAAAAACAGCAACCTGTACGACCACGAATGGTCGACCGGTTGCTGTTTTATTATGCGTCAGCGCTGCCGCCGCATGTCCACGCGAGCCTGCGCAAACTTTACCAACTGTTGATAAAAGTAATCACTTTCTCCTGGCAGGAAAACGCCCCCGCGTGACGAA
The DNA here is from genome assembly GCA_900316275.1 of uncultured Veillonellaceae bacterium. Lineage (GTDB taxonomy): Bacteria > Bacillota > Negativicutes > Selenomonadales > Selenomonadaceae > UBA2897. The sequence goes on from ONCF01000101.1 coordinate 2,572, forward strand.
ATATGATAACATAGCAATTATTTATGAGTGAGGCGAATGAACCATGCACAACGAGCAAACGGCACCCTCAGCACCGGTGGCACCCACGGAGGAAAAGGGCCAGCGCGCGGCGGAAATTCACCGCGCCTATAACTTTGTCGGCGGCTGGGGCTCACAGCGCTACGATGCGATGATGAGCGGTGCCACGTGGCTCGGGCGGCTGGCGCTGCGCCTGTTCTGGCAGCTTTCGCCCGCGCAGTACGAGGCCTTCCTCACACAGATGTTTGCAGGGCTGCCGCGGGACTTCGCGGGGCGTCTGCTCGAGGTGCCCGTGGGCACGGGCGTGCTCTCCCTGCCGCATTACGTGGGCCTGCCGCAGGCGAATATCACCTGCCTCGACTACTCCGAGGGCATGCTAGCTGCGGCGCGCCAGCGCGCGCATATTCTCGAGCTCGATGACATCCACTTCCAGCAGGGTGACGTGGGGGCGCTGCCCTTTGCCGACGACTCATTTGACCTCGTGCTCTCCGTCAACGGCCTGCACGCCTTCCCCGACAAAGAGGCCGCGCTGCGCGAAATCCAGCGCGTACTGCGCCCCGGCGGCACGTTCACGGGCTGTCTCTACATCCGCGGTGAGAGCCGTATCACCGACCTGTTCGTGCGTACATTCTGCACCTGGCGCGGTTACTTCACGCCGCCCTACGAGGACTACGCCTCACTGCGCACCCACCTCGGCCAATACTTCCCCGAGGTCACACTCACCCGCGTTGCCTCCTTCGCCGGCTTCACTTGTCACAAATAGCATAAAAAAGCCGCAGGACTAACCTGCGGTCTTTTGGTATAACGATTATGCAGGGAAACACTGCTTCAGTAGTGGCTGACAACCACGTCAGTGGCACCGTAACCAGTCAGTGTTTCTCTTTTACGTCTGCGCTCGTTTTCTCCGCCGTGATGAGTTTCTGCAGCTGGCGCCCACAAAAGACGACGCCGCCAATACCGACGACGAGCAGCGCCGCGCCGAGCAGCAGATGTTCCGTGCGCGCGAGCAGGTAGCCGCCGCCCGCCGCCGCGCAGAGGAAGAAAATCGTATTCCAGGCCTGAATGAACTGGTTGTACATGTGTGAAAAGCGCGGGCTCCTGGCCTGCATGGGGTCTAGTTTCATTTTCATCTCTAGTTTCCTTTCCTGATCTCCCATATATTCCCCGATGGTATTTCCTGAGAGAACCACCAATTACTGGCTTATTGTAGTAGCATTGCCCTGGCTCAATACAGCTGCACCAGATGCAACAGCGTGAACAGCAACAGGCCGATGGTCGCGCCGACGATAGAGCCGTTCATACGTATCCAGAGCAGGTCAGGCTCGACCTTGTCGTAGACGAGGTGGTTCAGCTGCTCGTCCGTCAGACGCTCCAGCACCGAGGTCACGACAACGCCGACGAGCGACTGCGCGTGCAGCGCCGAGCGTGCGATGAGGTCGTAGAGGAAATGTCCCACGACGTGGCGCAAATGCTCATCAGTCTGTACGAGGCCGAGCGTACGCTCGTACTCGCGGCGGATGATTTCCAGCAGGCGTGAATGCAGCTGCGGCAGATGCTCCTCCACGGGGTCGACGGCGCGCGCCTTATCGGCCGCGAAATGCTCGCGCACGCGCGTGAGTGTCTCACGGATGACCTGCTCCAGCGGCAGCTCCGTGCAGAGGCCGTCGCGCAGCTCGTAGAGCAGTTGCCGGAACTCCGCGTCCTGCCCCAGCTCGCCCGCCTTCTCGTAGAACAGTGCCAGCATTTCCCGCTGCAGCACGTTGTCCGCGCCGCTGAGCTCATCGAGCAGCGCGAGCAGCTGTTTTTGCAGCAGCGCCGCCGCGTCCGCATAGTTCAGCGCGTCGAACGTCTCCGCCAGCCCGGCGAAAAACTGCGCCCAACCGCCCTGCGTGCGCTCGTGGCTGTAGTTCTCCAGCAGCTGCTGGATGCCCTGGCGCGTCTCCTCGCGCGCCGCCAGCGGTTTCAGATACTCACACAGATAGGCCAGCACCTCTCTGTCGCGCCCGCTCGCCTGCAGCCAGTGTGCCAGCGAGGCGAAAAACGCCTCGGGCCGTGTCTCCAGCAGCACCGAGCGCAGCTGCCGCGCCAGGGCTGCCGCCTGCGCGTCACCGTCCTGCCGCAGCAGCGCGTCGCGCACATAGTGCTGCAGACGGTGCGTGAGCTGCGCCTCCGTATCGGGCTGCTGCAGCCAGCCGAGCAGCATGGGCATGAGATGCATGCGCTCCAAATGGTGGAAAATTTTGCGCCGCGAGAAAAACTCCTGCTGCACGAGCTGCACGGAAGCGTGAATGAACGACTGCCGCCGTCGGGGCAGAATGGCCGTGTGGTACGGGAAGCCCAGCGGCTTGCGGAACAGGGCCGTCACCGCGAACCAGTCCGCGATACCACCCACGAGCGCCGCCTCCGCGCAGAACAGGAAACCGTCGGCCACGACGTTACCCGCATACTGCAGATGCACGCAGAGCGCGAGCAGAAAGACGGCCAGGGCGAAGAGCAGCGTCTTGTCCGCTTTATTCCAGTCGTGCCATATCACAGGCCCCACATCCTTTCCGCCGCATAGACCACGAGGAACAGGCCCATGCCCACGAGCGAGCCTACAATGGCGCCGTTGATACGTATCATCTGCAGGTCATCCTGCACCTTGCCCTCGACAAACGCCACGAGCTGGTCATCCGAAAACTCGTCCAGCCGCTCGCGGATGAGTCCGGGGATGAGCTCGTGGTGCTTCGTGAACTCGTCGCGCAGGAACTGTTTGAGAAAATGGTCGAAATGCCGCTGCATGGGCGCCGAGGTACAGAAATGGTCGAGCTGCTGGTCGAGGAACGTGTGCAGTGGCGCCAGCCAGAACGGCTGCTGCCCGCGCAGATTGCCCTCCAGCCAGCGTACGAGCAGCCCCTCGATATCGACGCGCGTGAGGAACTGCGCCTGCCCGCGCGCGAGCAGCTCCTGCAGGCTCGCGTCCTCTGCCAGCTGCCTGAGCAGCGTCTCCGTACCGGCCTGCAACGCGGCATAGGACTCGCCCTCGCCCGTCAGCATGCGCGTGAGCCAGGCCTGCAGCCGCGTGTTGAAAATCTGCAAAATCTGCTCGTCGTCACCGAGCAGGCCCACGACGAGGTTGCGCAAAATGCTGTCGCGCTCGTAGGCCTCGCGCAGGGCCTTGACCTGCGTGAGCAGCAGCTGCTGCATGGCGGGAGCCGCCAGCACCTGCCCGCCCATGACGAGCAGGCTGTGCAGGATGCGCCGCGCCGGCTCCGGCTCGGCCAGCTGCCTGAGCATGGCCGCCGCCACCTCATTGAGCGCCAGCGTCTGCACGCCCTGCCGCACACTCGGCGCGAGCTCGTGCGCGATGGCCTGCATATCCATGCCGTCGACGGCGTGCACGAGTACCTCCTCCACCACTGCGTGCACGCGCTCGCGTCCGCCACGGTGCTGCAGGTAGTCGGCCATGAGCCGCCCCGTGTCCTGCTGCTCCACGACGGACATGATATGCTCGACCGAGAGCAAATCGTCACTCGCAAACGTCACGAGCGCCTCCATGATACGCGCGCGGTTGCGACGCAAGATATCCGTGCGATAGGAGATGCCAAGCGGCCGATGAAACAGCGCCGTCACCGCGAACCAGTCCGCAAGGCCGCCAATCGTGGCCGCGAGAAAGCCGTGGTGCAGCAGTCCCGGTACGAAACCGCTGCTGCCCAGCCCCAACGTCCCCACAAAGCCCGCCGCGCTGATACCCAGCGCGAGGTTCGCCTTATTTTTCTTCTGCACAGCTCACACCTCAGATTCGCGTGGCCAAGTCCTTTAAATACTCGCGGAAACGCGGGCCCAAATCGTCGCGGCGCAGTGCGAACTCCACCGTGGCCTGCAGGAAACCGAACTTGTCGCCGAGGTCGTAGCGCTTTCCCTCAAAGGCATAGGCATAGACCGCGTCGCGCTTCGCGAGCACCTTCAGTGCGTCCGTCAACTGGATTTCGCCGCCCTTGCCCGGCGTCGTGCTCGCGAGGATATCGAAAATCTCTGGCTTGATGATGTAGCGCCCCAGTACGGCCATGCGGCTCGGGGCCTCGCTCGGGGCCGGTTTCTCTACCATATCCGCCACGCGCATGAGCCGCGGCGTGTCCGTCTTTTCGCCCGCGACGATACCGTAGGACGAGACCTGCTCGGGTGCGACCTCCTGGCAGCCCAGCACCGAGCCGCCCGTCTGCTCGTAGGTGTGAATGAGCTGCAGCAGCGCCGGATTGCCCGGGTTGTAGACGACATCGTCGCCGAGCAGCACCGCGAACGGCTCGTCACCCATAAAGGAGCGCGCGCAGAGAATGGCATCGCCGAGACCGCGCATGTAGCGCTGGCGGATGTAGTGGATGTTGATGTCCGCCGTCTCCTGCACCTTCGCGAGCAGGTCGAGCTTGCCCTTTTTGCGCAGCTCCGCCTCTAGCGCCGGCGCCGAGTCGAAATGGTCCTCAATGGCGCGTTTGCCGTGGCCGCTGATGATGAGGATATCCTCGATACCGCTGGCCTTGGCCTCCTCCACGATGTACTGAATGGTCGGCTTGTCCACGACGGGCAGCATCTCCTTCGGCGTCGCCTTCGTGGCGGGCAGGAAACGCGTGCCGTAGCCGGCGGCCGGGATGACGGCCTTGCGTATTTTCTTCATAACCTTATTCCCCTCTCACAAAAAGTTTTCGCTGTCTATTATTATACATGACTTTGCGCGCGCGTGCACAAAAAAAGCAGGCCAAAACGCTCTGGCCTGCTGATACTCACCACTGGTGCGGATGAAGGGGCTTGAACCCATACGCCTTGCGGCACTGGATCCTAAATCCAGCGTGTCTGCCAATTCCACCACATCCGCA
>ONCF01000100.1 GCA_900316275.1 uncultured Veillonellaceae bacterium
TAGCAGAGCTCGCGGTACTCCGCGGAGTTCTGGAACCACGCGACGGCCATCGTGAGCTCCGCGTTGAGGTCCTTCTGCGTGTAGGCCTCAGCAGCGTAGGTCGTCTGGACCGGCGCCGCCAGCAGCGAAAAGCTCAACGCGGCAGCCGCCACGAGTGCCTTGCGCTTGCTCAGGAAATTCAGTTGCATGTTCATTCCCCTTCCCATAAAACAAATCTCCGAAACAATCTGCCTGTCTGACATAAATAAGCATTCATGGGTTCAGATGAACAGCCGTGCGTCCGACGCAGTTTCCTTGTTCCCTGCCATCCGTAGCACTTTAGGCCACCTTCATCTTTGCCCTAGCGATTTCTCATCAACCGCCAGCCCCCGGCGGCCGCTCTTCATCTGTGACCACCGAACCTTTATTGTTTCTACGGATAGTATAACAAAACACGGCATAGCGATAAAAGGACGCGTGACCATTTTTCGTTCACGTTTATTTACTATTTTCCATATTTTTTCCATTTTTTAACTACGAGTTTACCGAGAAACACGAAAAGGCCCCGCCAAACGGCGAGGCCGAAAAAGCCAAAAAGAAAACCGCCGGCAGTCCCCACTTCGGCGGTCTTCTTTAACCAATGAACTCGGGAACCGCACTGTGTTGATGCAGCCCCTCTCTTTGCCTTTATTATACCACTCCCCCACGGCGCGGGCAATAGTGCCGCAGCGGAATAAATTCCGCGCGATGTACTTCGTGCCCGGCGTGTGTACGGGGTGAAAACGCTCTCAAAACGCTTGCCGCCAGCGCGGCGAGGCCTTATAATAAAAACTGTCAGAGGGATGATATCCCCGTACCAGCCCCCTGACAGGCGAAAAAGCCTATTTGTTCCTATTTTTCTTTCTATGGAAAACCCTATTTATTCCCCAAGATTTTCCCAAAATCCCAGCCTGTCTCCCCGGACAGGCCTCTTTTTTTGCGCAAAAGACCCCGCGACGCTCACCGCGCCGCGGGGTCTTTCTTTGCCTCAAAGCATAGTCAGTATTTTTTCGCGTGCCCCCAAAGGAATACGCAGAGCATCCATAGCCTGCTTTGCCGTAAATCCCATAGTCTCCATCAAGCTACGTATATTCTCCAACCTATTTTTTTCTTCGCCTTCTGCCTTACCTTCTGCGCGAATATCTGCTAATGCATTATGCATCTCTTTTTGGGCTTTTTCTCTACCGATTTGCTCGCTTTCAGCACGCATATCTTCTATCGCTTTGCACATATCGACCGTCTCCTCTCCTTCTTCAAATTCTAGCTGCGCGCCACTGGTCAGGTTGATGATTTCTGCCGTTTCACGATCAACTGACCGGAAACGCTCATTACCATTAACCGCGGCCTGCAGCTGCTCCTTATCGTTAGCATATTTCAGATATTGCATAATCTCACGCATACCAGTCTTATAGCCTGTGATATCACCGTCACTCATGGACGCAGGGTCAAGCAAGTTGAGGTGATAATCCGGCGCAAGGCGCGGGATTGCCGTGTCGTCACAATCGTACAGTTCACTTATGCAGACCCTGGAAACCTATCTGCAGACGTTTGATCCGCGCGGCAAATACCGCGAGCGGCTGGAGCGGGAAATTTTTTGACAACCAAAAAGGTGCTGTTGCACTTAACTCGTGCAACAGCACCCTTTTGGCGCAGATTTCTCTTGCAAAAACGTTTCATGCGTACATATCGGCCAGGGAAATCAAGCTATATCTCTGGCGGTCTATGTCCGGGGCAAAGCCGTTGCGGGCAAAGAACCCCAACCGATAAAAATTTATGCCCAACTGCTTATGCTGCCATTCCTCCTCACGCACATATTTGAGTCCTACGGGCGCCTGACGATATTTACATTCATAAGCGATGAGGCCACGACTGTCCTCCGTGACCACATCGAACTCACCGTTTTGGTGTCTTGCTTTGTCGTTGTAAATATACCTGCCGATACGCATAAACGGTGGCTGGATTTTGCCTGCGCGATTTTGGCGCAACAGATACTCCTTGGCCACCTGCTCGAATTTACGCGGTAAGTAGTCAGTAGCGATAGCTGAACGCAGCTGCTGCGCGTAGAATGTCTCTGGTGAGACAGCAGTCCGCCCAGTAACATCCCGGAAAAGGTAGGCATAGTAGAAATCCAACAAATTATCGCATATCACATAGCGATGCTTGCGACGATTGGCCGGGGCATTGATGGGCGAATCCTTGATAATCAGATCCATATCCTCCAATCTGCCCAGTGTATGGCTGATTTTGCCGCTGCTGCCAGGTATCGATGGCAATCTGGAACTCAGAGTCTATGGCCTCAGCATCACCCCGCAGGAAGGGGTATTCATCAATAAACAGCACCACCTTCTGCTGGCTGGCCTTATGGCACACATATTCGAGCAGATCTGCCAGCTGAGTGAAATTGACAAACTTGTCCGCAAAGGCCTGTGATACCGCCTTGGACAAGCCAGCCAAGTTCTGGGCAAAGGGAGCTTTACGGCAGACATACCTGATAACCGTCGCCTCCAGGCCTTTCAATGCTTCCTTAACGAGTTCGCTTTTACCTACACGCCGTCGTCCATATATCAACATACACTCGGTGCGGTCATTGCACAGCTTCTCCTGTATGCGTGCCAGTTCATATTCGCGACCTATAAACTGCATACCACGACCTCCTTACCTGAGTAAGCACTGAGCAAATTGCCCATGTTTACTTAAATCGATTTAACTTAATTCGTTTTAAGTAAATAATAGCACAGAACCGCTGCTGCGTAAACGATTATTCGCGGTTACCCTGTCCGCCTGGCGGTGGGTATATTGAGCACAGATTGTGGTTATGTTATACTGGGTGGCAGCAGAGGTTTTCAGCTGTTTTCCACGTATATCCTCTATGCTATAAACATCAAAAAGTCAATGTTGAAGGCAGTGCTTACACGTTGTTTGGTACCTGCCCATTTATTTAAGGAGAGAAACGCTATGCAGATGAAGAAGATGCTCGCCGCGGCCCTCTCGGGGGCCCTGCTGCTCACGGCCGCACCGGTGGTGCCTGCCGCTGTGGGCACGGCTATCAGCGCTACGGTGGAGGCGAAAGGCGGCGGTGTGAAGATGGCCGCGCCCAAGGCGCCGGCCGCCGCGCCGAAGACACCGGCCAAGACGACACCGGATGCCAGGAGCAATGCGAACGCGGGCACGAACAATGCCAGCAGCAAGACCACGGAACAGGCGAACGGCATCAATAGCAAGCAGAGCGCCACGAACCAGCCGAGCGCGGCACAGGCGCAGAGCGGCAGCCGCCTCGGCTCCATCATGCGCGGCATCGGCATTTTTGCCGGCGGCATGTTCCTCGGCTCGCTGCTCAGCAGCCTGTTCGGCATGGGCTCCGGTTTCCTCGCTGATCTGCTCGGCGTGCTCATGAATGTCGTGCTGCTCGCCCTCGCCATCGGCGTCATCCGCTGGCTCTGGAACAAATTCCGCGGTAATGGCCGCGGTGGCAACGGTGGCAGCCGCAGCGATGCCTACCGCGAGGGCTACGAGGCCGCCATGCGTGCCCAGCGCGAGCAGCAGCAGCCGGACATCATCGACATCACGCCGCGTGATACCCGCCCGCACGTGCAGGATATCCAGCCGCCCCAGGACGGCAAGCGCTGGTAATTGCTCTGAAAACTGCCTGCGTCAACTGTTATAGCCAAATAATCACACAGGCAGCGGTCGCGTCGTCTGCCTGTGGCTTTATGTAAAAGGAGTCATCAACATGCCAGATACCCAATGCAAAGCCTCCACGCTCGCCAAAGTGCAGGAGCTCATTGCCCGCTATCCGCAGCTCGCCGTTTGTGAGGCCGAGCTCACGGCAGCCGTCGAGGCCATCTGCGCCAGCTACCACGCGGGGCACAAGCTCATCGCCTGCGGCAACGGCGGCAGTGCCTCCGATGCCGAGCACATTGTCGGCGAGCTCATGAAGGGCTTTCTCCTGCCGCGCAAGCTCGGCGCGGATATGGCGGCGAAAATGGAAGCTATTTGCCCCGACAGCAAGGACTATTTCCTCGCGAATTTGCAGGGCACGCTGCCCGCGCTCTCGCTCGTGAACCAGGTCGCGCTGAACACGGCGTTCGCCAACGATCAGGCGCCGGACCTCTCGTTCGCCCAGCAGATTCTCGGCATGGGGCAGGCAGGCGATGTGCTGCTCGCCATCTCGACGTCCGGCAACAGCACGAACGTCATCTACGCGCTGCAGATGGCCCGCGTCAAGGGCGTGAAGACCATCGCGCTCACGGGCAAAAGCGGTGGCAAAATCGCCAGCCGTGAGCTCGCCGACATCACCATCCGCGTGCCGGAGGACGAGACGTTCAAAATCCAGGAACTGCACCTCCCCGTCTACCACATGCTCTGCATCGCGGCGGAAAACGAATTTTTCGGCGACTAAAGCTGACTAACGACCCTTAGCAGCGGCGTATGGCCGACCCGTGCCGCTGTGTACACGCAACAAAATTCAATACAGGCAGGAAATCCCCCGTCGGGCATGGAATATTAATACAGTACGAGGAAAACGAAAGCTGTGTTATTTTCCATCAACCGAGGGGGATTTTTACATGATTGCCGAAAAAGACCTGATGAAACTCGCTAACGGCAGCGACGTGCGCGGTGTTGCCATCGCCAGCGTGGCCGACGAGCCCGTGACGCTGACCACGGAGGCCGCGAACCGCATCACGAGCGGCTTTGTGGACTTTTTGCAGACGCGCACGGGGCGCAAGGGGCACGAGCTGCGCATCGCCGTGGGCCATGACTCGCGCATCTCCAGCCCGCAGCTGCGTCTGGCCGTGCTGGAGGCGCTGACGGCAGCCGGCGTCGTGACCGTGGACTGCGGCCTCGCCTCCACGCCCGCCATGTTCATGACGACCGTGTTCTCCGAGACGGCAATGGACGGCGCGATTATGATAACGGCCAGCCACCTGCCCGCGAACCGCAATGGCCTGAAATTCTTTACCGAGGAAGGCGGCGTCGAGCACGCGGATGTGCTGGCAATCCTCAAGGCGGCCTGCCGCATCCCCGAGCTCACGGGCGACCTGCACAAGGTGCAGAACTACAACCTCATGGAGCGCTACGGCCACCATCTGCGCAAAAAAATCCGCCAGGCGCTCGGCGTCGAGAACGACCCGCTGAAGGGCCTGCACATCGTCGTCGACGCGGGCAACGGTTGCGGCGGCTTCTTCGTCACGCAGGTGCTCGGCCGTCTCGGCGCGAACACGACGGGCAGCGTCTACCTCGAGCCTGACGGACATTTCCCGAACCACATCCCGAACCCGGAGAACAAACAGGCCATGGCCTCCATCCGCCAGGCTGTGCTCGACAGTCACGCCGACCTCGGCCTCATTTTCGATACGGATGTGGACCGCATGGGTGCCGTGCTCGCGAACGGGCAGGACATCAACCGCAACGAGCTCATCGCCATGCTGGCGGCCATCCTCGCGCCGCAGTATCCGGGCAGCACGATTGTCACGGACTCCGTCACCTCCGACGAGCTCACGACGTTCCTCGAGAAAGAACTGGGGCTGAAACATCACCGCTACATGCGCGGCTACCGCAACGTCATCGACGAGTGCATCCGCCTGAACAAAGCGGGTACGGTCTCGCCGCTGGCCATTGAGACGTCGGGCCACGGCGCGCTCTCCGAGAACTACTACCTCGACGACGGTGCCTATCTCGCGGTCAAACTCATCATCGCGCTCGCACAGATGCACCAGAAGGGCCGCAAGCTCTCCCGCCTCATCAAGGACCTCGGCGAGCCGCAGGAGACGGCCGAAATCCGCATGAGCATCCAGGGCGAGGACAACCCGCAGGCCTACGGGCAAACCATCCTCACGGCACTCAGCGAGCGGGCCAAAGAGAAAGGCATCAAGCTGGCCGAGCCGAACTACGAGGGCGTGCGCCTCGTGTTCCCGCAGGGCTGGGCACTGCTGCGCATGTCGCTGCACGACGCCGAGATGCCGCTGAACATCGAGAGCCGCGAGGCTGGTGGTGTCAAGGTCATCAAGCAGCAGATGAAAACACTGCTCACCGGCTTCCCCGCCCTCGGCACCACGGCACTCGACAAATAAAAAAACGAACATTCACCCACAAAACGGCTGCCTCCTCGCTGGGGGCAGCCGTTTTGGCATCTTATAGGCATATTATACTGAAAACAGCAAACGCAAAGCGGCTCCCTCAAGGGAGGGAGCCGCTCTGTATGCTGTTTTAAAGCACCATCAGTGTTTCAGACGGAAGTGGCTGACCACCTCGTGCAGCTCCTTGGCCGCCTCAGACTGCTGCTGACTCATCGCGTTGACTTCCTCGACGGAGCCGGACACCTGGTCCACATCGCCCGTGACCTGCGAGGAGAGCTCGGCCGTATCCTGAGCGGAGTTGGCAATCTGCTCCATGGCCGCGCTGACCTGCTCCATGGTCTCATTGACCTGATGGCTGGTCGCCGCGATATGCTGCGCCACCTGGCGGAACGACTCCGCATCCTGGCCGTACTGCTCGGCAACCTTGACGAAGGTATCATACTGCGGCGACACCGTATCGTTCAGGAAACCGAGGATGGCCTGCGCGTTGCCCGAGAGCCCCGCGAACGCATCCTGCACGGCCTTGATGGTCTTCTGGATTTCCTCGACCGTGTCGGCCGTCTCCTTGGCGAGCTTGCCAATCTCCGTGGCGACGACGGCGAAGCCGCGGCCCGACTCACCGGCGCGCGCCGCCTCGATGGAGGCATTGAGCGACAGCAGGTCAATCTGCTCGGCGATACCCGAAATGGACGTGGCCATCGTGCCAATCTGCTCCACGGTCTTGGCCTGCTCAATAGAGGCGGCGAGCTTCGTGCTGAACTCACCCGCGAGTTTCTCCGCCGAGCGGCTGGCCTCTGTGGATTCTGTCTGTACGGTCTTGGCCCGGTGCTGGATGTCGTCGGCCTGATGCAGGCTCGCGTTCGCCTCATCCGAGAGCGAGCGGATGGCATGGCTGACATCGTCCACCGAGGCATTGACCTCCTCGGTCGCCGAGCTGGCGTTCATCATGGCTTCGCTGATGGAGCGCATCTTTTGCTCGATAGAGGTGAAGCCCTGCTGCAGCTGGTCGGCAGACGTGCCGAGCGTCTGGCTGGACGTCGCCATGTTGTCGGCCTGGCCGGAGATATTGTGCAGGACGTCTTTCGTCGTGCGGAACATCTGGTTCATCGCCGTGCCGAGCAGGCCAATCTCATCGTTGCTCTTGACGACGTTCTCCTCGCGCGCGTAGTTGCCCTCGGCGAGATCCTCGGCGAATTTCTGATCGATAGCGATGCGCTTCACATAGCTGTCAACCGTCCAGTACGTGATGAACATCATGAGTGCCATCACGATAATGGCGATGACGGCGAGCTGCCAGACGAGCGAGCGCGCATTGGCGTATAGCTCCGACTCCGGCAGCACGAGGCCGAGGCTCCAGCGCGTATCCTTCATCGTGGCGTAGGTCAGGACCTGCTTGACGCCGTTGTCGTCCGTATAGGTCACGACACCCTCGTCATTGGCAACGACTTCCTTCATGGCCGCCGCCAGTGAGGGATTGCTCTCCTCCGTGGCGTTGAAACCCTTTTCCAGCTTCTCCTGGTCGGCACCGGCGATATAGACGCCGTTATGCGTCAGCAGGAACGCCCGGCCCGACTCGCCGACCTTGATGTTGTCGATGATATCGGCAATCTGTTTCAGCGAAATATCAACCGTCGCCACGCCGATGTTCTTTTCCTCTTCGTTATAAATCGGGGCTGCGTAGGTCACCATAAGCACCTTGGCGGCCGGGTCGAAATACGGCGCCGTGAGGAAGAACTGGCCCTTGCCGGCCTTTTTGCCGCCGGTGTACCACTCCTCGTTCAGGTACGGGCCGCTCTCCTGCACATAGTTAAGGTCGATTTTCAGCTTGCCGTTCTCGCGGAACGTGAACGGGCAGACGAACTCCTTGTCCGCGCTGTAGGCAAACGGCTCGAACCAAAGGCCGCCGCCATTGGCGAGGCTCTGGCTGTCAAGCTCATCCACGATGTCCTTGCCCAGGTCCTCTTCGCTCTCTTCCTTGTAGTCGAAGCCGGCGTTGTAGGCCATGTGGCCGCAGGCAATCTCCATCTGGTTCAGCATCTCGTAAATCTCAGCGCTGCTCGTTTTCAGCGTCTGCTGCATGCTGCGCGTCGAGAGCTCGGAGATGTTGCCATAGCTGCTGTAGGCCGCCACCGCCGTGATGACCGCGAGGCCGAGCAGGATAGCCGGCAGCAGGATCAGGCACATCTTGAGCTTCATACTGCGGAACCCCTGAGGTACAGATGACATAAAAACACTTCCCTTCCCGAATATCCCTGAAAAAAACGAAAAAAAATAGCGAAAGAAATACTCCGTTGAACTAATGGAGTATTTCGGCATGCCCCTGCCGCAATCCTGCCCACGGCGACGAAAAAATATATTTTGTCTCGCAGAAATGGGCCATGATTTTTTTATTTTTGTCGTTAATATCTTTATTTATTATTTGTAAGCGCTTTACTTTAAGCAAAAGCGGCGTTACAATAAGAGCGAATCAAGGCAAGACAGTTTTCTCGGAGGTGTTTTCATGAAAGACGAACATTGTGCTTATTGCATGCGCAACGAGCTGCTGGACCAGTTCGGCATTTTTGTCTGCGAGCTGCCAGCTAGTATCCTTGTCCTTTTTAAGGAACAGAGCCACCCAGGGCGCTGCATCGTCGCGGCCAAGGAGCACGTGAGCGAAATCACCGATATGACCGAGGACGAGATGGATGCTTTCTACCGCGACGTCCGCCATGTTGCCGCGGCAGTACACAAGGCGTTCAATCCCGACAAGGTAAACTATGGCGCGTATGGCGATACGGGGAAGCATTGCCACGTGCACATAGTACCGAAGTACAAAGATGGCTTTGAGTGGGGCGGCACGTTCGCGATGAACCCCCAGAAGGTATTCCTCTCCCCAGCGGAATACGACGCGATGATTGCCAAACTCAAGGCAGCCCTTTGATTCACCCCTTCCTTTTCTTCCCTTTTTCATCCCCTAAACCCATAAACCCATGATACAGCAGAAAAGCCGCACGTTCGTTGTGCGGCTTTTCTGTTGGCGGCGATGTGGATTTTCACCGGACAATCCACCAGTCATGTACAAAGAAGACACCTGGCCTTGTAAACACGATGAAATCTTGTTATAATAGCCTATTATTGAAGACGATTTACTATTGTCTTGAGTACTGATGGATATTTATCAAGGAAACGAGGTTTTTCTCATGCAGATGAAAAAGACGTTGCGCACGTTTGCCCTGGCGGCCCTGACGGCTGCCATCACGACGGGGACGGCCTTTGCCGGTGATCTCACGGTCTATTCGACCTCTGACGTGCACGGCAGCGTGATTGGCTGGAACTACTTCACGGCGAAACCGGCCGATGTCGGTCTCGCGAAAGTCAGCACGGTCATCAAGACGGACCGTGCCAAGCTGACGCAAGACGACGACTCGCTCATCATCGATGCCGGTGATATCGTGCAGGGAACGCCGCTCGACACCTACATGGTGCAGCATCCGGATGAGTGGCAGACGCACCCGATGTTCGACGCGTTCCGGACCATCGGCTACGATGCCATCATCACGGGCAACCACGAGTACAATTTTGGCCTGGACTATTTGAAAAAAGTAATCAACGGCAGCACGGTGCTCGCAGCCAACGTCATCGATGACCAAACGCACAAGACGTGGGCGCCGCTGAAGCCGTACACCATCAAGACGGTGAAAATCGACGGCGAGCAGGTGCGCGTGGGCATCATCGGCGAAGTGACGCCGGCCATCCCGAATTTCGAGGCGAAGTCGCACTATGCGGGCGTGCATTTCGTCGACCAGATTCCGGTCATGCAACAGTGCATCAAAGAGCTGCAGGCGCAGGGCGTGGACCTCATCATCGGCGTCACGCACTCCGGTGTCGAGCGCCCGGGCCGCGACTCGGCCGAAAACCAGGTCGTGAACCTCGCGCGTACCTGCCCGGAGCTCAGCCTGCTCATCTGCGCGCATAACCACGTCGTCATCGACAACACGAAGCCCATCAAGGCCCCGGACGGCACGGTCTACCCGGATGCTGTCATCAACGGCGTGCCGGTCGTCGAGAGCGGCAAGGACGGCAAATTCGTCGGCAAGAGCGTGCTCACGCTGAAGAAAGTCGACGGCAAGTGGCAGGTGCAGAAGGCTACGACGCAGGCCATCTCTGTCAAGGGCGTAGCGGACGACCCCGCCATCGTCAAGGGCGTGGAGAAATGGCATGCGAAGACGCTCGCCTACCTGCAGGGTGTCATCGGTCAGTCCACGGGTGAGTTCTCCGGCTACGAGTCGAACCATCAGGATTCGGCAATCGTGGACTTCGTGAGCAACGTGCAGCGCGAAGTCGCCGGCACACAGCTCTCGGCCTGCGCTTCTTTCAACCCGAGCCAGGACATCGCCCAGGGCCCGGTCACGCGCCAGGAAATCGCCGGCCTCTACATCTATGAAAACTACCTCTACGGCATCCGCATCACGGGCGCCGAGCTGCGCAAGTACATGGAGTTCGCCGCTGACCACTATGGCGTGCAGCCGGACTACAACTACGACATGATTCAGGGCGTGGACTACACGATTGACACGCGGAAGCCGTCCGGCCACAAAATCACGAAGCTGCAGTATCAGGGTAGGGACGTCAAAGATACGGACAGCTTTACCATGGCCATCAACGACTACCGCATGAACGGTGGCGGCGGCTACATGGCTGCCATGGGCTACACGGGTGATGACCGCCCCGAGGTCGTGTTCAACTCCCTCAAGGAAATGGGCGACGACGGCCAGGTGCGCAACATCCTCATGAAATATATTCAGGATAAAGGCACGATTACACCGCATTGCGACCATAACTGGAACGTCATCAAATAAATCAGACCATATGGCATAACGCAAACAGGACCTCTCTCCCGCAACCTGGGGAGAAAGGTCCTGTTTTTTCTGTGTGATAAGTCAAGTTTGGGAAGAGGAAAGAAAACTGTGGGGCAAGCCAGACTCAGTCCAGCGCCTGGAAAGCCTGGTCGAGGTCGGCGATGATATCGTCGATGTGCTCCGTGCCGATGGAGAGGCGGATGGTAGCCGACGTGATGCCCGAGGCCAGCAGCTCCTCCTCGCTCATCTGCGAGTGCGTCGTGGAGGCCGGATGGATGACCAGCGACTTCACATCGGCGACGTTGGCGAGCAGGCTGAAAATCTTCAGGTGGTCAATGAACTTCACCGCCGCGTCAGCGCCGCCCTTGATTTCAAACGTGAAGATGGAAAGGCCGCCATGCGGGAAGTACTTTTTATAGAGCTCGTGGTCCGGATGGTTCGGCAGGCTCGGATGGTTGACCTTCGCGACATGCGGGTTCTTCGCCAGATAGTCGACGACCTTCAGCGCGTTCTCGCTGTGGCGCTCCACGCGCAGGGAGAGCGTCTCGAGGCCCTGCAGCAGCAGGAACGCGCTGAACGGCGCCAGCGTCGCGCCCGTGTCGCGCAGCAACAGTGCGCGCAGGTAGGTGATGTAGCCGGCCGCGCCGATATCCTTGGCGAAGCTCACGCCGTGGTAGCTCGCATTCGGCTCGACGAGCCAGGGGAACTTACCGCTCGCGACCCAGTCAAATTTACCGCTGTCGACGACCACGCCGCCGAGCGTCGTGCCGTGGCCGCCGATGAACTTCGTCGCGGAGTGCACGACGATGTCGGCACCGTGCTCGAACGGGCGCAGCAGGTACGGCGTCGCAAACGTGTTATCGACGACGAGGGGGATTTTATGCTTGTGCGCGATGGCCGCCACGGCGTCGATATCGATGAGGTTCGCGTTCGGGTTGCCAACGGACTCGATGTAGAGAATCTGCGTATTGTCCTGAATGGCGTCCTCAAAGGCCTGCGGACCTTTTGCGGGGTCGACGAACGTCGTGCTGATCCCCCAGTCCGGCGCCGTATGCTCAAACAAATTGTACGTGCCGCCGTAAATCGTCGTGGCCGCGACGATATGCTGGTCCTTGTGCACGAGGCCCTGAATAGCCGTCGTGATGGCCGCCGCGCCGGAGGCAAAGGCCAGTGCGCCGACGCCGCCCTCCAGCGCGGCCACGCGCTGCTCGAACACATCCTCCGTCGGGTTCGTCAGACGGCCGTAGATGTTGCCGGCATCGCGCAGGCCGAAGCGATCCGCCGCGTGCTTGCTGTTGTGGAACACGTAGGACGTCGTCTGATAGATAGGTACAGCGCGCGCGTCCGTCGCGGGGTCGGCCTGCTCCTGGCCTACATGCAGCTGCAGCGTTTCAAAATGGTATTTCTGGTTCTCACTCATAACAATTAACCTCTTTCCTCGTACATAAAGCAATAAATCCGTGGCTCATGCTGTAATAAAACATACATGATTTATATGCTTAATATTATAGGTGTAACACTGTAACCTGTCAAGCTATTTTTGCAGTTTTTTTGTAAAAAACAGCGTGGCCGTACCACGCTGTAAATTCTCTAGTGTCAACTGTCTATTTATTTTTCGTGCCTGCCATAAGCCGCGTATGCAAACCGGCCTCCTGCAGGGCCTGGTCCATGGCCTCCTGCACGAGCGTCGCCACCTCGCCCCAGGCCGCATACTCATCGTCGAACATGCGCGAGCCCGTCTTGCTGAACGCCTCGTCCGTGCGGCAGTCATAAATGCCGAGCGTCACGGCCGCATAGCTGTGCAGATAGGGGCCGCGCTCCCAGTGCCAGCCAAAATGCGTGTACTGCTCGTAGCCTGTGAGCACGGGCACGACCACGAGGTCCGCGTCCAGCTGCGTGCCCATGTGCCGCACCACGTCGCGCAACCGCGCGCGCCGCCCGAGCGCCGCATAGGCATCATCGAGCGCCTGCTCGCAGTCCTTTTCCGGCAGGAATGTCACGGCCTGCAGCACGCCGTTCAGCGGCACATGCAGCGCGCGGTCAATTTTCCGCTCCAGCGTATCCTGCACCGCCTGCGACGGCACCTGCCAGCAACTGTCCGTCACCACCAGCGGCACCTGCGCCACCCGCAGCGGCGCGTGCTCGGCCGCCTCCCCCCATGCTGGCAACAACCATAAGCTAAAAGTCACCAGCACAGTACATAACAACCTATACATATTCATCCCACCTTTGCCAAGAAAAATTTTACTCTGCTTCTGTTATAGCATAAGTTCATTAAAGCACAAGCCCCACCATGGTTTTATCACCATGCTGGGGCTTGAAGTAATGTCACATTAGCAATGCTTATTTCTGCAACGGCTTTTTCAGCACGCTGAGGATGGCGCAGCCGACGATGGCGCCGATGAGGATGGCCACGAGGTACATGAGCGGGTTGCCGATGGTCGGCACCACGAAGATGCCGCCGTGCGGGGCGCGCAGCGTGCAGTCGAAGGCCATGGAGAGCGCACCGGCCGTCGCGGAGCCCGCGATGCAGGCCGGGATGACGCGGATGGGGTCACCAGCGGCGAACGGGATGGCGCCCTCGGTGATGAAGGCGAGGCCCATGACGTAGTTCGTGATACCGGCTTTCTGCTCGCTCTCGGTGAAGCGGTTCTTGAAGAAGGTCGTGCAGAGCGCGATGGCGATGGGCGGTACCATACCACCGGCCATGACGGCCGCCATGACGTGGAACTCGCCCGAGGCGAGCAGGCCCGTGCCCGTGACGTACGCGGCCTTGTTGACCGGGCCGCCCATGTCGACGGCCATCATGCCGCCGACGATGATACCCATGAAGATACGTGCCGAGGGGTCCATATTTTTCAGCGTGTCAATCATCCAGCTGTTAATCGCCGAGACCGGTGGCGCGATGATGAACAGCATGATGAGACCCATGGCGAGGATGCCGAAGAACGGATAGATGAGCATCGGCTTGACACCCTCGAGCGTCTTGGGCATGCCCTTCGTGAGTTTCTTGAGGTAGTTGACGACGTAGCCGCCGACGAAGCCCGCGAGCAGGGCGCCGAGGAAGCCGGAGCCCGTCGTGCCCGCCAGCGCACCACCGACGAAGCCGACCGCGAGGCCCGGACGGTCCGCGATGGACATGGAGATAAAGCCCGCCAGCACCGGCAGCATGAAGCCGAACGCCGCGCCGCCGATGTCCTTGAAGAACTTCGCGACCGGCGTATTCGAGCCGAAGTTTTTCGGGTCGATGCTGTAGTCATCGAGCAGGAACGCGATGGCGATGAGGATGCCGCCGCCCACGACGAACGGCAGCATGTGGCTGACGCCGTTCATGAGATGCTTGTAAATCTGTCGGCCGAGGCTCTCGCCCTGCACGTCCGCCGCGCCCTCGCTCTCGGCACTGCCGCCCGCTGCGTGGTACACGGGCGCCTGGCCCGCCAGTGCGCAGTCGATGAGCTCGTCAGGCTTGTTGATGCCGTCCGTGACCTTCGCGATGACGACGCGCTTGCCGTCAAAACGGTTCATGGGCACGTTGCGGTCCGCGGCCACGATGATGCCGTCCGCCGCCGCGATTTCCTCGGCCGTGAGCACATCCTCGGCCCCCGAGGAACCGTCCTTCTCCACCTTGACCGTGAGGCCGAGTTTCTTCGCCGTGCGCTCGATACTCTCGGCTGCCATGTAGGTATGCGCGATGCCGTTCGGGCAGGACGTCACACCGAGAATCTGGATGTGGTCGGCCGTGGGCGCAGGCGCAGCCTCCTCGGCCGCCGCGTGCGAGACGAACTCGCCGGCTTCTTTTTTGTTAATAAGCTTGAGGAAATCTTCCTTCGTCGGCGCGGCAATCAGGGCCTCTTTGAACTCGGGGTCCATAATCATCGTCGCGAGCTTCGAGAGGATGGCCAGGTGCTCGTCATTGGCCGAATCCGGTGCGGCAATCTCAAAGAACAGCCGCGACGGCTTGCCGTCCATCGACTCGAAATCCATGCCCGCGGGCACCGTCATGGCCGCGAGACCGGCCGCCGTGACGCCCGCACTCTTGGCGTGCGGCGTCGCGATGCCGTCGCCGAGGCCCGTCGTACCCTGCACTTCACGCGCGAGCACGTCCTTTTTGTACTGCTCTTTGTCGCTGAGGTTGCCCGCGGCGGCCATGAGCTCCGTCAGCTGGTCGATAGCGGCCTGCTTGTTCGCCGGCTGCGCGCCCAGCACGATGCTCTCTGGTTTGAGCAAATCGGTAATGCGCATATGTTTCGCTCCTTTTTATAGCTAGAATAAATGCGGCTGAAAAGTAAAATGGGCAGTTTTATCAGAGAAACGGCACACCTCAGGGGCGGGAGGCCATTTTATCTGCTTATTGGATGGTCTTGAGCAAAGCCTCGACCTCGGGACGCGTGGCCAGCTCGCTGCTGAACGCGGAGGCCGAGCCCGTGGCGACGCCCATGTGGAACGCCTGCGCGAAGTCACCCCCGCTCTCCATATAGCCCGTGAGGAAACCGGCGACCATGGAGTCACCCGCGCCCACGGAGTTCACGAGCTCGCCTTGGGGTGCCGGACAGCGGAACGTCTGGCCGTCCGCCGTCAAGAGCATGGCGCCGTCACCCGCCATGGAGATGAGCACGTTCGTCGCGCCCATCTCCTGCAGCTTGCGCGCGTAGGTGAGGATTTCCTCGTCCGTCGTGAGTTTCACGCCGAACATATCGCCTAGCTCATGATTGTTCGGCTTGATGAGGAACGGATGGTATTTCAGCACGTTGAGCAGGAGCCGTTTCTCCGCGTCGACGACGATGCGGATGTCGCGGCCCGCGAGGCGCGCCATAATCTGCTCGTAGATATCGTCGGGCAGGGTCTTCGGGATAGAGCCTGCAAGCACGAGCGTGTCGCCCGCCTGCAGCTTGTCGAGCTGGGCAAAGAGCTCCGCGCGCTGGCTGTCGCTGATGTCCGGGCCCTGACCGTTGATTTCCGTCTCGCTATGCGCCTTGGCCTTGACGTTGATGCGCGAAAAGCCGTCCGCGAGCTGCACAAAGTTGCTCGTCACACCGCGCTCCCGCAGCTGGCGCTTGATTTCCTCGCCCGTGAAACCGGCGACGAAGCCCAGCGCCGTGCTCGCATGACCGAGGTTGCCGAGCACGATGGACACGTTGATGCCCTTGCCGCCCGCCAGCACCTGCTCGTAGTTCACGCGGTTGATTTCGCCCGCCGTGAAGTGGTCCAGCCGCACGATGTAGTCCAGCGATGGATTGAACGTAACCGTATAAATCATCTGTCTTACTCCCCCTCGATAATCGTCGTGTAATCGCGGTATTTGCGGTCTTTCTCCAGCAGCCGCCCCGTGATGAGCGTTGCCGCCGAGAGCCGCGCAAAGGAAATCGGTGTGATACAGTCAAATTTGGAATGGTCGGCCAGCACATAGGCGTGCTTGCAGCGCGCGAGCGCCGCGCCCTTGATGCTGCCCTCGGCCGCGTCCGGCGTGGAGTAGCCCGACTTTGTGCTGATGCCGTTCGCGCCGAAAAAGCCTTTCGTGAAGTTATACGCCGCGAGGTTCGCGAGCGCCTCGCTGCCCGTGATGGCCTCGGTCACCGCCTTGAGCTCGCCGCCAAGGATAAAGACCTTGCAGCCTTTAGCCGCGAGCCGTGCCGCATGCGAGATGCCGTTCGTAACGAAAACAGCAGCCGGTTCCGTGATAAAATCCACCATACGCAACGTCGTCGAGCCCGCGTCGATGTAGACGAAGTCGCGCGCCTTGATGAGGCCGGCCGCCGCGCGCGCGATGGCCGTCTTTTCGTTGGCAAAGAGCTCACGCTTCGTGCTCATGTCGTCCTCGGCCGCCGTGTAGCTGTTGTCGATGGCCGTGGCGCCGCCGTAGACCTTGTAGAGGCGGCCGCTGCGGTGCAGTACCGTGAGGTCGCGG
The DNA here is from genome assembly GCA_900316275.1 of uncultured Veillonellaceae bacterium. Lineage (GTDB taxonomy): Bacteria > Bacillota > Negativicutes > Selenomonadales > Selenomonadaceae > UBA2897. Next base: position 16,839 of record ONCF01000100.1, read on the forward strand.
CGCACCGTCGACTCCGAGGCGCCGAGCGCCTGCGTCAGCTCGAGGACCGTGACCGCTTTTTTCTCCTCCAGCATCCTGAGGATTGTTGCATAGCGTTCCTCTGTCAACATGCTTATCACTTCTTTCTGATTTAGCTCTATCATACCGCGAAAGACCGTCAAAGTCAATCAAAATCCGTAGAATATCCGCAGAAATTTCTGTAAAACGGCAAAGGCGTGCAAATTCCGCCACGCCTTCACCCGCCACCAATGCCCCAAGGCTGCCGGTGAAATTTAGCATTTTCATGCAAAGCATTTTGTTCTATAATAAAGACAAGTATTGACAGACCGCCAGATTATTCCGTCCGCACCGGGCGTTTACAGGTAAAGGAGAGCGACCCTATGAGTGATACCAAACCAGCCATTAAGCAGCACCGTCCCCTGTCGTTTTATGTCAAAAAATATGCCATGATTTTCGTCGGTGCCATCATCGCCTCTATCGGCCTCGAGCTGTTCCTCATCCCGAACAACGTCATCGACGGCGGCGTCGTCGGCGTCTCCATCATGATGAGCTCCATTACAGGGCTGTCTTTCGGCCTGTTCCTCGTGCTGCTGAACCTGCCGTTCCTCTACTGGGGCGGCTACCGGCAGATTGGCAAGAACTTCGCCATCGCGACGCTCGTCGCCATCTGCTTTCTCTCGCTCTGGTCGGCCGTGTTCGCGCCCGTGGGCCGCGTGACGGAGGACCCGTTCCTCGCGGCCATTTTCGGCGGCATCATCGACGGCCTCGGCATCGGCCTCATCATCCGCGCCGGCGGCTCGCTCGACGGCACGGAGATTGTGGCCATCATCATGGACAAGCGCTCCGTGTTCTCCGTGGGCGAGGTCGTGATGTTCATCAACCTGTTCATCCTCTCGAGCGCCGGCCTGCTCTATGGCTGGGACAAGGCCATGTACTCGCTCGTCGCCTACTTCGTCATCGCGAAAATGATTGACGTCGTGATCAAGGGCCTCGACGAGTCCTACGCCGTCATGATTGTCACGGACGCGCACGAGGCCGTGACCTCGGCGCTCAATGACCGCCTGGGCCGCGGCGTAACGCTGCTGCATGGTGCCGGCGGCTACACGGGCGACAGCAAAGAGGTACTCTACTGCGTCGTCACCCGCCTCGAAGTCGACAAGCTGAAGGAAATCGTGCTGGAGAAGGACTCGAACGCCTTCGTCACCATCAACGCCGTGCACGACATCGTGGGCGGCCGCTTCAAGAAAAAAGCCATCCACTAAAAATGCCTGCCAGCAGCTGCTGACAGACATGCAAAAAGCCCGCTGCCAGACACCCGGCAGCGGGCTTTTCGTGTACTTATTGACAGATTCCGACAACGGTCAGAACTTGAAATGGTCGGCTTCTTTTTGCAGTTTTTCGGCCATGTCCGCCAGCGTGTGGCTGGAGGCAGAGATTTCCTCCATGGAGGCCGACTGCTCCTCGGTCGCCGCCGAGATATTGCTGATGTTGCCGGTGATTTTCTTCGTCGACTCCTCGACATCCTCGGCACTCTTGAGCATGGTCATGCTGCCGTCCGCCGTCTGCGACGCCGTCTCGGCCGCTTCTTTGACCAGCTGGTCCACGGCCTCGATATGCTCGGCGATTTCCTTGAACTTCGCACCGGCACCGTTCACGACCTCGCTGCCGCGCTTGACCTCCTCGGTCCCCGCCTGCATGGAGGTCACGGCCTGCTGCGTGACCTGCTGGATATTGCTCAGCGTACCCGCAATCTCCTCGGCCGCAGAGGCCGACTGCTCGGCCAGCTTGCGCACCTCGTCCGCGACCACGGCAAAACCGCGGCCGTGCTCACCGGCGCGCGCCGCCTCGATAGCCGCGTTGAGCGCCAGCAAATTCGTCTGCTCGGCGATGCCCTGGATGACGCCGATGGCCTCGCCGATGTGCTCGGAGCTCTTGCTGAGCTCGGCCACGGCCTGTGCCGACTCGTCGACCGTGCGGCGAATCTGCTCCATGGCCGCCACGGCGCCGTTCACGCCGTCCACACCGGCCTTGGCCGCTGCACCCGCCCGCGAGGAGCGCTCGCTGATAGTTGCCGAGGTCTCGGCAATGCCCGCAACGTTGTCCGTCATGGCGCGGATATGGTCGACGGCCGAGACCATCGTCTCACTCTGCTGGCTGGCCGACTCCGAGATGTCACCGACCTGCTCGGCCACGTGCGTGATGGTCTGCGCCACCTGCTCGACACCCTCGCTCATCTGACCCGAGGAGTTCGAGAGCTCGTCCGCGCTGTCCTTGATTTCGTGCAGCAGCTTTTTCAGGTCATCGACCATCGTCTGGAACGAGTTCGCGAGACGCCCCAGTTCATCCTGGCTGTCCAGCGTCACCTGAATGCCGCGCAGATTGCCCTGGGCGACCTGCCCGGCGGCCTGCTCGATGCGGCGAAGCGGTGTCACGATGAGGTCCGCGATGCGCCACGTGGCAAGGAACATGAGCACGAGTGCCACGAGGATGGCGATGCCCAGCGCGATGCGCATATGCCGCACGCTGGCCATGACCTGGCTGCGGTCGACAATCGTCACATACTGGTAGCCCGTCTTCTCCGAGGTGTAGCTCTGCACCATTTTCGTCGTGCCGTCCAGCGTGAGCTCCTGCAGCTCGCCCGTCTTGAGCGTAGCCGTGGAGAGCTCGTCTAGCCCGGCCTCGCTGAGTTTCTGGAAATTCTGCTCCGGATGCTTCGGGTCGGCGATGATAACGCCATCGCTGTCCAGCATCATGATGTAGCCCGTCTCACCAATTTTGATGTTGGCAATCATATCCGTCACGACGGGCAGGTCGATATTGAGCCCCAGCACGCCGCGCGGCTCGCCGCTGTCACTCTTGACCACGGCGAAAATACCCACGGTCGGCGTACCCTTTGAGGTCTTGAACGGCTTCGTGATGCGGACTTTGCCCGTATCTTTCATGCTGTCCGTAAACCAGTCACGTTTGCGCGAGTCATAGCCCGCCTTGCGCTTGACGGCCGGATACTGCAGATAGCCGCCATCGACCGTGCCGTAGCTGATGACGGAAACGGCAGACTTGTTCGCCTCGCCGTAGCGCTGGAACAGCTGATAGGCCTGTGCCTCAAAGCCGCCCTTCGCCGCCGGCTCCATGGCAATCATGCCGTCGCCGCCCGGCGTCTGCTCGAAGTAGCGGGTGAGCTCACCGCCCTGTTTGAGCAGCGGGTCGTTCGCCATATTGACGAGGCCGTCACGCAGCCCGTTCAGGAAGATATCCATCGCGTTATCGACCTGCACGACCTGCCGCTCCGTATCGGCACGGAACGTCTCCATGGCGTTATTGGTGATGAGATTATTCAGGACAAAGCCAAACACCAGGAACACCACGAGTACCAATCCGGCCAGCGGCGCCATGATTTTCTCCTTGACACTCAGACGCTACATCCATTCGTACAAATGACTCGCTTCCTTTCTGTTATGTAAGCCCATACATAGAACAACCGTTCCATTTTAACGCAAAGCAGCCTTACTGTCCAGACCCCAGTGCCGTGTTGGCATTGATGCGAATGCCGTGCGGCAACAGCTCCTTGAGCTCGACGTGCTGCACATTGCCGCTCATGTCCGCCATGACGACCTCCGGCACATCGAACTCCGCCAGCAGCTGGCAGACGGCGCCGTTGGGGATAAAGGGATGCTTGACATCGGCGATGACCACCAGGCCATCAAACTCCCGCTTGCCGTCGGCGATGGCCTTGTACATGGCCACCTCCTCCGCCGAGACCGAGAGCCGCGGGATGGAGTTCTCCACATTGCAGCCCGTGTAGAACGTGCCGTCGCTCGCGAGTGCGCAGGCACCCACGCCGATGCCGCCATAGGGGATGTAGGCATTTTTGATGGCGTCCATGGCCTGGCGCACCATCGTGTCGATTACAGCTTCCGTCAGATTCATGTTCTTTCCTCCTGTTCTATTTGTCCCTGCTATTTGCGCTGAAGCGCGCCATATTTTCCCATATTGGTAATATTAGCTTTTTACAGGAAAAATCCTTTTAGTTAGCTAAAAAAATCCTGCATGCGCTCACCGTCGGGGAATTTATCCACATAGTCATCCACAGTTGTGGATAAATCTCAGTCAGCTTACCGCTACATTCCAGTTTCCTACTATATATTAGGTCAAGGTTCAAGCGCCTGTGTGTAAATTGTGCGTTAAAAAACACCGGCAGGCAGTGGATAATGTGGATAAAACAGTTGATAACTCAAGATATGCCCGATTATCATCTGTCAAGTACTACATCTTGTGGATAAGCGCGTTACTTTCTACCCTGTATCTTGTGGATAAAACCTGTGCGAAAACTCACAGCTGCTCACCACACACTGAAGGGGTGCTGCTGCAGGCTGGAGTTGTAGTAGCGCGGGTCGTCTGAGACCTCCGCGCCCAGCCAGTCCGGCCGCGCAAACGGCGTATCGGGCGTCGGCAGCTCTATTTCGGCGACGACGAGGCCCGCATTAGCGCCCGCGAAGACGTCGATTTCCCAGCAGAGCTCACCTGCGGGCACGCGATAGCGCGTCTTTTCGATGAGCGGCTGCTCACAGAGCGCGAGCATAGCCTCAGCGTCTGCGAGTGGCACCTCATACTCGAACTCCGCGCGGCTGATGCCGTTATTTTTGCCCTTGACCGTGAGATAGCCCCGCTCCCCGCGCACGCGCACGCGCACGGTGCGCTCCGGCACAGCCGAGAGATAGCCCTGCGCAATGCGGCTGCCAGTCCCCTCCGGCTGCCAGCCCGCCCGCACGAGGAATTTACGCTCGATTTCCTGACTCATAACCTGCTGCCTCCATATCTTTATCATATGCTGCCACCATGCAAGAAGTAATTGCACATCGGCCCGCTTAACCTTATAATAGTAAATATGCGCGGCTTTGCCAAGGCTAAGCCGCTGCCTGAACATAAAGACAATATCGCCTGTAGAGAAAAGAAGGTATAGATTTTGGCCACTTCCAATCTGCCCCCGCGCCACCAGCGCAAAAAACGCCGCATCTGGCCCTGGGTACTGCTCGTGCTCTGCTTCGTCGCCGCCGCGGCCGCCGGTGCACTCTTCGCCTCGACGAGCCTGCTCGACAAGCCGGTAGAAAAGGCCGTTGACGACGGGCTGCTGCGCGCGCACGACAAGTCCACGATTATGATTATGGGCGTTGACGAGCGCGAGGACGACGTCGGCCGCTCCGACACGCTCATGATTGCCACGCTCGACCCGAAAAAGGACCAGGCCGCCCTGCTCTCCATACCGCGCGACACGCGCGTGAAAATCAAGGGCCACGGCTTCGACAAAATCAACGCGGCCTACGCCTATGGCGGCGAACGCCTCACGCAGGACACCGTCGAGGGCTTCCTCGGCGTCGATATGGACCACTACATCATCATCAACACACATGCGTTCACGAAAATCATCGACGCCCTCGGCGGCATCGACATCGACGTGGAAAAGCGCATGTACTACACCGACCCCTGGGACGACGACGGCGGCCTCGTCATCGACCTGCGCCCCGGCATGCAGCACATGGACGGCAAGACGGCCGTCACCTACGTGCGTTTCCGCGACGAGGAGGGCGACATCGGCCGCATCAAACGCCAGCAGAAATTCGTCAAGGCCTGCATGGACAAAATCACGAGCCCGGCCGTCATCCCGAACCTGCCCGGTGTCATCCGCGCCGTGCTCGACTCGGTGAAGACTGACCTCTCGTTCCGCCAGCTGCTCGAGTTCGCGGGCACGCTGAAAGAAGCGCAGAAAAACGGCCTCAAGGCCGACATGGTGCCCGGCAAGCCGCTCTACATCGACGGCGTCAGCTACTGGATACCTGATGTCAAAGACCTGCGCACGACGCTCGCCAACACGCTCGGCATCTCGCTGAACGCCACGGCCCGCCGCAACCTCGAGGAGGCCGTACAGGAGTACGAAAAATCCATCCCCTCCACAGCGCGTGAGGTACCAGCCAGCGACACCTCCATTGGCCGCAGCGAGCATCACTCACAGTCCGGCCTGAAAGACAAGGAACAGCGCAAACAGCGCGACGAGGGCCGCAGCAGTAAGGACAGCAGCACGAGCAATGGCCGTAGCTCGGAAGGCCGCTACTCCGAGAGCCGCGACGACAGCTCGCGCCGCGAACAGCCGGCCGAGCCCACGCCGGCCACGCCAAGCGAAACACCAGCCGCCCCCACGCCTGGCGTCGGCACGAGCAAAACCAGCAACTAAGACCTGTTTACAGCAGCCTCCCACTTTACGGGAGGCTGCTTTTTTATACCCGAAGTCATCGCCACTGCGGCAACTGCAGCCCCGTGCAAAATTGTCAGAAATTGTGTTTATGACAAGATGAATTTTTTGTATTTGTCAAATCAGCCTGAGGGTCTATAATGAAACATGAACCACCTTCATAATGATACAAGTCAACCGGTTTCCTAAAGTAATTTTCCCCGCATAGTGTAACCAGCTCACGGAACTGTCCGCCCGGGCGCGCTATGCTGAAGGCGCAAACAGAACCGATCACGTACACCATACTGAAAGGAGCGTTCACCATGAGTGACGTCAAACAAGCAGCCCTCGCGCTGCATAAAGAGCATCAGGGAAAAATCGAGGTCGTGAGCAAGGTCCCGCTCGCACACGCGGAGGACCTCACGCTCGCCTACTCGCCCGGCGTCGCCGAGCCCTGCCTCGCCATCAAGGACGAGCCCGATGCTATCTACGACTACACGGCCAAAGGCAACATGGTCGCCGTCGTCACGAACGGCACGGCCGTGCTCGGCCTCGGCAACATCGGCGCGGCCGCCGGCCTGCCCGTCATGGAGGGTAAAGCCATCCTCTTCAAAGGCTTCGCCGGTGTCGATGCCTTCCCCATCTGCCTCAACACCGAGGACCCGGCAGAGGTCGTGCGCGCCGTCGAGCTCCTGGCTCCCGGTTTCGGCGGCATCAACCTCGAGGACATCAAGGCCCCGCAGTGCTTTGACATCGAGCGCGAGCTGAAAAAAAAGCTCGACATCCCCGTGTTCCACGACGACCAGCACGGCACAGCCATCGTCGTCGTCTCCGCGCTCATCAACGCCTTCAAGCTCACGGGCAAAACCTTCAACGACGCAAAATTCGTCGTCAACGGCGCCGGTGCCGCCGGGCAGGCCATCACGCGCCTCATAGCGAGCATGGGCGCCACGAACATCATCCTCTGCGACACCCACGGCGCTATCTACAGCGGCCGCCCTGACGGCATGAACCCCTATAAAGACGACATCGCCACCATCACCAACCCCCAGCACGAGGCGGGCAGCCTCGCCGACGTCATGCGCGGTGCCGACGTCTTCATCGGCGTCTCCAAGGCTGGCTGCGTGACACAGGACATGGTGCGCAGCATGGCCGCTGACCCCGTCCTCATGGCCATGGCCAACCCCACGCCCGAGATCATGCCCGACCTCGCCAAGGCCGCGGGCGCGAAAGTCGTCGGCACTGGCCGCTCCGACTACCCGAACCAGGTCAACAACCTGCTCGCCTTCCCGGGCCTGTTCCGCGGCGCCCTCGACGTACGCGCCCGTGACATCAACGACGCCATGTGCATCGCCGCCGCCCACGCCCTCGCCGACCTCGTGCCAGAGAGCGAGCTCGACGCCGACCACGTCATCACGAGCCCCTTCAACCCCGACGTCGCCCCGACCGTCGCCGCCGCCGTAGCGCAGGCTGCCCTCGACACCGGTGTAGCCCGTCTGACGAACGTCACCCCCGAGCAGGTAGCTCAGCACACCAGAGATTTGGTAGCAAAGCAGAAAAGATAAAGTAGGATAGCGAAGAGTAAGAGAACAAGTAAAGATATCGCCACAAACGTAAGGCCCCGGCGGGCATGACCATAAGCGAAGCGTTGATAATTCGCGTTAAGAAAGATTTTTTTGCCAACCAGCTTCCTGTAAAAGTTTCAACCGTTCAAGCGCAGCGCGTTTTGGAACTTTTACAGGTTTATTTTTTGGCAAAAAAATCTTTTAGCGAATTATCTCAGCGTAGCGTTGGTCATGCCCGCCGGGGCCGAGTTTTGCCTCGCACCAAAAAAGGAACCCCTCGCAGGGCTCCCCTTTTAGCTTTATGCCGATTTATTCGTTTTTCTGGTCCATGGTAGCCATCGACGCGACCTGATCGTTCTCCGCGATATCCATGAGCTTTACGCCCTGCGTATTGCGGCTGATGGTCGAGATATCATCCACGTTCGTGCGGATGACAATGCCCTCCGAGGTGATGAGCATGAGCTCCTGCCCCGGATGTACGACCTTGAAGCCGATGACGGCGCCCGTCTTCTCCGTGACCTTGAGGTTGATGAGACCCTTGCCGCCACGCGACTGGATGCGGTACTCGCTCGTCGCCGTGCGCTTGCCGTAGCCGCCCGCCGTGACCGTCAGCACCTCGGCGTTGCGGCGCATGATATCCATACCGACCACCGCATCGCCCTCCTTGAGGCTGATGCCCTTCACGCCGCGCGCCACACGGCCCATCGCGCGTACATCCTGCTCCGAGAACGCAATCGCGAGACCGTTTTTCGTGCCCAGCATGACGTAGCTGTCGCCATCCGTGAACTTCACGCCGATGAGATCATCATCGTCGTCCAGGTTAATGGCGTTCAGGCCGCCTTTATGCAGGTTGCGGAACTCCGTGATATTCGTCTTCTTCACGATGCCCTTGCGCGTCGCCATGAACAGGCAATGGTCGGGCTGGAACTCCTTGACCTGGATAATGGCCGTGATTTTTTCATCCGGCTGCAGCTGCAGCAGATTGATAATCGCCGTGCCCTTCGCCGTGCGGCTCGCCTCGTTGATTTCGTACGCCTTGAGATGGTACACGCGGCCGCGGCTCGTAAAGAACAAGATGGTGTGGTGCGTCGTCGTGATGAGCATGTTGGCGACGAAATCCGCCGCCTTCGTGCCCATGCCCTTGACGCCCTTGCCACCGCGGTTCTGGCGACGATACGTATCCAGCGGCATGCGCTTGATGTAGTTGTTATGCGTGAGCGTAATCACGACATCTTCCTCGGCGATGAGATCCTCCACTGCCAGCTCCGACGTGTCAATCGTGATGCGCGTGCGGCGCTCATCGCCGTACTTCGCCTTGACCTCGCTCAGCTCATCCTTGATGATGCCGAGGATGCGCGTCTCGTCGGCCAGAATAGCCTTGTACTCCTCGATGGCCTTTAAGACCTCCTGGTACTCCTCCTCGATTTTCTCGCGCTCGAGGCCGGTCAGGCGTTGCAGACGCAAATCGAGGATAGCCTGGGCCTGTTTCTCGGACAGGCCAAAGCCCTCCATGAGGGCCGTGCGTGCGATATCGGCCGTGCGGCTCTGGCGGATGGTCGTGATGACCGCGTCCAGATGGTCCAGCGCGATATTCAAGCCCTCCAAGATATGGGCGCGCGCCTCGGCCTTCGCCAGCTCGTACTTCGTGCGGCGGGTGATGACATCTTCCTGATGTTTGATATAGTAATGCAGGATTTCCTTGAGGTTCAGCACCTGCGGCTTGCCGTCGACGAGCGCCAGCATAATCGTGCCAAAGCTCTCCTGCAGCTGCGTGTGCTTGTACAGCTGGTTCAGGATGACGTTCGCATTCGCATCGCGGCGCAGCTCGATGACCACGCGCATACCGTTGCGGTCAGATTCATCGCGCAGATCCGTGATGCCCTCGATTTCCTTGTTGCGCACGAGCTCGGCGATTTTCTCGATGAGGCGCGCCTTGTTGACCTGATACGGCAGCTCCGTCACAATGATGCGCGGCTTGCCGTTCGACATGGTCTCGATATGCGCGTTCGCGCGCATCTTGATGACGCCGCGGCCCGTCGTGTAGGCCTGGCGGATGCCCTCGCGGCCCAGGATAAGACCGGCCGTCGGGAAATCCGGACCTTTGATGACCTGCATGAGCTCATCAATCGTCGTGTCCGGATTGTCGATGAGCATGAGCGTGCCGTCTATGACCTCCGTCATGTTGTGCGGCGGGATATTCGTCGCCATGCCGACGGCGATACCGCTCGTGCCGTTGACGAGCAGCTGCGGGAACTTCGCCGGCAGCACCGACGGTTCCTTCAGTGACTCATCGTAGTTCGGGACAAAATCCACCGTTTCCTTGTCGATATCCTGCAGCATGAGCTCCGAGATTTTCGACATACGAACCTCGGTATAACGCATAGCGGCTGCGGGGTCGCCATCGACGGAGCCGAAGTTACCGTGGCCATCCGCGAGCAGGTAGCGCATGGAGAAATCCTGCGCCATACGCACGATGGCGTCATACACGGAGCTATCACCATGCGGATGATATTTACCGAGCACTTCACCGACGATACGCGCCGATTTTTTGTAGGGCTTGTTCGAGCCCATGCCCGCTTCCTGCATGGCATAAAGGATACGGCGATGTACTGGCTTCAGGCCATCGCGGACATCCGGCAGCGCACGCGACACGATAACGCTCATCGCATAGTCGATGTAGGAGTTGCGCATCTCATGCTCCAGGTTGACCGGTATTACCTTACCCTGACCAAAATCCACATTCTCACCTCAAAATTTCACAATTTATTATCATTCACAAACAATTAATTATACCACAAAAGCACCGCTAAAGCCAGGGTTCAGCGGTGCTCCGAGACGATTTTCCGTCATTTTTTCTGCATAATCTCCGCGTAGATAAAGCCCTCGCGCACGCCCGAGTCGCTGTAGATAATTTGCTTCGCATGGAAACGGCGCGCGAGCGTGTCCGCGATGATGAGCCCGGGGATAATCGTGTGCATGCGGTCGGGCACGGACGTCATGAGCTGGATGGTCATGCGCTCCGTGATACCATCGTCGCAGAGGAAATCCGTAATCAGCGAGCGCAGCCGCCGCACGTCCATGCGGTGGTTCGTCGCCGGTTGCTTGTAGACCGTATTGTAGAGCGCCTGCGCGCCCTTGAACGTGCCGCCGATGCCCACGACCTCCGGCGCCTCCACACCTGCAAAGCCCGTGAGTACAGCCACGGCCGCCTCCGCCTGCTCCGTCATGCGCACACTCTCCAGCCGCGTGGGCAGAATTCCCGCCACACAGCCCGTGCGCAGGCCCAGCGAGCCGAGCGGCAGGCTGACCTTCTCCGCAATCTGGCGCGCACTGTAGGCCACGATCTCCGTGCTGCCACCGCCCACGTCGAGGATGAGCCCGTCGTCCTCCACAAGGTCGTGCGTCGCGCCGATAAAGTCATACGTAGCCTCCTCCTCGCCCGAGATAACGCGGATGGTGAGCCCCGTCTGCTGCTCGAGCGCCGCCACGGCCTCACGGCTGTTCGTGGCGTTGCGCAGCGCCGCCGTGGTGAAGGCCACGACGTTGGTGATGTTAAACGTCGCGAGAAAAGCCTGGAACTCCTTGAGCACACCGGCCGCCCGCGCGATACCCGCCTTGGTCATCACGCCGTCCTGCACGTAGCCTGCGAGCCCCACGAGCTCCTTTTTCTTCATGAGCATCTCCATGCGCTGGCCGTTGATGATATAGATGGCCAGGCGCATCGTGTTCGAGCCGATATCGATAATCCCGTAGAGCATGGGCGTCCCTCCCGAGCAGCATACACATCTTTTCTGCTATCTATTCGCCGCTCAGGCAGGATTTCCCTTTAGCGATGGCGAAAATCACCTTAAGAGAAATATGAGAGTTTTCTGACCGCCCTATCCAGCAGCCTAGATAGCCCAGTCAGCAGCAAGGAAGAGGTGTGACAGTATGGCCAATAAACTATTCGCCCTGCTCGGCCCGCACGGCGCCGGCAAGGCCTCACTGATCAAGGAACTCATGCAGATGGGCGTCCACTACGTGCCGCTCTACACGACGCGCGACGAGTGGAAAGACGCGGATCCCGACCACGAGCTCATGCAGGTCGTAAGCAAGGACGACTATATGCAACGCGCCTTTATGGCGAAATTCACCTACAACGGTGACTACTACGGCATCGATAAAAATGACCTGCTCACGGCCATGCGCGACCACAGCATCAGCGTCACGATGCTCGACGAAAACGGCACGAAGCAGCTGCGACGCTTCCTGCGCGTCAACCTCGTGACCGTATTCCTCATGACCGAGTACGTCAACCTCATCGAGCACCTGCTCACGCGCCACTACAACAACGCGGAAATCAAAGACATCCTGCAATACGACGAGACGAACCACAGCTTCAGCGGCTGGAAGGGCGCCGACTTCGTCATCAAGCATACACACGAACTCCCCGTCGCCCTCATCCAGCTTCTGAGCATCATGGGCCTCACCCAGCCCGTCGACGCCGCAACGCTGAAAAAACTCGTCGGCTAAATTTAGCCAGAAAACCTGCCCGCAAACGCTTGCGGGTATTTTTTATGAAAATATAGGTGGCTTTAGCCATCTTAATTTTTATACTAACTTACCAACAGTCGTCTTTTAGGTGTATAATATGATAATAAATGTGGATAAAGCCACCTATATTCTCATAGGAGTGTGACAGCATGGAAATCAAGCGCGATATATATGTTCAGAAACTCATCAACCGCATGCATAACGGCATGGTGAAAATTATCACCGGCATACGGCGTTGTGGCAAATCTTATCTTTTACTGAAATTATTCCGTAAGCACCTGCTCAATTCCGGTGTGCCGGATGACCATATCATCGTGATGGAATTCGACCGTATCGACAACGAGCAGTATCTGGAACCACACACTTTTATGGCCTACCTGCGCAAGCATATGACCGATAGCGGCAACTATTATATTCTGCTGGATGAGGTGCAGCTTCTACCAAAATTTGAAGCTGTCCTCAACTCCCTGCTTTACGAAGAAAATGTCGACATCTACGTCACTGGCAGTAATTCGCGTTTTCTCTCCACTGATGTTGTCACAGAGTTCCGCGGCCGCGGGGATGAAGTACATATCTATCCGTTATCCTTTGCCGAATTTATGCAGGCATATGATGGTGACATCTACCATGGCTGGTCGCAATATATCCTTTATGGCGGTCTGCCCCTGACCCTTACCATGAACACCAACGAGCAACGCTCGGCATATCTGCTGCAACTTTTTCAAACGACCTATCTAAAAGACATTATTGAGCGCAATCGTTTGGAAAAATCCCAGGAGCTGGAGGACCTATTAAATGTATTGGCTTCATCTATCGGCTCATTGACCAACCCAGCCAAAATTCTGGCTACCTTCAAAAGCCGCCTGCATTCCTCTATCAGCCTGAGCACCATTATCCGTTATCTGGGCTATTTGCAGGAGGCCTTCATCGTTCAAGAGGCGCGTCGCTACGATATAAAAGGCCGTAAATATATCGGCTCGCCTCTCAAATATTACTTTGAGGATATAGGTCTGCGCAACGCCCGCCTGAACTTCCGCCAGCCGGATGAACCGCATCTCATGGAAAATGTGCTGTTTAACGAGTTACGCCTGCGCGGCTACAATGTAGATGTCGGCAGCGTTACCAAACGAGCCTATAATGCCCAGGGTATCCGCCAATCCCAGCAACTCGAAGTCGATTTCGTCGCCAACCTGGGCAGTAAACGCTACTACATCCAATCCGCCTATGCTTTGCCGGATGAAGAAAAACGCCAACAGGAAAAAGCCTCCCTGCTGGCGCTAAAAGATTCTTTCAAAAAAATTATCATCGTCGGCAACGTCGTCACCCCCACACAGGATGATGATGGCATTCTCACCGCCGGGCTACTCGACTTCCTGCTTGACCCAAATAGCTTGGAATGGTGACCACACATACAGTTGTCCCATATACAAAAATTACAAAATATGCTGTCAAACTGGCTCGGGTGTCAAGCCACTCAAGTTTCTATGCGAGACCTTGATGTGTTGCTGGTAGCAACTGTTTTCAGAAATTGTTTCCCTAGCTTACTAAACGCACCTTTATACGCCCCTTGGCCGGCATCGTCGCGTGATGCACATAGTTTTTGCCCTTTACGTTCTGTCCCGGCGTCGACATGAGGATTTGCTGTGCTATTACGTTGCCATCCACTTTAGCCGTACCGTCAATGCGCACCGTACCCTCGGGTGCATAGAGCAGCCCACGGAATGTCACGCCATTCGGGATATGAATATTGCCATGCAGCGAGACGATAATGGCGAAATCATCCGCGCTGGGCTCCGGTGAATTTTCGAAACTGACCTGGATATCATTGGGTACCACAATCGTAGTATAATAGCGCTCCCATGTAGGAATATCCGTATCATTCCCCGACACCACGCGCCCCGTCTCATTACTCGTCAAGGCCGGATAGACGCGCGTATGTGAGGAGCTAAAATTGTAGTAGCCATTACTCTTGTTATCATCGTAATAAATATGCTGCTTCTCCCGTTCCGACACGCTCATCGCTTTATAGCCATCCAGCAAAGCCTTGATGGATGCGTTATTCTTTATCGAGATATCAATATCTTTATCCTGCTCGACTACCTGCTCGGTGTTGACATCCTCGAGGTGACCATTGGCAGCGGTGGTTTCTCTGGTCAGCGGCTGACCGTTATCGTCCAGCAGAGTATACCATTCCATCTGTCCGTTGTTCCAGCCATAAGCCCCCCATACGCTGGGCTTATAATCTTTCGTCACGTATTGTCCATTACGCCAAAAGCCTTGTGAAAACTCCTTACCGCTATTTTCTGCGTCCTTGGAGACATTCAATTTACCTTTCAGGTAGCTCTTGCTACTCTGATTAAAAACTATTTTGCCATTGGTCATAATATCGCCCTCTATGACCATCCCCTCGGCATCGAACCAGATACCATATTCCTTTTGACGGGACTGCCAATCATTGGGGTCATAATTGGCTGGAGACTTATGCGCCGCCACCATGCTATACTTGAACATCTCATCCGTCAAACCCTCACGGGAGACCTTAGCTTTAGAGGTAGCAGACACATCCAACGTGTAGATATCAAACCAGCGGCAAAAAGTTAGCGGCACCAGTGCATGCATGGTCACATCCAGCTCGTCCTCTTTGGATGTGTCATAGTTATAGGCGGCCACCCGCTCCTCCGTAGGCTTCGCCGTGCTGTAAACAATACTGTCATAAGCCTCCTGCGTATTTTTTTGCAGGTATGCGTGTACCGTTTCCTTGACTTTAGCATCATCATCTAATTGGTACGCACCGGCGATAGCCGCAGCGTCCGTGGCATTTTGCAACCTACTATGCGTAGCATACACAGCACCGGCATCTATCACAAAGCTCACTATAGCCAAGATTAAGGGGATGAGCAAAGCAAAGAAAATGATAATATCACCATGTTGCTGCCTAGCCTTCCAGCATTCCATCGCTAACACCTCATCTTTACATACTGGCCACATTGCAACCCCAGGCGTTCTATCGTACCCGCAGCGAGCTCGATAGTGCTATGTGCCCCCCAGCATAGAGACACCCCCCACCAAGGACGTAAATGGCGCACCAGTTTAATAATTTTGCCTGTTGCATCCACATAGACGATATCCAGCGTAAAACGCATAAAGCACATATGTACACTGTTGCATGGTCGCAGCCAAAGGCCCTCGTTCTTGCCCAGCTGGCTTTTAAACATCAGACCGTGCAGTCTGGTCCAGAAAGTATCCGCCAGCCACAGCTGCAGCACGGCACTTGCAGGCGAATTTTCAATGACGACTGTCGTTTTTTTCATCGCATTACTACATATTTTTCATCAAGAACAACAACGTCGGCACCAACGTTACTACGAAGATAGCGGGGAAAATGAACAAAACAAGTGGGAAGACAATCTTGACCGGGGCTTTCATAGCCTCGGCCTTGACGTACTGGCGACGCCGCTCGCGGATGTTATCAGCCTGATTGCGCAGGGTCTTTCCCATGCTGGTACCGAGACGCTCAGCCTGTATCAGCGAGGTCATAAAGAGCGAAATGTCCTGCAGCTCGCAGCGCGCCGCCATATTTTTCATCGCTGTGCGCCGCACCATGCCCATGCGCACATCGTCCTGAAAATGGCGGAACTCATCTATCAAAGCACCGTGCATGCGCGCGGTGATTTTCTCCAGCGAGGCATCAAACGACAAGCCAGCCTGCACGCTGACGCACAAAAGGTCCAGCACCTCCGGCAGTTCCTTCATGATTTGCTTCTGACGCTGCGCAATCATGCTCTTGATGGCCAGCAACGGCACGTACATGCCCACGAGGACGCTCACCGTCTCCAACGCTACCATGCGGGGAAAGGCGAAGCCCTGCTTATCGGCATACAGCCAGACCAGTACAAAGCATAGCGCCCCGGAAACAAGCATCGAGCCAAATACGGCCCCTGGTGACAGCTGACGCGTCTTACCGGCCAGGACGATGCGGTGCTGCAGCCAGGCGCGCATCTCGACTGGCGTCAGCTGGTTAGCCAGCCGCTCAAAATAAGCACTCAGGGGACGCAGGACGCGTTCCTTGAACGGGATATCTTTTTTATCCCGCGCACGCCCCGCCTGCTGCACCTGGGCCAGCTGCCCCTCACGCCTACGCAGCCGCGGCTGCTGGAGCTCCTGCAGACGCTGCTCCAGATGTTTTTGGGCGTGGTCCCGTCTATGCAGGAGTGCCCAGAGGAGCAAAAAGGCCGCGAGACCCACGGCTACGGCACAAATGACACGCAACATCAGTACTCACTCCCTCCGTCACGGTCGATATCCGCATCCGCCTCGAAGAAGTCCTCCGGCAACTCGATACCGCAGAGGGCGAACTTGTCGTAAAAGCTAGGTTTCAACCCGGTCGAAGCAAATTTACCGATGGATTTGCCGTTCTCATCAATGCCCGTCTGCACATAGCGGAACAAATCCTGCGTGGTAATGGTATTGCCCTCCATGCGCTGTACTTCCGTAATGTAGGTGATTTTACGGCTGCCATCACGGATACGCGACTGCTGGATAATAAGGTCGATAGCCGAGGAAATCTGCTCGCGGATAGCCCGCACGGGCAAATCCAGGCCGCTCATGAGCACCATCGTCTCCAGGCGGGACAGGGCATCACGCGGGCTGTTGGCATGCGCCGTCGTCAGCGAGCCATCATGACCCGTATTCATGGCCTGCAGCATGTCCAAAGCCTCGCCGCTGCGCACCTCACCGACGATAATGCGGTCCGGACGCATACGCAGGGCGTTGCGCACGAGGTCGCGAATGGTAATCTGTCCCTTGCCCTCAATATTGGCCGGACGCGACTCCAGCGTCACCACGTGGCGCTGCTGCAGGCGCAGCTCCGCCGCATCCTCGATGGTGACGATGCGTTCGCCCTCCGGGATAAAGGATGAAATGACGTTCAACGTCGTCGTTTTACCCGAGCCGGTGCCACCGGAGACGAGCACATTGACCCGCGCCTGTACGCAAGCACGCAGGAACTGCGCCATCTTGTGATCCATTGTGCCAAAAGAGATAAGATTCTCGACCGTGAACGGCTTTTTCGAGAATTTACGAATCGTCAGGCACGGCCCTTTAAGTGACAACGGCGGGATGATGATGTTGACACGCGAGCCATCCTCAAGACGTGCATCGACGAGCGGTGATGACTCGTCAATGCGCCGCCCAAGTGGAGCCAGAATGCGGTCCACGATGTGCATGAGATGATCATTATCACGGAACTTCACCTTCGTGAGTTCCAGCTTGCCCATGCGCTCGACAAATACCTGTCCCGGTCCGTTGACCATAATCTCGGTAACGGTCTCATCCTGATGCAAGGACTCGATTGGCCCGAGGCCCAGCATGTCGTTAACGATATCATTGACCATCTGCGTGCGGTAGCCGCGCGGGATGGCAAAGGGGTCGTCATCGGCAAACTGCTGGATATAACCGTTGATAATCTGCTCGACCTCGCGACGGTCCTGATTGCCCGCGAGCAGGATTTTCTGCTCCTCCGGAGTCATATCATCTATGATACGCTGGTGCGCGCGCTGCTTGGCCAGCAGATAGGATTCCACTCCTGAGTCTTCTGCTGCCTGCGAAGCAAAGATACGCACCTGCTGGTTCGAGCCCTCAGGCCGCCCCAAACGCGTCAAAAGCGACATAGATATTCAACTCCTCATCTTTATAGACACCGGTATAGTTTTACTTGCTGATAAAACAACACTACTTGCCAGGATTGCCCTCCCAATACATACGATACGTAATGGCAAAATCCTTTTTGGCCGCCGTACCGATGAAATTTTTAAACACCTGATACAGACTGCTGCTGTTTTTATCTGCGCTCTTGATATCCTCGTTTTCCTCGTTTATGACCACGACGACATCCTTATTAGTCTTGCTCTTGTCATTAGACTCCGCTGTAACCGTGAGCTTTTTAAGCCCGTACAGATTGGTGACCTGCTTATCCTTGATTTGCTTTTGATAAGTTGTCGCCAAATCCTTAAAAGCATCCTCACTGCTCGCCAGCGATGCCTCACGGGCACAGCTGCGTGCCGCACTATTCAGCATAAGATAATCCGAAAAAAAGAGGCCAAAGTAGACCAGGCCCCATAAAAGCAAAAAGAAAAAGGGCAGTATCAGCGCAAATTCCACTATCGACTGACCTTTTTGGAATTTACGCATCATACTACCCTCCCAAGAAAAGAGCATTTTAGAATTGGCTGCTCAGGCTGTTGAATACATTACCAACTTTGTCGCGCAGACCGCCACCGTTAGCAATAGCAGCTGCCACTACCACTACGAAAGCCAGAATCAGTGCATACTCCACAATGCCCTGTGCTTTCTCCGACAGATAGCGTGCCTTCAGGTAATCAATGATCTCCAACATGATAATTCCTCCTTAATTAGTATATAATTATTTTTTATATGCACTCCTCTAAGAGGAGATACCATCTCTATTATAGCCTATACTTCGATATTTACAATACGGTTTATCACCCAAAAACCAATTATTTCCAAAATAATCGCGCCCACCACGGCCATTTGTCCTAGGTCTTCAGTCATCAGCGGCTGCAGATACCCCGGATTGACGATGGAAAGTATCCCCGCCAGTCCCAAAGGTAACGCCGCCAAAACTGCCCCAGAAGCTCGCCCCTGCGCTGTCAGGGCCTTGACCTCGCGTCGCATACGGATACGCTCGGCCACCGTCTCACTAATAGTATCAAGTATCTGCGACAGATTGCCGCCCACCTGGCGCTGAATCAACACGGCCGTAACCACGAGGTTAAAATCGGTACTATTCACCCGCTGCGACATCTGTTCCAGCGCCTTATCCAGCGGCGTACCCAAACGGTTCGCGCGAATGATCTCGCCGAACTCACCGCCTATGGGGTCATCCATCTCCCGCGCGACCATTTCAATAGCCTGCATAAAGGAGAAGCCTGCGCGCAAAGCATTGGACACCATCGTAAGCATATCCCCCAGCTGATTAGCAAAGGCCTTCTGCCGCCGTTGGATAGCGAAATTCATGAGTATGAGGCCGAGCAGTAAACCACCCGCCGCACCGGCTAAAGACCCCAACGGACTCCACAATATCAAACCGACCAGCAGACCGCCGAGCACAGCCAGCAGCAGCAGTCCCATCTGGAACTCTTTGCCCAGCAGGGGCCAGCCCGCCTGCTGCATCTTGAGGTCGTAATCTACCTTGAGATGCAGACCATTCCAGTTCTGAGCCAGCCGCCGTACCAGGGTAAAGGCATGCTCCTGCATGGATGCCTTTGTTGGCTGCAACGTATGCGCACTGCGCCTCCCCGCCTGCGGCCTGTCCAGGTGTGAGATGGTCTCTAAACGGGCTACGAGACGCTTTTCTTTTTGTTGACGGCCATGGATAACAGCATAACAGATAAGCAAACTGCCCAGCATGACCATCATGGCGATGAATATTCTCATGGCTTATCCCACCGCAGATGATGATGTCCCATAATCTTCTCCGCCATGCGGTTGACGCTTTGCGCCAGCGCGCTGTCCGGCTCGATATCCACAGCCATGCTGCCGTTATTAGCCGCCTCGGAGACGACCTGATAAGCATTGGGGATGATGGCCTCGATAGGCTCGCCGAGCTGTGCCTCGAGCTGTTGCTGTTTGGCGATATCACAAGGCGTCACGCGGGTAAAGACCGGCTTGACGCGCGTGGCATAATCCGGCCAATCACGGAAAATCTCCAAAGCCCGGCGTGCATGCTGCATTTCGTAAGCATCATTGATCATCGTGACCACATAGGTTGTATCTGAGAGCTCCGCCGCCGCAATGGACGTTGGATTGAAGCCTGGCGGTACGTCTATGAGCACGTAGTGGAACAGGTTGCGTGCCATGCGGATGACGTTCTCAAAGCCCTCGATAGACACCCGGTCGATGAGGTTCGGCGCCGTCGTGCCGCAGAGCACATGCACGTATTTATTCACCGGTGCGAAATAGTTATGCAACGTGACCGGCGACATAAAGCGTATCTCATGCACTGCCTCCACAATCGTTGCCTGCGGCTTCAGATTGAAGAATGCCATCATATCGCCGAACTGCAAATCGGCGTCGATGATGCCCACCTGCTCGTGCGTGCGTCGCCCGAGCGCCATCGCGAGGTTGGCGATGAGTGTCGTCTTGCCGCTCTTGCCCTTGGGGCTGAAGAACGTCATGACATGCGAGGATACCTCCATACCACTCTTGGCGAAGGTCTCAACAGACTCCTTGAGCTCCTCCGAGGTAAAAGGCTTGATGATAAAGCCCTTGGCGCCCGCCTGCACCATACTGCTGACACCCTCGGCCTGCGAGCGCTCGCTCATGCAGATAATCGAGGCATCGGTAAAGACCTTGGTAAAGCGCTCCATGAGCATGGCACCGTTCTGGTTGTCGATATTGAGCAGGATAATATTCGGTTTGAACATCATGCCCTGACCGAGGGCATCATTGGCGCTCTGATAACGGGCGACGAGTTGGAATCCCTCAGCCCCCTGTACTGCCTGCGAGAGCTGCTCCAGGAGCAGGCGGTCGTTCTCAATCAACATGACGCGATAAGCCAACTACCTCACTCCTTCCCACCGAACAGGCGGCTGAAGAAACCGCCGTCCGCCTGTTGCTGTGGCTGCTCGTAGTCATCGACATACTCCTGGTTCGTAGAGCGATAGACGAGCTCACGCAACGCCGCCCCCAGCTCCGTACGCTCGGCATTGAGCACCAGCGGCACGCCGCTCTTGATAGACTGGCTGGCCGCACGGAAATCATTGGGCAGAATGTGGTAAAAACGCTCCCCCAGTGTCTTTTCCACCATCTCCAGCGAAATATCTGTCTGCGAGTCGCTGCGGTTCAGCACAATGCGCAATTTATTGCGGTCGTAGTGCAGATTTTTCAGCGTCTCATTGCCAATGCTCATATTTTTGATGGTCGGGAAGAAATCGCGGATGCCGAGGAAAATCACCACCGTACTCATATCCAGCACAGCCAGGTTCAGTTCGCTGAACATCGACGTTGTATCGACGACGATGTAGTCAAACAGGCTCTGCAAATGCTGCAGCATGATTTTCATGGGCTGCGTCCTGATATTATAGGCCTCATCCAGTTGGAGCGGAGCCGCCATCACATAGAAACCGGCCGCCTCATGCTCATAGGGCGTGAGGTAGTCCTCCACGTGGCAGTCCGCGCCCTCCGTAGCCATGCCCTGCTGGACATCTGCCACGGTATTCTCTGGCATAATCTGCAAATAGTTGCAGACATCGCCGAACTGCAAATCGAAATCCACGAGGCAGACGCGATACCCCTCCCGGGCCAGTTCCGCCGCCGTATTCGTGCCCACGAGCGTCTTGCCTACGGCCGAAGCCGTACTGAAAAACGTAATTATAGCACCATTGATGGTCTCCTGTGCCTCAGCCACGCGTCATCCCTCCTATCAGTTCATTCCTGTGCCTGACTATCTGTTGCCGGCAAGACACTCTGGTTTAAATATTTGCCGAGCAGCGAACCATCCTGCTCGCTCAGCTTACTGCCAGTCTTCTTGGCAGATGCCTGCTTATTTTTTTCCTGTTGCTCCGCCGTTTTTTCCACCTGCTCTGGATGGTTTAAATCCACCTGGTACAGCGCCTGGTCCTCATGACGCTTATCCTGGTAAGCCTCATACATATCCTTACGCATCTTCGTCGGTGTCGTCTCATTGACCACGCGCGGCGTGATAAGAATCAACAATTCAGTCTTTTGTCTTGTCTTTTCGTGATATTTAAACAAACTTCCCAAAACCGGTATCTTGCTTAGTAATGGAACACCGTTGACGCTATCAGCATCATCTGAGTTCATGAGTCCAGCAATAGCCATCGTCATACCCGAAGGAATATTAACCATTGTCACCGCAGAGCGTGTAGCTATTCCTGGCATATTATATCCACTGGAGGTAACGGAATTTTGCCAATCTATTCGGCTAACGCCAGCGAAAAGCTTAGCTGTGACATTGCCATCACGGTCTACTTCAGGGCGCAGTAATTTAAGCTGCACACCGAAAGGTTTGAACTCTACTGACACACCACCATTACCATCTGAGACAGGATATGGAATTTCACCACCAATCAGAATTCCCGCATTTTTACCACTCATAGTTGTAATATTTGGCTGAGAAATAATACGCGCCTTTCCATTTTCCACCAATGCATGAACACGCATATTTAAGTCTGAAAAATGCGTATAGAGCCAATTACGTGAATACCAATGAGATCCCTTAGATCGCGTATTATAGTTATCATGTCCTGAACCATTTGTAGAGCTTTGACTGCCGCTAGATGTCCCTGATGTAGTAGTATCGCTTGAACCATATTTAGTACCATCACCTATGGTATAGATGCCCGGGCTATTAACGCTAGCACCATACTCTATACCAATATTTTTTACATCAGAGCTATTGATTTCAATAATCTCTGCTTCTACATTGATCTGGTCAGGATTCTCTAATTCAAGTAAATTAATAACATTAGGATCTGACCATTCCCCATCGTCATTGGGTAATTCCAATTCATTTTTTTCTTCACCGCTAGTTTTTGTATTACCTATACTGGATGTCTGTTCTCTTTTATTATCACCGTTAGATTTTGCAACATACATAGCAGCAATTTTAGCTGCCATTTCTTTCTCGCGCTGGTTCATCACCGTACCACGCAGGAGAATTTTATCGCCAACCTTTTCCACCTTGACATTCGGCAAGCCAATTGCCTTTTGGATAACAGCTGCTAAATTTGAATCGACCGGTGATACACTTACCGTGAATTCTTGGCGCATGCCGTTGACCGTCCATACGGTAAGGCTCGTAGATCCACTCGCGAGAGCAACAATATTGATGGCATGCTTGTTGATAACCTTTACATCCGCAATTTTCGGATTGGTAACAGCCACGCGTTTGATGGCACTCTGTTGCGGCATATAATAAGATTGATTGACCTCTAGCCAGATTGGCTGCACATAGGCATAGGCGGGCAGCGTTGAAACAGCTACTACCGCAGCTGTGGTAAGGGCAGAGGCCAAATATTTCTTGTTAAACATATCAGTTACCGCCCTCCAGCTTACTTTCCGTGCCACGGATAACCTCGATACCATCATCCAACGCAGGGGTCTGAGTCACCTGACTGCTGACCGCAGCCGACTGGGCCGCAGTTGGTGGCGTATAGCTGGCTACAGGCGCAGATGCTGGCGCATTATTTGCTACCTGCTGAGCTGCTGGTTGCGGTGTCTCGCCCGTCACCGTCCGATATTCTGTGTCAATGGTAAAGACATCATCCGGCACGACCGGGCGCAGCACAAGATACACGGTGCCCGTCTGCGACTCCACGGCCAGTTTCAGCGCCTCCTCCGAGGTCAGCGCCAACGTGGCTGTAGCCATACCTTCTTTAGAGGCATTCGCACTGGCATTGCCACCGGCCTTGTCTTTATCGTCTTTTTTATCTTTGTTGTCCTTGTTATTGCCATTATTAGACTGTACCTCTGCCGTCTCGGCCGACTTGTTGATGCCTAGCAACAGGACGTTCTGCAGGAGTATCTCACCGGAGACATTATTACTCTGCTTGTTGTTGCGCACAATCATCACGTCGACATAGTCGCCCGGTTTCGCAAAGCCCGCGATGCCGGTGATATCCGAGATGCCCACCGAGATAGCGCGGCAATCAGGCGGGATTAACCCCGCAAACCCAGCCAAGCGCGGGTCCGTGACAATCTTTTTATTCGTCAGGATATCGCCCTCCTGAATGGGCACATTGGCCGGTTTATCCACGGCCTCACTGATGCTCTGCATCGCGCCACTGGGAACAGCATTCTGCGGCATATCCACAAGCTTCAGCATGCTTTCCTTAATGACCGTGCGTTGCGGGATGTCCTGCTTGGCGACAACAACCTGTACTGTGGGCATCGGCTCCACCTTTTTTCCTTCCTCACTGTTGGGTAAAAGGAAGAATGTCAAACAAGCGATAAAAAAGCAAAAGGCACCCGCTAATACATAGAGCTGCGTCTGATTTAATTTTCTACCGCCAGACGCATTTCTGCCAAACAATGCGCTCAACCGAGGCAGCTTTGGTTTTCTCAACATCCCTGCCAGCCTTCTCTCATAGTATATGTAAAAAACATTCGCGACTGAAATAAAGAGCCTGACCGATGCAGCTATGCGCCACTTACGGCTCCCATCCCTTAATATTTTAGCCAAAATTAGGACCACTGTCCATATAATATTGGCAAAATCACTAAAAAAATGTAAAATATAAGCAGGAATTTTGCCTTATTAGTAGCGCATTGTCAAAAAATCACACAAAAGCTACTGTGATAAGAACATACCAATCATAAATCAACACTATCAACAATTTTTTCTCTAACGAATTTTGGGAGGTTTTCGCCGATGATGCTCACCATCTGCAAAGTCATACTTGCCATCGCCCTGGCCGTAGCTGGCGCGCTGGTTGGACAACGCTGGATATTGCAAAACTATCGCCGCGAGCCTGACGTGCTGAGCTATCCGAGCCAAGTCATGGACAAGGCCGCGCGCCGTCAGCAATTTCTCACCATGTCTATGGGTTTTCTTTTTTGCTTCACGGCGTTGCAAAGCAATCTCGATACCCTCAACTGGGTCAGTGCCGTACTACTCGAGTGGTTCTGCCTGCTCTTCATCGCCACGGACTGGGAGCAGCACGTGATTTTCGACCGCATGCTGCTGCCCTGCGCTATCCTTGGCCTCGTCTTTACCTGCCTCACGGGCAGCTTCCCCGGCGACCTCATGAACCACGTGCTGGCCGGCCTCGCAGGTGGCGCAGTGTTCCTGTTGCTCGCCATCCTGACGCGCGGCGGCATCGGCGGCGGCGACGTCAAGCTCATGGCCGTACTCGGCCTCTGGTTTGGCACGCAATCTCTGCTCACCATAGCCATGACTGGCATCATACTCGCCGGACTCGTTGCACTCGTGCTGTTACTGACCAAACAAAAAGGCCGTTTAGACTATATCGCCTACGGCCCTTATTTTGCACTGGCTGCTATTCTCACCATTATTTTTTAGTCAATCTGTGATATAGACGATATTTAGTCGCCCCATTATCGGCATATTGATCTTCATAAAGCAACTCATAATTTGGATCATGTGCTAAAAAAGTAAATAACATCTCACTCTGTTTGGTGAGAATATAATTGATATCGTATTTATCAAAAACATCCTCGTAGTACATCATACCAAATATAGTTTTCGTGTATTCCCTAAAAACATCGTCCTGGCCATTATTTACCGCAAAAAAAACTTCAGCTCTAGGATCAAGGTAGGCTTTAATACCTCTGAACTCAACGTAACCGCCTGAGTCGTAGCTGTTCCATAACCTGATATCTTCCGGTGCAGCCAAGGTGAGTAAATAATCTACTGCGGGATATTTAGGCTCCTGGTTTTCCTGATAATTATCGTCTGCAGTATAATGCTGGTAAATCGTGCGGCCGCCCACTAAAAGTATAGCCGACACCATAACTACACGAAAGATTTTTTGTTTTTGTGTAACCTGATTTACCGAAAAATCCAGTTTGAAAGATTGCCAGCAGGCAGCTAAAGGGAAGGTAGCCAAAATAAGGAATAAAAATAAACTGCGATTGGCGCTAAGTGCCAGATAGGTCATTCCCAGGCAGAGAAATACATGACGTAGTTTTATACCCCTCTTGAGATAAATCATCCAGGTTAGCAATATAACAGCAAAAATAAATTTGCCAAAAGGCTCCGTGATAGCTGCGGGCATCATCTCCGCAACCATGATATTAATCAGGGAAATACCGTACGAATTCACCCCATATAGCATGGCACCGCTCCCGTACGGATTAACAAAGCCCGCTATTACAACTGCCAACAAAGAAACTGCCAAATACAGCAGTTCTTTTTTATTGCGCTGAAAATTTTTCATCGCAGCACAGATATAAGCCAACAGTACACAAACGGACAAGCCCCACAAGGCTGCATGCATATTTACTAAGGCTACGGAAACCAATGGCAGAAATAATAAATATTTTATTTGCCTTTGTGCTACATATTTTTCCAGAAAGAAAACTTCCCATAGCAACAAAAGCGAGGAAAAAATTTGCGGGCGTGTTGACATAAAAAGAAAGCAGATAACTATACCCACGACCGTGGTCAGAGCAATGGATATATACCAGTTTTTATTACTCAGCATCATGCACAACCGGTAATAAACATAGATGGTAGCAGCAGCTATGACGTGAACGAAAGCCAGCAATCCTATAGCACCAAAGTTCGCATAAATTTGCCAAAAAATCACGCAGGTAAGCCATTGCTGCATCACAAATTGCCAATCCTGATGCATGGTAAATGGCTCTATATACGGTATCCCCTCCTGTATAACGTAGCGTCCACTGTTAAGTATAAAGAATATGTCGTTGTTCAGATAATGCGGCACAAATAATAGTCCGGCGAACATAACGACAAACAGGGCAGCATGCCAAAGCTTAATTTTTTTTTGCGCAATCATCTCTTCCATTTAGGCTTTCTCCTGATAACTCTGCTCCGTATTTACCGACCACAATACACGCTGGTCATTTTTATTTTGCTTGATGAGCTCCACGGCAGCCATGGCTGTCAGCATGGAATGATCCATATTGTTGTAGCGGTGCTGGCCGTTGCGACCAATGCAGTAGAGATGCCTGATCTGCATCAGCCAATCCTGCACCTGAGTAAAATCACGATAGCTGTCAAAATAGGCTGGGTAAGCCTTTGGGACACGCAGGCAAACACCATCCAGCACATCCTCACGCCTGATAATGCCCATCTGCACCAGTTCAGCCGCTGCCATGCTGATAAAATCCTGCTCTGGCATCTGCCACCAGCTGTCGCCCTTTTGACAGAAATATTCGAGACCCAGCCATACCGTCTGCTCCGGGTTACGCACGAGATAGGGCGACCAGTTATTGAATATTTGAATGCGTCCCATGTGTATCTGCGGTTCCTGCACGTAGAGCCAGCAATCCGGCACAATATTCCCTAATGTCGGACGCGCAGTCTCGTTCTGGATAGCCAGGCGCCGTACCAGCAAACCAACCGTCATAAAGTCACGATAGGGGAGCTGTGTGGCCGCGCGTCGCACGTCATCAGGGCAGGGGAGTTGCGTCACTGCCGGTACCAACTGCGCAATAGGCATGGAGGAGAGCACAAAGTCAGCGGCAATTTCCCGCACTGTATCGCCCTGCTGTACCCGCACACCTCGCACCTGGCGCTCAGCATCTACCAATACATTGATGACCTTAGCCTGATGCTGTACTTCGCCGCCAAGAGCCACAATGCGCTTTTCCATGGTCTCCCACAACTGCCCAGGACCAAACTTTGGATACCAAAAATGGCGAATCAACGAGGTATCCTGCGCGACTGCACCATGATGCACCCGCCTGCGCAGGAAATCACGCACGGCTCGTCCTAACGAGAGTCCTTTGATGCGCTGTGCGCCCCAGTCCGCATCTATGTCCGCCGGCGAGCGTCCCCAAACTTTTTGCGTATAGTCACGAAAAAACGTCTCATACAACGGCTCGCCAAAGCGGTTAATCATAAAATCTGCCAGTGTCTGCTCTGACCGCTGGTGAAATTGCGCCTGCAAGTAACCGCCACCCATATGCAACATGCGCCGCAGGCCCAATTTATGCACCGTGTCATAGCCTAAAGAAAGAGGGTAATAAAAAAAACGTTGCCGATAGCGGATACGCGAAATGCGCTCCCGCTGCAGCATCACGGCATCTGTATGCTCCGGGTCCGGACCATGTACCGCCAGTGGTACAGTACGGTGTAGAACGAGGTCATCATAGGCTGGAGCCCCTTGCAAAGGCAGCAGATCCTGCCATAACTGCTTGACACGCTTATCCTTCGTAAAGAAACGGTGTCCACCGATATCCATCCGGTTGCCATGATAGTTAAACGTCCTGGCAATGCCACCCGTAAAAGCTTCCTGTTCCAGTATCAAGGGATGTATATCCGTATCCCGCGCCAAAAGATACGCCGCCGTCAACCCAGCTGGCCCTGCACCAATAATAACTGCCGTACGAATTTTTCTCACACTCCGAACTTACATACTTTTTTTATTTTAATGCTTGGTACCAGTAAACGTCAAGCAAAAAAGCACGCCATTACAACGTGCTTTTGCCTTATTACCCATAAAACTGATAATACGCGGCCTTGCCGCTGCCTTGCCGCTGTAAAATCTCCCGCCGACACATTTTATCCAGCAGGCGATAGGCCTGGCTGGGATTGATATGCAGCAGGGCGGCCACCTCGCGGCGTGTAATGCGTCCCTGCTGGCGCACTGCCTGACTGATTTGCCCGGCCAGCACGACGTAATCATCAGCCTGCAAGGCAGGGCTGCTTTCGTGCACCGCGTTTGTTTTGGGCTGTGCGCGCAGCGTGTAGCTGTGGTGTTTTTCCCGGCCTGATACCTGTAAAAAACCCGTGGCGACCAAATTTTCCAGCGTAGCCTGCAGCTTGGGCAGATTAAGCCGGAACCGGTCGCTAAGCGCATCGGCGCTGATTTTCTGCTCCTGCCACGCCGTATGCAAAGCGATGAGCTCATAAATGGAAAACGGCTGCACACGCTGTGCCTGCTGCGCCGCCAGCCAAGCGATAAAAGGCTCATCTGGCGGGTTGTCGGGGATAAATACCCTCACCATTTCCGTGCTGGAGGCGCTATAGTCCGGCAGCGCGCGGCCGTAGCGCAGGGATCCGCCATAGATGCTGTCGATGCCGCGTCCTGAGCGCTCAGCCAGACCGATACGCTTCAGGCAGTCTGCCAGCACAGGGTTGCGCCCGCGCGGCTCGGCCTCCAGCAGCGCATCGTAGCGCAGGCCCTGTATAAGGCCGCCCGGATTGCTGATGGTCAGACCGTTGTTTTCTATCTGCACAATCACGCGGCCCAACATAGAGTAGTCGCGGTGGCTGTAGGCATTGACCAGCGCCTCCCGAAAAGCTAACGGTTCATAATGCGGTATGTCCAGGCGGTACAGGTTGACGAACATCTCCGTCGAGGTATTGTAGGCCACAAAATACTGCTGAATTTTCTCAAAGGCCGCGAGCAGGGGCAGGATAAACGACTCATTCACGCGCAGCTGTGTCCCGGCAAAAATCTGTATGGCTGACTCCGCCGTGGGCACGAGCCGTTGCAGGCTATCCTGCTTACCCAGCAGGAGCAGCCCGGCTAAAGTCGGTACCGCTTTACCGTCCTGCTGCTTCACGAGTTGCAGCGCCTTATCCAATTCCTCATCACTGAGCTCCAATAGCGTTTTCTCGCCGCGATATTGCCGTATAATGCTGCGCAGACGCTCCCGTTCGACGGGGGAAAAATCCGCCAGTGTAGCCCCTGACACAGGCTGGGCCGACAAATCCAGCAGCGACAGCGAGGAGAGGCGCGTGGCCATCTCGTACGGATAGAGCGGCACATTTTCCGGCGTGCCATCCAGTTTGATGCGCCGCCGTAAAATCTTGCCGCTGGACGTGGCCACAATCGTATCTTTGCGCGGTACTATGAGCTGCAATATCTGCTGGTCATCAGCCTGCAACACCGATGCCTGCGTGCTGACCGGTGGCACAGTCTTGTTGGCGATAAAGGCACTCAGTCGCGTGATATCCAGATGCGACGGATGCAGCCCTGTCGGCGTGCCGTCATCCTCCACGCCCAGGTACAGCGTGCCACCCTGTGTATTGGCGAACGCCACCACGACATCCAGCAAATCGCTATCCGACAGGCGTTTCACATCACTTTTGAACTCCACGGTCAGCGTCTCCCGACGCGGTATTTCACACATCATTTCACCCCCTTACGTTTATTTTATGCACGCGTGCGTAAAATGTCAATTTATAAATACGCACGCGTGCGTATTTGCGTGTAAAAAAGGCGACTGTCACGTTTTCTGCGTGACAGCCGCCTCTGGTTTAGGCAATATATAGTTTTTACACGCGCATCTCGCGGGCCTGTTCGCGCAGGCGGGCAATGCGGTCCTCGGTGGCCGGATGCGTGCTAAAGAGGTTCATGAGCGCCTTTTTCGAGCCCTCGAACGGGTTGATGATGAACATGTGCGCCGTGGCCGGCGTGGCCTCGGGCAGGCGGTCCATGTTGTGTGCGTAGTACTCGATTTTCTCCAGTGCATCGGCGAGGTAGTTCGGGTTGCCGCAGATTTCACCGCCGCTCTTGTCCGCGTCGTACTCGCGCGAGCGCGAGATGGCGAGCTGGATGATGGAGGCGGCGATGGGCGCGATAAGGGCCGTTGCGAGAGCACCGATAGCGCCACCGCCCTCGTCATCGTCACTGCGCCCGCCGAAGATGGCCGCCCACTGCGCCATGTTGGCAATCCAGGAGATGACCGTGGCGAACGTAGCCGCGATGGAGGAGATGAGGATATCGCGGTGCTTGACGTGCGAGAGCTCATGCGCGAGCACGCCGCTGAGTTCATTGTAGTCGAGCGCCTGCATGATGCCAGTCGTCACGACGACGGCCGCATGCGAGGGGTTGCGTCCCGTGGCGAACGCATTCGGCTCCGCGGCCTCCGTGATGCAGACCTTCGGCATGGGGATTTCCGCGTTGGCCGCGAGCTGCTCGACGAGGTTGTAGAGATTTGGTGCCTCCTCGCGCGTGACTTCGCGCGCATTGTAGGCCTTCAGCACCATGGGGGCGCTGAACCAGTAAGAAAAGAAATTCATGCCGATGGCGATGATGAACATGATGGTCGCACCGGACGAGCCGCCAAAGGCGCCGCCCAGCGCCACCATAATGCCCATGAGCAGCGCCATGAGTACGGCAGTTTTGAACGTATTCATATGCTTGACCTCCTAATAGCAGAAAAGTACCATTACAGACTGAAACATAGCTGAAAAACGCATAAATGGTCAATCAAATATCGAGGTTGCGCACGAGTTTCGCATTTTCCTCGATGAACTGGCGGCGCGGCTCGACCTTGTCGCCCATGAGGATAGTAAAGAGCTCGTCAGCCTCCTCGGCATCCTCCATGTCCACGCGCAGCATCGTGCGCTGCTCGGGGTCCATCGTCGTCTCCCAGAGCTGCTCTGGGTTCATCTCACCCAGACCTTTGTAGCGCTGTACGGTGATACCGTCGCGTCCCACCTCGTCCAGCTTGCTCGCGAGTTCCTCGTCGCTGTAGGTGTACCAGTGCTTCTTGCCTTTGCGAATCTGATAGAGGGGCGGCTGGGCGATGTAGACGTGGCCGTGCTCGATGAACGGCTTCATGTAGCGATAGAGGAACGTGAGCAGCAGCGTGCGGATATGCGCGCCATCGACATCGGCATCGGTCATGATGATGATTTTGCCGTAGCGGCGCTTCGCGAGGTCGAAATCCTCACTGATGCCCGTGCCAAATGCCGTAATCATCGTGCGGATTTCCGCATTGGCGAAAATGCGGTCCAGGCGCGCCTTTTCCACGTTCAGGATTTTGCCGCGCAGCGGCAGGATAGCCTGGAAACGACGGTCGCGGCCCTGCTTGGCCGAGCCGCCAGCGGAATCACCCTCGACGAGGTAAATCTCGGACTGATCGGGGTCGTTAACGGAGCAGTCCGCCAGCTTGCCGGGCAGGTTCGAGACCTCGAGCGCGTTCTTGCGGCGCGTGAGCTCGCGGGCCTTGCGGGCCGCCTGCCGCGCGCGCGCGGCCATGATGGCCTTGTCGATAATTTTCTTCGTGATGGCCGGATTTTCCTCGAAATATTCGGAGAGGCCCTCGGTCACGATGGAGTCGACGATACCGCGCACCTCGGAGTTGCCGAGCTTCGTCTTCGTCTGGCCCTCGAACTGCGGTTCACGGATTTTCAGGCTGATGACGCTCGTGAGACCTTCGCGCACGTCCTCACCCGTGAGGTTCGCGTCCTTGTCCTTGAGGATGCCCTGTTTGCGCGCGAAATCGTTGGCGCAGCGCGTGAGCGCGAGCTTGAAGCCCGCGAGGTGCGTGCCGCCTTCCTCGGTGTTGATATTGTTGACGAAGGAGTAGATATTCTCCTGGTAGCTGTCGTTGTATTGCAACGCAATCTCCACGACCGTGTCATCCTTCGAGCCGTTGAAGTAGATGGGCTCAGGGTTGATTACCTCTTTTTTACGGTTCAGATGCGCCACAAAGGAGCTGATACCACCGTCGAAATGGAACGACTCCTTTTTGCCCTCTTCGCGCTCGTCAGTCAGCGTAATCGTAATGCCGTGGTTGAGGAAAGAGAGCTCGCGCAGGCGGTGTTTCAGCGTGTCGTAGCTGTAGGTCGTGACCGTGAAAATCTCGGGGTCCGGGCAGAAATGCACGCGCGTGCCCGTCTCCTCCGTCTCACCGATGACCTTCAGCGGGCTCGTCGTCGCGCCGCGCGAGAAGGAAATGGCATGAATTTTACCGTCGCGCTTGACCTCGACATCCATGGATGTGGAGAGGGCGTTGACGACGGAGACACCGACACCGTGCAGACCACCGGAGACCTTGTAGCCGTCACCACCGAACTTGCCGCCCGCATGCAACACGGTCAGCACGACCTCGACGGCCGGCTTGCCGCTCTCGTGCATGTCGACGGGGATACCGCGGCCGTTATCGACGACCGTGATGCTGTTGTCCTGATGAATCGTCACATCGATGTGGTCGCAGTAGCCCGCGAGCGCCTCATCGATGGAGTTGTCCACGACCTCATAGACCAGATGGTGCAGGCCGCGCTCCGACGTGCTGCCGATGTACATACCCGGACGCTTGCGCACGGCCTCGAGGCCCTCGAGAATCTGAATCTGGTCGGCACCGTAGTCGGCCTCGACAGCCGACACCTCAGCGCTGGACTCATCCGTATGGATTTCCACGCCCGTCGTATCGAGATCTTTATCCGCAAATTCGTCCATGGGGGAGACTGCGGGCTCCTCCACCGGGGTCAGGTCTATAGATTTCTGCTCGTTATCGTTTGCCATTTCGTGCTCCCATTCTCTACTCAAACACTGTCAATATTGCAAAATCAGCCACGCCAAGGGCGCTGCATACGCCCCTGCAGGGTGGTGGCGGCAATCTCGGAGTAGTAGCACTCCGCCTCCGTCAGCACGACTGATTTGATTTTCTTCTGCTTGCCCAGCAGCGCACCTGCCTGCTGACCGGCTGGCCAGCGGCTCAGTACACGGCAGTTATGCTGGTTCGTGGCGCTGTTGCCATAGAACAGCTGCGCATCGTAAATCGCGATGATATCCTTGGCGCGCAGCATGCGGCCGTTGCCTAGATGCAAATACATATGCAGCCCTTCTTTGCCTCTGTTGCTTTCCTGTACCCGCCAGCCGTTTAGCGTGTGACCTGACCGGCCTGCACCTGATATACAACGCCCATACCGCCCTGCGGGAAATACGCCCGGTCTGTAGCCGTAATGAGCGTCTGGATATGCTCGCGCCGGATAAAGGCCAGCAGTTGCTGCCGCCGGTCGGCGTCCAGTTCACTCATGACATCATCCAAAAGCAAGACCGGATACTCGCCCGTCTCCGAGCGCAGGAACTCCAGCTCCGCCAGCTTGAGCGCGAGCACGCCCGTGCGCTGCTGTCCCTGCGAGCCATAGGCGCGCAGGTTGATGCCGTTGACCGTGAGTACGAGGTCATCGTGATGCGGTCCGCGGCTCGTCGTACCACGCAGGATATCCAGCTCGCGCTTGCGCGCTAGCTCTTTATTATACCATGAAGTCAAGTCATTTGTCGATTTTACATTTTCTGCCGCCTCGAGACCGTGTATCGCGTAGGCAGCCTGCAAATTCTCACGGTTGCCGGAGATACGGCGCTGCATGAGGTTCGCGAGCATGTTGAGCTTCTGCACGGCCGCCCGCCGTTTCAGCATGATTTTCACGCCACTCGCCACGAGCTGCGGGTCCCAGAGATCCAGCATGCCTGGCTTGGCCGCGTGGTCGCGGATTTTCTTGAGCAGGTTGTTGCGCTGCTGCAGGATGCGGTTATACTGCATGAGCTCATGATAGTAGGCGGGACTGGCCTGGGAAATCTCCCCATCAAGAAAACGGCGCCGCTCGGCCGGCGCCCCTTTGATGAGATAGAGGTCCTCCGGCGAGAACAGCACCGTATTCAGATTGCCGATGAGCTCCTTGAGACGGATGGGGTGGCCGTTCAGCAGTATGCGCCGCCTTTTGCCGCGCACGAACTGGAACTCCAGCACCTGCTGTACGCCAAGGCGCGCGAACTGCAGCTGCACCGAGGCCGCCGGCTCCTCCCAGCGGATGAGCTCCTGGTCCGCGTTCGTGCGGTGTGAGCGGCCGAGCGAGGCATAGTAGAGCGCCTCGATGATATTCGTCTTGCCCTGCGCATTCGCGCCGAGGAAAATATTGATGCCCGGGTCCAGCGAGAGCTCTAGTAAGGAATAGTTCCGATAATTTCTAAAAACAAGGGATTGAACCAACATTTCAATCTGCTTTCCTGACGACTTGCCACTCACCGAGCCCCTCGATGCTGATAATGTCACCCGGCTGCAAACGCCGACGGCGGGCAGTTTCCACCGCGCCGTTGCGCTGGATACGTCCCTCGGCCAGCAGTTGTTTGACTTCGCCGCCCGAGGCAAGCACACCGGCCCATTTGAGGAACTGGTCGAGCTGGATTGTTTCCGTGTCGATATTTACCTGTTCCATGTCTACAGCCTCCTCAGAACGTCGTGCGCACCGGCGTCACGATATAGAGGAACTCGTCAGTATCTTCCTCCTGCAGCACGGCCGGGCTGATTTCCCGGTTGAAACCGATGCGGATGACCTCACTGTCCATAGAACGCAGCACATCCTTGAGATAGTCCACGTTAAAGGCAATGTGCAGGTCCGGACCGTTCAGCTCAGCCGGGATATCGTCATCGGCATTGCCGACCTCAGGGTCGTGCGCCGACAGATGGATATTACCGTCCGTAAAATACAATTTGACGACATTGTAATTACTGACCCGCGAGATAAGCGAGACGCGCTCCAGCGACTGCGCCAGCAGCTCGCGCTTGACCTTGACATGCGTAGCGAAAGAGGCGGGGATAATGTTGTCAAAAGAAGGGAACTGGCCCTCAATCAGACGCGAGGACATATAGGTATCAGGCGTTTGGAAGCTGATTTGATTGGGCGAGCAGGTCACGG
This sequence comes from uncultured Veillonellaceae bacterium, assembly GCA_900316275.1. GTDB lineage: Bacteria > Bacillota > Negativicutes > Selenomonadales > Selenomonadaceae > UBA2897. The sequence goes on from ONCF01000100.1 coordinate 52,288, forward strand.
TTATCGGCTGCGGTACGTCGCTGTTCAACGTATGGGCCAGTTCAGAAAGAATTTTGGCCGGAATGATGATATTAATATTCCCCTGGCTCTCGTCAATCTGGGTCTGCATCACGGACAGACGATGGGTATTCGTAGCGACCATCATCACCTGATGCTCTTTAATACTGAGCGAACAACCGGTGAAAACCGGACGACTGTCTTCATTCGAGCAGGCAAAAACCGTTTTTTGGATCAGCTTACGCAGCAGTGCATCTTTCAACTGGAAATGAATATTGCCGGAGATGGGCTGAATCTGCGGGAATTCTGCTGCCTCCATGCTCAGGAGTTTGAAGGTGGCCTTGTCGGATTGAATCGTCACCATTTTTTCGCCGACGGGCAGGGACAGCGAGACCTGTTCACCAGGCATCTTGCTGATAACTTCGAGGATGTAATGACCTGCCAGCGTCATCTGGCCTGGTTCCTCGATGGTGGCGGGCAGACGGCTGATGAAGGAGAGCTCATAGTTTGTAGCCTGCAGTTCCAGCTGGTTCTCAGTGGTTTTCATGAAGATACCAGAGAGAATGGGGGATTGAGGTTTACTGGCGATAGCTTTGCTGACAATACGGAGCGCATTGCAGAGCTCAGTTTTGCTGCAAGTAATTTTCACGCGGAATCCTTCTTTCTGGAGCGTTGAATAGATTACTGATAAAGATTTTTATAAAAATAGTAGCCGTAGTAGTAGGGCCTGTGAATTTGTGGATAAATGTGGGCAGGCCCAAATTATCCACGGTTTGCCGTGTGCATAACGTGTGTGTAAATAGCTGCCCACTTATCCACAGTATCCACGGGAAAAAGCGGCCATGAGTTTATCCACAATCTATCTACAGAGTTTACGGCGGGTTCTCGACAGAGTTATCCACGCCGCAGTGTGGGCGCACAAGGCTTATATTTTCTGTATCTGCTCCGACAGCTTCTTTAACGTATGTTCGAGCTTGGTGTCGGTCTGGCGGTCCGTACCAATCTTGTCACAGGCATGGATGACCGTCGTGTGATCACGGCCGCCGAAGAAGTTGCCAATCTGCGGCAGCGAGGTATCGGTGAGCTCACGGCAGAGGTACATGGCAATCTGACGCGGGTAAGCGATATTGCGGTTGCGCTTCTTGGAGTGGAGGTCATCAATCTTGACTTTGAAATAATCAGCGACGACGTCCTGGATGAGTTCGATGGTGACAGCCTTTTTACGGTCCTTGGGCAGGATGTCCTTCAGCGTCTCGGCGGCAAGTTCCTGCGTGATGTCCTTGTTCATGAGCGAGGCATAGGCGACGACGCGCGTAAGCGCGCCCTCCAGCTCACGGATATTGCTGTCGATATGGTTCGCGATGTACTCGAGCACGGCGTTCGGCACGCTGTAGTGCTCCATCTGCGCCTTGTTGCGCAGGATGCCGATGCGCATTTCAAAGTCCGGCGGCTGAATATCGGCGATGAGGCCACCCGCGAAACGGGAGCGCAGACGTTCATGCAACGTCGCCAGCTCTTTCGGTGGACGATCAGAGGAAATCACGAGGGCTTTTTCTGCGTCTTTTAATTCATTGAACGTGTTAAAAAATTCCATCTGCGTACTTTCTTTGCCGGAGAGGAACTGAATATCATCGATCATCAACACGTCAATCTTGCGATATTTGGCCCGGAAACGCTCGGTATGGCCGCTGCGGATGGCGTCGATGAGCTCGTTCATGAATTTTTCACTGGAGACGTAGAGCACGCGGCGCTCGGGATGGTTCTGCAACACGCGGTTGCCGATGGCGTGCATGAGATGGGTCTTGCCCAGGCCCACGCCGCCGTACATGAACAGCGGGTTGTACACCTTGCCGGGGGCCTTGGCCACGGCCTGCGCCGCCGCGTGGGCGAGCTGGTTCGAGTTGCCCGTTACGAACGTCTCAAACGTGTAGCGCGTGTTGAGTGAGGAGTTGTCGCCCGGCGCGATGACCTGCGGCCATTTCTGCTGCGTCTCCTGGGTCTCCGGCTGCGGGGCAGCCGCCTGGCTCTCGGCTACCGTCTCAGCCTGGGCCGGTGCGGCGTCCATCAGCGTGAGCTGCTCCGGCTCAGTGTCCGCAGTATCTTTGGCTTCGGGCAGCGTCTCGATATGCACCTGATGCGAGCTGCCCACAATAGCCGTCGTGGCATCGCGCAGGATGGTCAGGTAGTGGTCGTTGATCCAGTCGCGGGTAAAGTCGTTCTTTGAGCCCAGCACCAGTGTCGTATCATCCAGGGAGAGCGGCCGGAGGGGCACAATCCATTTCTCGCAGGCGGGCTTGGCCAGTGACTCCTGCGTTTTTTCCAGAATCTGTGCCCAGACGGTCTGCAGCTGCGTCTGTTCCATAAGCGAATAAATCCTTCTTTCCCAGCGAAAAAAACTGTGCATAAAATTATCCACATAATTATCCACAACTGTGGATAATTTTCAAAAGCGCCTCAATTGACGCTGATATTATATTAGTAGGAAGCTAACAGGCACAGTTGAGTTTTCCGCACACTAATCACCAATATCTTAGCAGATAAGGCGTTTGTTATCAACATGAATTTCCACCAGTTATACGCAGCATGCTGCGGTTTATCCACAACAGAACCGACCCTGGCGGTGGAAAAGCAAGGGATTTTCCTTGACACCCCTGCGGCCGTAGGCTATAATTTGACATAGTTAAAATTCTGATACTATGCTGTTATGGGTACATGATCAGAAATAATAAACCAATTTTGACAACTGAAGGAGGTGTTGAGCGACATGAAACAGACTTTTCAGCCGAACAATCATTGGAGAAAGCAGACGCATGGCTTCCGTGAGCGCATGAAGACGAAGGGCGGCCGTCTCGTTTTGAAGAGAAGACGCCAGCGCGGCAGAAAGAAGCTTTCGGCA
>ONCF01000097.1 GCA_900316275.1 uncultured Veillonellaceae bacterium
CGATTACACGCAGGAGGTACAGGATGATACCCGGGCTGCCGGCTACCGCGCCGCCTTCACCGTGCACCTCGGCTACGCCGAAAAGGACAAGCCCCATTACATGCTCGACCGCGTCCCCATCTTCGGCGGCATGTCCCACATGCTGGAGCGCTTCAAGCTGCGCCTCAATTACGCCCCCATCTTCGTTCCCTACGAAGACCTGCGCGCCACCCTCCGCAGCCACGGCCTCACCTGGCTCGCCGGCCGCATCAACACGCCCTGACAAGCAAGCAATCCCTGAACGGTTCGCGCCGTCCAGGGATTTTTTATTGCTCTTTTATGCCGAGCAGATCGGCGATTTTCGCCAGGCGCGCGTCGATTTTGGCGTTGAGCGCCGCGCGCTGTTCGTGAAAGCTGCGGATGGTGTCTTCTGGCGATAGGATTTCCTCCTCCACCGTGGGGTAGCCGCAGAGGTCGAGGTTATAGCCGCCCGCCTCGATCTGCGCCCGCGTGTAGCAGTTGGCCTTGTAGGCACCCTCCACCTCGGGGTCCGGGATGACCTGGCGCTTATCCCACCAGGCATCGCAGGGCGCGAAGTGGTCGCGCTGCATGGGCTTTGTCTTGCTGAAATGCTTGTAGCCCTCGGGCATATCGAGACGATAGAACCACGTTTCCTTTGTCGGGCCCGTCTTGTCGAAAAAGAGCAAATTCGTCGTGATGCTCGTGTAGGGCGCGAAGACGCTCGCGGGCAGGCGGATGACGGTGTGGAGGTTGCACTCCGTGAGGAGCTTGCGCTTGATGTTCACCTTCGTGTTGTCGCTGCCAAAGAGGAACCCGTCGGGCAACACCACGGCCGCGCGCCCGCCCTGCCGCAGGCGGTAGAGGATGAGCACGAGGAACAGGTCCGCCGTCTCGGAGTCGCGCAGGTCCTCGGGGAAATAGCCCTGCACGTCCGCCTTCTCATGCCCGCCATAGGGCGGATTCATGAGGATTTTGTCGAAGGCGTCCGCCTCGGTGTAGTCGAGCACGTTCTTCGTCAGGGCGTTCGCATGCACGATGTGCGGCGCGTCGATGCCGTGCAGCAGCATATTCGTGATGGCGAGCATGTAGGGGAACTGCTTCTTCTCGATGCCAAAGGTGGACTGCCCGATGGCCTCGATGCTCGCGGCGCTCTGCTCCTGCCCCTGCAGCTGCTTCAGCCAGCTCACGAGGAAGCCGCCCGTGCCGCAGGCAAAATCCGCCACGCGCTCGCCCACATGCGGCTCGATATGGGCGGCCATGAAATCCGTGACCGCGCGGGGCGTGTAGAACTCACCCGCGCTGCCCGCGCTCTGCAGCTCGCGCAGGATATTCTCGTAGATATCGCCGAGCGCGTGAATCTCCGCATAGTCGTCGAGGTCGATGCCATCGATGACGTTCACGACCTGCCGCAGCAGTACGCCATCCTTCATGTACTGGTTCGCCTCGGCAAAGATGGTCTGCACGATGGCCTGGCGGATGGGTGTCTCCCGCGTGACGGGCAGGCCGCGCAGCGTGGGGAACAGCGTATCGTTGACGAAATGCAGCAGTTCCTCGCCCGTCAGCGCCGTGCCCTTGCCATCGTCATGCGCCCAGGCCGCCCAGCGGCAGTCCGCCGGCAGGATGGACTGGTAATCGTCCTCCTCCAGATCCCAGGTTGCTTCCTTCGCGTCGTAGACCTTGAGTAAAAGCAGCCAGATAATCTGCTCGATGCGTTGGGCATCGCCGTTGATACCGGAGTCGTTGCGCATGATGTCGCGCAGGCTTTTGATGAGGCTCGTGAGGTTGGTCATGGTACACTATCCTATCTTATAGATTTCATCTTCCAGCGCGCGCAGCGCCGACTGGAACGCCGCCTTGCCGCCGAACAGTTTCGCGATTTTCGCGAGGGTGCCGAAGCGCTGGAAATCCGCGAGGCGGAAAATGGCGGGGTTCTCGATTTCCTTGATGCCGAGGTTCTGGTATTTGTCGAGCAGCGTCTCCAGCACGGCCCGCGCCTCGCCGCTGTAGCGGTGCAGGAAATCCGTCTTCTGCACGCCCTCCGCCCGCTCGCGCCGCGTGAGCGGCCGCTGGTCATAGGCCACGTGGCAGAGGAAATCAAAGTCATCGACATCCGCCATGCCCATATCGCGTTTCAGCGCGTCGAGATCGATGCCGTGGGTGCGCAGCTCATCGGCGATGGCGCGTTTTTTGGCGCTCGCGCTCCACGTATGGATGAACTGCGCGAGGTCGCCGTAGCCGCCGACCACATTCTCGCGCGTGTAGTCAATGATGTTCTCCTGCCGCAGCAGCTTGCCGTCCGTATCGTAGATGGCGACGGTCTGGTGCGTGACGCAGACGGGGCAGCCATCCCGTGTCACGTAGGGCCGGGGCGGCTTCGGCGGTGGGGCAGGCGGGGGATCCTGCACGCACTCGCCACCGCCTTCCTCTGTGCCGTTACCGTAGCCATCCTCCCCTGTGCCATCTGGCGACTCCTCCCCGCCGTCCCCTGGCGTGAAACCGGGATCCGGCAGCGCGGGGCCGTCCCAGGCGGGGTCGGCAAAGAGCCGCGTGACGCCGCGGAAATCAAGGATGGTAAAATGCGTCTTGCCCACATCCTCGCGCACGCGCGTACCGCGCCCGATAATCTGCTTGAACTGGGTCATGGAGACGATGTGCTTGTCGAGGGCGATGACCTGCACCGTCTTGGTATCGACGCCCGTCGAGAGCAGTTCCGAGGTCGTGGCGATGGTGGGATAGTGCGGCGCCACGGCGATGAAGTAGTCGAGCTTGCTCTTGCCGTAGACGTCGCTGCCCGTGATGCGCACGATGTAGTCGGGATGCGCGCGCATGATGTCCGCATTTTCCTGCACGAGCGCCTGCCGCATGCGTTCGGCGGCCTGCTCGTCCGCGCAGAACACGATGGTTTTCTGCAGCCGGTCACCGCTCTGCCGCAGGAACGCCGTGATGGCGTGGGCGACGGCGCGCGTGCGGTCGGAGAGCACGATGCTGTAGTCATAGTCCGTATTATTGTAGATGCGGTCGGGGATGGGCTGGCCATAGTAGTCCAGCTGCCCCTTCACGGGGCGCCAGCCGTCGCTGATGTTGAGCTGCACGTTCACGACGCGGAACGGCGCGAGGAAGCCGTCCTCGATGCCCTGTTTCAGGCTGTAGGTGTAGACGGGCGCGCCGAAATAGTCCGTATTCGAGATGTACTTTGTCTCCTTGGGCGTGGCCGTCATGCCGAGCTGCACGGCGCCCGTGAAATAATCGAGCACGCGCCGCCAGCGGCTTTCCTCCTTCGCCGAGCCGCGATGGCACTCGTCAACGATCACGAGGTCGAAAAAGGCCGGGTCGAAGAGCGTGCGGAAATGTTCCTCGCCGCCGTCGCCCACCATCTGCTGGTAAAGGGAGAAAAACACGTCGTAGCTCGTGAGCTTCGCGCGGTCATCCTGGGCGAAATTGACCTTGTGGATGACCTTGATCAAAGGCTGGAAATCCTGCGCGATGGACTGATCCACGAGCACGTTGCGGTCGGCGAGGTAGAGCACCTTGCGCACGAGGCCCGCCTGCCGCAGCCGCCAGACAATCTGGAACGCCGTAAAGGTCTTGCCCGTGCCCGTCGCCATGACGAGCAGCAGGCGGCGCTGGCCCCGCGCGACGGCTGAGAGCACGCGGTCAATGGCGACCTGCTGGTAGTAGCGCGGCGTATTCGTCGTGGCCGAGGTATAGGCGGGCGTGCGCCGCACCTGCACCTCCGCGGGCGAGAGCCGCCCCTCCGTCACGCAGCGCTGCACGAGCTCCGCCTCACCGGGGAACTCATCCATGGCGAGGTTGCGCTCAATGCCCGTGAGGTAGTCGTACTCCGTAAAGCCGTGGCCATTCGAGCTATAGGCAAAGGGCAGGTCCAGCATCTCAGCGTAGGTCTTCGCCTGCTGCAGGCCATGCGAGACGGTGTACTGCTCCCCCTTCGCCTCGACGACGGCCAGCGGCGCGCCGCCAGCGGGGCAGAGCAGGTAGTCGGCCTTCTTCGGCTTCTCCCGCGCCACGAGGTTGCCGCGCAGGTTGAACCGCCCATCCGTGAGCCGCGCCTCCATGCGGATATGCTCCGCCCGCCAGCCCCGCTCCAGCGCGGGCGTAATAAAGAGGTGCTTCACATCCTCCTCGGTCAAAGGTTCCTGCATAGTCTCACCGCCTTTCGCAGAATTATCTTGATGATGTGCCAAAACGATATGTGGCTTAGGGAGACGACCCCTTCTGGCCCTGCGGGCCACCTCCCCCATAGGGGGAGGCTTATTGTATACGCATTAATGCAACTTGTATGCTAATATCAGGCACTCTCTAAAGGCTCCCCCTCTGGGGGAGCTGTCAACGAAGTTGACTGAAGGGGTCGTCACCCCCGTTCCCCCAACTCCCCACACAATGGCAGCAGTTCCTCAAGCCGCGCCACAATCCGCCGCTGCTCGGCAAGTGGGGGCAAAGGAATGGGCACGTTTTTCACGGCTGTACCCGAAACCTCCAGAAATGTTGTTCCCGAGGCAATACCTTGTATATACTTTGTTCGTGCCATCAAACAATAATACAAATACTCACTCATACCAGCATGGAAAGGCACCACCGACTTAAAGCCCTGATTCGTCGCTAACTCATTCTCGGCAATACCAATGTAACCAATCGGCGCCCTGCTGGAAAAAAGCACCGTTCCTGCTGGCATTAGCCGCGCTGAAGAATGTGCCAATCCTGCTTCAGAAATATTACGCGCTCCGTGTGACACCATACGCCCCTTTATGCCTGCCATGTCTGCGGGGGTAAGCCAGGGAATCGTCGCGGGCGACCAATTCTCCGGCTCCCCTGTCTTAGGTGTGCCGCCACCAACGACCTCGCCAATCATGCCAATACGCACCCAGCACCAGTTTTCGGGAATATCGAAGGGCACCTCCTCCGCCGTGACGGGTGGCAAAGGCTTCTCCTTTTTGAGCTTCTTCTCCTTCACGAGCCGCGTTTTCTCCCGCTGGATATCCGCGAGCAAATCCCGCGCATCGCCATCGCCCACCGCACGCTTCGTGAGCTCCCCACACATCGCCGCCTGCAGCAGCGCCGCCCGCATACGTCCTGAAAACATTGTCTCCAATGTTGTGAGTTTCCGCTCATCTTCCTCCAGTTGAGATAATTCACCATGCATTTGAGTTAATTGCTGCACGATACGTTGCTGCTCCTCAAATGGCGGTATTGGCACAACCAGCGATTTCAATGAACTTAAAGCGAGCGTTTTCTGTGCTGTTCCTGTGACAACATGGTCGCATTGCATTTTTACCAAGGGGCTATTTAACATGAAACGAAGATACTCTGTATCAAGTTCACATGTCTTCAATAAAGCAATATGACGCTGGAAACAAAACGGCTCATGCGTTTCTACTGGAACGACAATGCCATATGACCCAGTAACCGTAAAAAGAGTATCTCCATATTCAGGACGGCGATTATAAGCTATATTATCATAATATTTTTGTGGAACATGTCGACATCCCATAAAAGAAATATTGCCACTTGAAACATTCGAAATAACAAGGAAGGGCACTCCCTTTTGTACTTTTGGCGGTGCTTGATGGTCACCGTCTGCTATGCTAAGGCAAATATTTCCCAGCCGCGCCCAGCACCAGTTCTCCGGCAGCGCAAAGGACACCTCCGCCTCATCCACGGGCGGCAGGGGCCGCTCCTTCTTTAGCTCGCCAGCACGCACGCGCCGCGCTTTCTCCCGCCGGATTGCCGCGAGCAGATCCCGCGCGTCGCCATCCGCCGCCCGCTGCTCCGTCAGCTGCCCCGAGATAGCCGCCTGCAAAATCGCCTTCCGCAGCCTCGTCGCAACCTGCATTTCACAGCCTCCTCATAGTCAGCTGAGCGACAACCAACACGTCCTTAATTGTCTCCAACTTAACACGGTATCCTTTGATATACCGCGTTCTGGATTCCAGCTGTGAAATGATACGAGCATACTGCGCAACCGATGTAAAGTCATCTGCACACGCCTCGGGTAAGAGATCCAACAGATCATCAATATCGTGCGTACGTGGATATTTAACAGCATGCGTTTCCAGTACATGCTTAAGCGCTAATTCAATGCACTGCTGGAGATGGTAGCCGACAATATTCAACATGCCATCATCATTGGGATAGTTGCGCAAAATAGTTTCAGCAGCCTGCAAATTACGTTCAGCTATATCGCGCAAGGTCTCCATCTCAGGCAATTTCTTTCTCTTGTCGTTCATAAACCGTGACCCCTGTTTCATCAATTTCACGTTTCAACGCTTCATCCACGGAAAAATTATCCCATTTATCGAATACAGCTGTGTGACTGCCAATACTTGGATAGCGTTTCGGAGGCTCAAGCATTTCGAAGTAAATATCAATATCACTCCACGGATTGCAAAGTGGCGTAACGCTGCTACCGAAAATAACGATTTTCTTTATATTGGGATTATCCCTGCAAACGTCAATCATCCTTCCAACATCTGCCTGCTGAGTCGGGAAAATACGCGTTATATTCTGATAAGGCTTCGCAAAAGTACCCCAGGTTGCCATAGGTAAACTCTCCCTTCCTTATATACAAAACTCGTGCTACTTCTAGTATAGCACGAGTTCTGTGGTTTGGCTTTTGGTTTTTATGCCTCAGGAAAGAGGACACTTTTTAGAACTTGAAATAGGAGAGCGCTTGCTGCTGGTCCTGGGCCAGC
>ONCF01000046.1 GCA_900316275.1 uncultured Veillonellaceae bacterium
ATGCTCGTGGTCACGCATGAGATGCAGTTCGCGCATGATGTAGCGAACAAGGTCATGTTCATGGCCGATGGTGTGGTGGTGGAGGCTGGCACGCCGGTGGAAGTCTTCGAGCATCCACAGCAGGAACGCACGCGCGCCTTCCTGCACAGCCGCCTTTGATCCGTGTTTCCTTAAGTTTTTATCGCGTATTTCTTTTGCCTCGCAGGGATTTCCTGCGAGGCATTTTTAGGTAAGCACAAGCAATTCTTGTATAAATAAAATTTATTATAGATAAATTTTATTTAAAATAAACTTTACTTATGGAATCCGTGTGTGTATAATCTATTCGTGTTCTTCCTCCTCCAGGAAAATAAACAATAAAGAATACATGCTAATCACGTTTATCACGGCGATAAATGGAACGCAAGAAAATAGACAAAAATTTTTTCAAAACAGGGAGGATTTTTGGCAGGGAGGAGGAATTATCACAGTATAGACAAGCGGTATGGATTGTTATGGGGGTCCATTACGTATTACTTGTCATCAGGACTAATTGGGTTGTTTAGGGAAAAAAGTAAAGGAGTGTATTGACATGGAATTCTTACTTGCCCTGATCGTGCTGCTGGCCTGCTTGGTCATCGGCGTCCGTCACGGCGGCATCGGACTGGCTGCAGTCTCCGGCGTCGGCCTGATCATCTTTATTTTCGTGTTTGGCTACAAACCTGGTACGCCGCCAATCGCCGTCATGCTGACGATTCTCGCGGTCGTTACCTGCGCAGGCTTCCTGCAGACGTCTGGCGGTCTTACCGTCATGCTGAAATACGCAGAGAAGTTCCTGCGTTCCAATCCGAAGCGCATCACCATTTATGCGCCGATCACCACCTGGTTCCTGACGGTGCTCTGCGGTACCGGCCACGTCGTTTACACGATGTTCCCGATCATCTATGATATCGCGATCAAAGAGGGCATCCGCCCAGAGCGCCCGATGGCTGTCGCGTCCGTCTCCTCGCAGATGGGTATTTCCGCTTCGCCAGTGTCCGTCGCACTCGTTTCCTTCGTGAGTATCTTCTCTGCGGCAGGCCTTCCGTACACGGTGCTGAACCTGCTCGCCGTCTCCATTCCGTCCACGCTCTGCGGCGTTATCTTCGCTGCTCTGTGGAGCTATCGTCGTGGCAAGGATCTTGAGGATGACCCCGAGTTCCAGAAATTGATCTCGAATCCTGAGGATAAAGCTTACGTTTATGGCAGCAACACAGAGTCGCTGATCGATAAGGAACTGCCGAAGAGCTACTATCGCTCCATGTATATTTTCCTCATCGGCATCGTGGTCATTGCCGTGCTCGGCAACTGCCCGCAGCTGCTGCCGCATTATCCGAATGCCAAGGGCGTCATGAAAGCCATTTCCATGACGGATGTCATCCAGATGATCATGCTGTTCCTCGCTGCGATGATGCTCTTCTTCTGCAAGATGAAGGCGAAGGATGTCGGTAACTCCCAGGTGTTCCGCTCCGGCCTCGTCGCCGTGGTTTCCGTCTATGGTGTTGCCTGGATGTCCAACACGATGTTCATGGCACATATGGATCTGCTGAAACAGTTCCTCGGTGATACGGTGCAGGCTTATCCCTGGACTTACGCCGTGGTCATCTATTTGACTTCGAAACTCGTTAACTCTCAGGCAGCTGCCGTCTCGATCATCGTACCGGTCGCCGTGGCAATCGGCATCGATCCGGTGGTCATCATCTCGTTCATTCCTTCTATCTATGGTTACTTCTTCATCCCGACGTATCCTTCCGATCTGGCTTGCATCAGCTTCGACCGCTCTGGCACGACCCACATCGGCAAGTACGTCCTGAACCACAGCTTCATGATTCCGGGCTTGATCGGTGTCATCACTGGTTCCTGCGTGGGGTATGTCATCGCGCATATCCTGTACTGATTACGGTGCCAGCCTGAAGCTTCATTAAATCCCATACAGTATAAAAGGATGGTATCTGTGCGATACCATCCTTTTTGCTAAGATACGTGTACTTTGTAAGATGTTGATGCAAAATGCGTAGAGGAGGCAGCTTTATGCAGGAATATACTTTCCATTATGGCCGCGGCACGAAATCCTTTAGCCTGGATGAGACAAGGGTAATCAAAGAGGTGGATATGCCTCAGATGACACCACTGACGGATATCCGGCAGGCTGTGTTGGAGGCCATTTATCATCCCATTGGCATGGCTCCCATCAATGAGGTAGTTAAACCGGGCGATACCATTACCTTTATCTGCAATGACCCCACGCGTGTGGCGAACAGCTTTGACTTCATGCCCGTGCTCGTCAACGAGATGAATAAGCTCGGCGTGCCGGACGAGAATATGCAGATCGTGTTCTCGCTGGGTACACACCGCCTGATGACGCAGGAGGAAATGGCCGAGGGCGTCGGCAAGGAAGTGGCTGGTCGTCTGAGGATGTTCAACAGCGACTGCAACGTGCCCTCAGATTTCGAATATTTCGGCACAACGAGTCGCTTTACGCCCGTGCTCATCAACAAACATATCTGTCATAGCGACCATGTATTTCTAACTGGTACTATCGTACACCATTACTTCAGTGGCTACGGCGGCGGCCGCAAGGCCGTGCTGCCAGGCTGCGCGGCCATGGAGACTGTGCGCCACAACCATAGCTTCATGATGGATCCGCACGCAGGCCTCGGCAAGACGACGGGCAATCCGGTTTATGAGGATCAGATGGAGGGCGTGGCCCTCTGGGCGAAGGGGCGCTCGGTCATCCTATTCAATGCGATCCTCGACGCGGAGCACCGCTTCCTGCGCATGTTTGCAGGCGACTACATCAAGGCGCATCATGAGGCATGCAAGTTCGTCGATGAGGTCTACGGCGTGCCCATCCCTGCGCAGGCCGATATCACGATTGCCAGTTGCGGCGGCTACCCCAAGGACATCAACGTCTACCAGATGCAGAAAACCATGGATAACGCAGTGCTTGCGACGAAGCCTGGCGGCGTCGTCATTCTGCTCGCGGAGTGCGAGGAGGGCAGCGGCAGCAAGGTGCTCGAGAATACCTGCCGCGAGCTCAAGACGGCCGATGCCATCGAGGCGAAGCTGCGCGAGCGCTTTGTCATCGGCGCCAACAAGGCCTATGCGATCACGCGCCTCACGAAGAAGGCGCACTTCATTCTTGTGACGGGCCTTGACCGCCAGCTGGCCAAGGACATGCTCTTCGACGGTGCCGTCGATACGGTAGGCGAGGCCCTGCAACTTGCACAGAACTACGTCAGCGCCGACCCCAGCTACATCCTCATGCCCACGGGCAGCCTCACGGTACCGCTCTATCGACCGTAAAATCTTGATTTTTCAAGAGGTTAGCGATATAATATAGACAAAGGAAGCCACCGATAGACGGCTGGCAACCTCGCTAGTTGATTAAACGTTATATTTCAAACGATAACCGCCTAAGCTGGTCACTCGGGGCGGTTATTGTTGTTTTATGACAACCAGAATGCAGAGCATCAGGAATAAAATCACGATGATATCATTCATGGATCTCACCTCCGTAAAGGTATTGCGACCTTTTTGCGAGGCTTGACCAACCGCCTACCGTTATGGTGACTCCTTGCGCTGATTATATCATTTGCTTCTTTTGAAAGCAATAAGGTGAATATACAGAAATAGGCAGCTGTGCGATTTTGCACAGCTGCCTATTGTCGTTACGGAGGATGAAGGCGTCAAACCTTGAATTTGGCGACCTGCTCCTTGAGTTTGTTGGCACCTGCCTGGGATTCGTTGACTTTATTGAGGATGGCGTTGGCCTTGTCTGCGACAAGCGAGACCTTTTCGGCAACCTGGGTGTTGCCGACGGCCTCTTCGTGCGTGGC
>ONCF01000043.1 GCA_900316275.1 uncultured Veillonellaceae bacterium
ACGTATTTCTGGTCGCTTGACATCAGCGTCGGCCTCGCCGCCATCCTGCTCGGCTTCGTCGCGACCGCCTGCGGCTACGCCTTCCTCTACGGTACCGTCTCCACTGCCGTCATCGCAGCGACGGCCGTCTGCTATGCGTTCTTGCGGCGGAGCACCAAAGGGCGCCGCCGCGCATGATACCTTCGGGGCTGTTGCAGTTATTGCAGGAGCTCCTATTTTTATGCAACAGAAAATCCCGGGCTGTAATGGCTCGGGATTTGGTGTAGAATTGAGATATGCAAACAAACAATAGTGTGCATTTTTATGGATTGTTTTCTTAATTGCTGATATACTATGGTATTAGGATGATAGCGGCTGTGAGGTGATGTTTTTATGACTGCGTGCGATGTATCGGATGTGTTCCGCCCACGGGCGTTTCCGACGCTGACCTACGTCAACAGGTACGTGGATACGGATGAAACGTACGAGGCAATGCTGAAAAGGGCGCTGCGCAATACGGGGACGCTCATTGCGGTTTCCGGGGCGTCGAAAACTGGCAAGACCGTTTTATGCCACAAAGTGCTGCCCGCAGACAGTATCGTCGATTTGAGCGGCGGCCAGATAGCTACGCCAGATGACTTTTGGGAGCAGATTGCGGAAAAACTCGCGATGCCTGTAGAGTACCAATTCGCGCAGGATACGCGTCATGGCAGGGCGGTTAAGGGCAGTTCATCAGCGGGCGTATCCTTGCCTTTGTTGGGACGGCTCACTTTTGCGGGCGGCGCGGAGACCTCGTCAGCCAGTGGTAACAATATTTCCTACAAGATGGGGCGCAGCCGGACGGCATTGGTGCAGTACATGATTGACCACAAGCTGACGCTTATCATCGACGATTTTCACTATATCGATAAAGAGGTTCAGATATATATCGCCAGGACGCTGAAGACGGAAATATTCAAGGGGTTGCGGGCAATTATCTTGTCCCTGCCGCACCGCTCGGACGATGCCATCCGTATGAATCCGGACCTCATCGGGCGTACGACATTTATTGACCTAGCCGCCTGGTCCATGGAGGATTTGCAGGAAATCGCCCGCAAGGGCTTTGAACAGTTGCAGTTGCCCATCGAGGCGGCGGTGATTGAGGAAATGGCGCAGGAGGCTGACTCGTCGCCGTTGCTGATGCAGGAAATCTGCCTGAACCTGGCGGGCGAAATGGTGGACCGGCAGATTAAACAGCCCGACAGGGAACTGTTGCGGCAGGTATTCCGTGCTACAGCAAAGAACTACCAGCATTACCGTGACATCTTGCAACGCGCCTATCAGGGGCCGATGCAGGGCCGGACACGGCGCAAGCAGTACACTACAGCCACAGGCAAGACCTACGACGTATATGGCCTGCTGCTGACCAGCATCAGCTCCAATCCGCCCATCCTGAGGCTGCCGCTGGACGAGTTGCAACGGCGTATTCGCCGCATCCTCGGTCAGGATGATATCCCCAATAAACTGACCATCGCCAACGCGGTCAAGCATTTGTCAGATATGATTAAGACCTCGCTGCCCAAGCACGATACCATCGACACGAAAGACAAGACACTATACATCCTCGACCCCATGCTGCTATTCTACCTGCGCTGGAGCTCGGGCTGGGAGATAGATTGAGGCATAGGAATGGTCGGCTTACTACCTGCATCGGTTATGCAAACCAGGTGACATTAAGCGAAACTGACTCTTTGGGTGTTGGCATGGTTACTAAATTTTCCGTTTTGGCGACGATGCATCTTTTTCGTTGCTTTATTGTAGTAGTATGTTAGAATATTTGATTAGACAGAACATCCCGTGGCGTGGAGCTGTGGGGTGTTTTTATTTTGTGTATGGTGCTGTGGGCTGATGGCGGCGTAGTATGGCGGGAGAGGTTGCCGATGGAAATTCAAGGTCTGACTGGGCCGGAGGCGCGGGACGCGCGGGAGCGTTTTGGCTCGAATGCGCTGACGGAGCAGGTGACGGAGACGTTCTGGGGGAAGTTCCGGCGTAATTTCTCCGACCCCATTATTCGCATTCTCTGTGTGGCGCTGCTCATCGACGTCTTGTTTGTGCTGCTGGGGCAGACGGAGTGGTACGAGGCCGTGGGTATCGCGCTCGCGGTACTGCTCGCGACGTTTGTCTCGACGTATTCGGAGTACCGCAACGAGACGGCGTTCCGCAAACTGCAGGAGGAGGCCTCGCTCATCCGCTGCAAGGTCTACCGCAATGGCAAACTGCTGGAGATACCCATCGACGACATCGTAGTGGGTGACTCGGTGCTCGTGCAGACGGGCGATAAAATTCCGGCGGACGGTGTGCTCGTGGAGGGGACGCTGCGCGTCGACCAGTCCGTGCTGAACGGCGAGGCGCAGGAGGCGGAAAAGGTACCGGCTGCCAGTGACGCTGCAGCTGTCGACGCCACCCTGCCAGCTGCCCTGCATGCAGGCATGGGGGCGCAGAAGCAAGCGGATGCGGCGGGTACCGGTACGGAGGCTGCTCGGACGGCAAGCCATGATTTTCTGGACCCGCACCAGCTGTTTCGCGGCGCGGTGGTCTGCGATGGCAACGGCGTGATGGTCGTGCAGATCGTGGGCGATAGGACGGTGTACGGTGGCATTGCGGGCGAGCTGCAGGCGGGCGAGAGCCGCGCGACGCCGCTGCAGGTGAAGCTCGGGCGGCTGGCGGGCGACATCAGCCGTTTCGGCTATGTGGGCGGCGTGGCCATTGCGCTGGCGTTCATGTTCGACCGCATTGTGCTGCAGCACGGCTTTGACGGCGCGGCCATCGCGGCGTACTGCACGAACTGGGCGGCGCTCGGTGGCACGCTCGTCGACGCGGTTATCCTGGCCGTGGTCATCATCGTCATGGCCGTGCCCGAGGGCCTGCCGCTCATGATTGCGCTGGTTTCGGCGCAGAACATGGGCAAAATGCTGCGGGACAACGTGCTCGTGCGCAAGGTCGCGGGCATCGA
Organism: uncultured Veillonellaceae bacterium; assembly: GCA_900316275.1. GTDB lineage: Bacteria > Bacillota > Negativicutes > Selenomonadales > Selenomonadaceae > UBA2897. The sequence continues at coordinate 2,972 of ONCF01000043.1, forward strand.
GACGGCGGGCAGTCTCAACATCCTGTTCAGCGACAAGACGGGCACGATAACGAAAGGGCAGCTGGAGGCCGTGGCCTTCGTCGACGGCACGGGGCAGCAGTGTGGTGGCTTTGCGGAGCTGCCTGCAGGGCTCGCGCGCTGGACGGACCTCGTCGTGCGCTACAACACGAGCGCCGTGGTCACAGACGGCGTGGCCGTGGGCGGCAACATGACGGAGCGGGCGCTGCTGGCCTATGTGCATGGCGCAGAGGCCGCGCAGCGGGCGCAGGTCGTGCGCAGCCTGCCCTTTAACAGCCGCAACAAATATTCGCTGGCGGAAATCAGTGGCCCCTATGCGGGTACGCTCGTCAAGGGCGCGCCGGAGGAAATCCTGCGCCGCTGCACGACGTACCGCGACGCGGAGGGTCGGCGGCAGCCGCTCACGGACGCGGCGGCCGTGGAGGCACGGCTGGACGCTTTGGCCGGGCGGGCCATCCGCGTGCTGGCGCTGGCGACGTTTGACGGGCCGCTGCCCGAGGCGGGGCTGCCGTCGGGATTGACGTTCGTCGGCGCCGTGGGTATCCGTGACGACGTGCGGCCCGAGTCCATCGCAGCTATCAGCGAGGTGCAGGCCGCGGGCGTGCAGGTAGTCATGATTACGGGCGACCGCCTGGACACGGCAACGGCCATCGCGCGCGAGGCCGGGCTGCTGCAGGCGGAGACGGACCTCGTCATGACGTCGGCGGAGCTCGCGGCACTCAGCGACGCGGCCGTGCGGGCGCAGCTGCCCCGCCTGCGCGTCGTGGCACGCGCGTTGCCCGCAGACAAGAGCCGTCTCGTGCGCATCGCGCAGTCGCTGAACCTCGTGGTCGGTATGACGGGTGACGGCGTGAACGACAGCCCGGCGCTGAAGCAGGCCGACGTCGGCTTTGCCATGGGCGGCGGTACGGAGGTCGCAAAGGAGGCGAGCGAAATCGTCATCCTCGACGACAATTTCCACTCCATTGAACGCGCTATCCTCTACGGCCGCACGATTTTTCACAGCATCCGCAAATTCCTCATTTTCCAGCTGACGGTCAACGTGGGCGCCGTGCTGGTCGCGTTCGTCATGCCGCTCCTGGGGCAGGAGACGCCGCTGACGATTACGCAGATTCTCTGGGTCAACCTCATCATGGACACGCTGGCGGCGCTGGCATTCGGCGGTGAGCCTGCACTCGCGCGCTTTATGCAGGAGCGGCCGAAGCGGCGTGACGAGCACATTATCAGCCGCTACATGGCCTCGTCCATCGGCGTAGGCGCCGTTTGGGCGTTCGCGCTGAGCCTGTTTTTCCTGCTCTCGCCCGTGGTGGCGGGGGTGTTCCGCGCGGACTCTGCGGGGCGGTATCTGCTGACCGGTTATTTTGCTTTCTTCATTTTCTACGCCATCTGCAACGCGTTCAACGCGCGCACGGAGGCGCTGAACCTACTCGACAGTATCGGGCAGAATAAAGGTTTTCTGCGCGTCATGGGCGGCATCGCCCTCGTGCAGGTCGTCATGGTGTATTTTGGCGGCGCCGTGCTGCGCTGCTACGGCCTCACGCTGACGGAGTGGGCCTGCGTGCTGCTGCTCGCCCTCACGATTATCCCCGTGGACATTGCGCGCAAGGCGCTGTTGCGGCAGAAAAATGAACATTCCCGCTTGCATTGGGCGGCGGGAAATGCTATACTATTCTAGCTGTGAGCCAAAACGACTGACAGCCAGAATAAAACTCTGCTCCTCATGCGTGGGGAGCCATAGACCAAAGAGGGAGGTGATTTCGTGAGAAAGTACGAAGTCATATTTATCGTGAAACCGATGGAAGAAGAGGCCACGAACGCGGTCATCGAGAAATTCCAGAAGCTGATCACGGCTAACGGTGGTACCATCGACAAGGAAGACCGTTGGGGCAAGAAGCGCCTTGCCTATGAGATCAAGGACTGCACGGAGGGTTACTACGACCTGCTGTATGTGACGTGCGAGCCCGAGTGCGTAGCGGAGTGCGACCGTGTCATGAAGATTACGGACGAGCTGCTGAAGCACATGATCGTCAAAGCTGACGAAGAGTAAGAACGCATAAAAAGGTCAGGGAGGCTTTGCCATGAACAAGGTGATTATTACCGGTCGTTTGACGCGTGACCCCGAGGTCCGCTATACGAAAAGCGGCAAGGCTGTGGCATCTTTTACCGTAGCCGTTGACCGCCGTCTGGGGCGTCGTGCCCAGGAGCAGGCTGGTGACCAGCCCACCGCGGATTTCATTCCGTGCGTGGCCTGGGAGCATCAGGCTGACTTCGTCGGCAATCACCTGATCAAGGGGAGCCCCGTGCTCGTGGAGGGCCGCATGCAGGTTCGTACCTACGAGGCGCAGGATGGCTCGCGCCGTTACGTGACGGAGGTCGTCGTGAACAATATCGAGTTCAACGGGCCGCGTCCGCAGGGTGCCGGTGCTCCGGGCGCTGGTGCCCCCATGGGTCAGGCTGCTCCACAGCCGCAGGCCCCGCAGGGTAACGGTGGTTTCGGCAATATGCCTAATGACGACGAAATTCCTTTTTGATGGGAGGGTTGAGCAATGATGAGACGTGACAGAGGCAGAAGACCCCGTCGTAAGGTCTGCCAGTTCTGCGTGGACAAGGTCGAGCATATCGACTACAAGGACGTGGCCAAGCTGCGCCGCTTCGTGACGGAGCGCGGCAAGATTTTACCGCGTCGTATCTCCGGCAACTGCGCTAAGCATCAGCGTCAGGTGACCGTGGCCATCAAACGCGCACGCAACATCGCGCTGCTGCCGTTTACGGCTGAATAAGCATTTTACGAGGTGCCGCATCCTGAGGGTGCGGCACCTTTTTACTTTTCGCAGAGGTGGGGAGAAATGAGAGCACGTATTGCGCAGGCCATGGATATCTTTACGGAGCCGAAGCATTTCAAGCTGCGGCTGTTCCTCGAGGGCAATCTCATCGGCGTCTGCACGGGGCTGGTCATCGCGCTGTTCCGCTATCTGCTGGAGCTCTCGGAGGAAATGCAGCCCTTGTTCTATGCCTATCTGGCGGCGAATCCGCTGGCGACCATCGGCTGGTTCACGGTGCTGGCTGGCATCGGCTATGTGCTCTGCCGCATCGTGCGGCGCGATGGCATGACGTCGGGCTCGGGCATACCCCAGATTAAAGGCATCCTCGCGGGCGAGATGCACATGCATTGGGCGCGCGTGCTCGTGCTGAAATTCGTCGGTGCCGTGCTGGGTATCGGCGCGGGCCTGTCGCTGGGGCGCGAGGGGCCGAGTGTGCAGCTCGGCGCCTGCGTCGGGCAGGGTATCGGCCGTCTTGGGCACCGCTCGCGCGCCGAAAGCCGCTACCTGCTCACAGCGGGCGCTGGCGCGGGCCTCGCGGCGGCGTTCAATGCGCCGCTGGCCGGGGTGATTTTCTGTCTGGAGGAGCTTACGAAAAATTTCTCACCGCTCGTGCTCATGGGCGCCATCTCGGCGGCCGTCACGGCGACGACGGTTACGCAGGTGTTTTTCGGCATGCAGCCCGTGTTCCACCTCGGTGACATCCCCGTCGTGCAGACGGGCGACGTGTACCTGCTCTGCATCGCGCTGGGCATTTTCGTCGGCGTGCTGGGACTAGCGTTCAACCGCATGCTCACGCGCTCGCTGGACGCCTATGCGCACGCGCCGCTGCGCGACTGGCAGAAACCGATGGTGCCGCTGTTTGCGGCGGGCGTGCTAGGTTTTGTGCTGCCGCAGGTGCTTGGTGGCGGCAGCCGACTCGTGGACAGCCTCGTTATCACGGACTACGGCCTCGCCATGCTCGTCGTGCTGCTCGTGGGCAAGTTCGCCTTTACCATGCTCTGTTTTGGTTCGGGGGTGCCGGGCGGCATTTTCCTGCCCATGCTTGTGCTCGGCAGCGTGGGCGGCGCCATTTTCGCGCAGCTGGCCGTGGGGCTGGGCTGTATGGACCCGGTCTGGACTGTGGACTGCATCGTGTTCGGCATGGCGGCTTATTTCGCGGCGGTCGTGAAGTCGCCGGTGACGGGCACCATCCTCATCATGGAAATGACGGGCTCATTTGCGCACATGCTGCCGCTCATCCTCGTCTCCATGACGGCCTATCTCGTGGCGGACCTCACGGACGGCCAGCCCGTCTATGACATGCTGCTCGCGCGCAGCCTCGCCCTGCGCGACAAAATCCGCCAGCGTGTGCGCAGCCATCGCATCATGGCCGAGGTCACAGTGGGCGAGAACAGTATCCTCGCAGGCGCGGAGATCAAGGATATCCAGTGGCCGGGCGCAGGCCTGCTCGTCAACGTGCGGCGCGGCACGCAGGAGCTTGTGCCCTCGGGCGGCCTGCAGCTGCTGGCGGGGGACTATCTGTACGTCGTCGTCGACGCGGCGGCACTCAGCCAGCTGCAAGGGCTCGCGGGCGAGCGCATTGTGGAATGAAGTGCCGTGGCTGGCAGGCGATGCCGGTGAGGCATGGCCTACTGTTAGTCTGCGTACTTCAAGCTTTAGTTGACTGCGCAAACCTTAATCGATAATTTAAAGGCGTATAATTTACTTTTGCGGGTGTAAAGTCGATAATATAGATGTAATCAGCAAAGGTAAAGCATACGCTTTTTATTGTGGACGGGAGATGTAGACGATGAAACAGGCAGGGAAAATGCTGCGGCTGTTCGTGACTATGCTCTGCATGCTGGCGCTGCTCGCCGGTACGGCATTGGCCGCGAGCACGAACAGCGGTGTAGACTGGGAGGGCGCGACGATTCAGGCCGAGGGCGCGGGCGTGGCACCAGCGACGGCGCGCAGTGCGGCGCAGGCGCGGATCATGGCGCGGCGCGCGGCACTCGTCGATGCCTACCGCCAGCTGGCCGAGCAGGTCAAGGGCGTGCAGATTGACGCCACGACGACGGTCGAGCAGGCGGCGGTCACGAACGATACGGTCAACATGAAGGTCAGTGCCTTTATCCAGGGTGCGCGCATCGTGAGCGAGAAGCAGCTGAATGATGGTACGTACACGGTGACGCTGCAGGCACCGCTCTACGGCGTGACGGGTTCGCTGGCGAGCGTGGTCATGCCGCAGACGACGGCGCGGGCGGAGTTCCCGGCACCGGTCGCCACGGTGGAGCCGGCGGCGCCCGTGCAGCTGCCCGTGACGGAGCGCCCGCAGGTGGACGAGAGCCAGCTGCCGACGACGACCCCGATTTATGGTCACGCAAGCTCGGCCAGCAGCGCGCCGGACGGACGCGCCATCGGCGGTTTTACGGGCCTCATCGTGGACTGCCGCGGCCTTGGTCTCACGCCGGTCATGAGCCCGACGATTGAGAACGCCGCGGGCGAGCCCATCTATGGCTACAAGAATCTCGACTATGACCTCATCGTCAAGAACGGCATGGCTGGCTACGCGAAGACGACGGCCCAGGCGAAACGCGCGGGCAGCAACCCGCTCGTGGTCAAGGCCATCCGCGTCGATGGCGGCAGCCCGGTGCTTTCGACGGCTGATGCGAACCGTGTACTCATCGAGAACGGCGCGACGGGTTTCCTCGACACGGCGAGCGTCGTGTTCCTCCGTTGAACACAAAATGCGCGATAGCAAACGAATTTAACGAAAATTAGTGAAAACTGTTTCACAAAGGCTTTTCAATCATGAAAGGCCTTTTTCGTTATTTTGTAACAGATTTTTTCCTGACTACTTGATAAATTTTTTCCTATCTAGTAAAATATGGTGAGCAACAAGATAGAATAATAGTTGTGCTTTAGCTGCAAGGAGTGTTTGAGCAATGTTTTTGGAAGAGAGACAGGATATTATTCTGCAGATGTTGGAGCACGATGGTAAAGTACGCGTGCGTGACCTCAGTGAGAAATTCAAGGTCACCGAGGACTGCATCCGCAAGGACCTGGGTGCGCTGGAGAAGCGCGGCAAGCTGAAACGTACGTACGGCGGTGCGGTGCGCATCCGCGAGAACAGCCATATGATCGAGGTCAGCAAGCATCGCAACACCGATGTCGAGGCCAAGCAGCGCATCGCGCAGGCCGCCGTCAAGCTGATTCATCAGCGCGACATGGTGTTCCTCGATATCTCGACGAGCAACCTCGCCATCGCGGAGCTGCTCGTGAAGATGGATGAAGAAATCACGGTTGTGACGAACATGATTGACATCCTCGTTGTGCTCGCGCGCAACCCGCACATCCGCGTGGTGTTCGCTGGCGGTAAAATCAACAAGAGCCGTGACGGCTTCTGGGGCGGCATGACGCTCGACTTTATCTCGCATCTGAAACCGGATATCGCATTCGTCGGTGCCGTGGGCGTCGACGTCAAGGAGAACAGCGTCTCCACGTATGACATCGACGACGGCATCAACAAGGCGGCCATCATCCGCCACAGCAAGAAGGCCTATGTCGTGGCCGAGGCACGCAAACTGAGCACGGATGGCAACTACAACTACACGACGCTGGATACGCTCTCGGGCCTCATCACGGATTCCCTGCCGGCGCAGGATATCCAGGAGGCGGCGGAGTCCTTCGGCGTGGAGATTATCCTGCCATGACCCTGCCAGGCTGCCTGACCTGGAGAAAATTTTATACGGGTAGCGTGAAAGGACTGAAGGTATTTGCATTTTACCTCGCAGTCCTTTCTGTTTTCCGGGTCATTTTCATCTTTGCCCTGAGTGACTACTGGGGCGCGGGCACGGGGCTGGGCGACGTCTGGACGGCGCTGTCGCGCGGCACGCGGCTCAGCATGCAGAGTGCGGGCTGCCTCACGCTCGTGAGTTTCCTGCCGGGGCTCGTCATGCATTACGTCAGTGAAAAATGGGAACAGCGTGTGTATGCGGCGCTGAACGGTGTACTGCTCGTCGTACTGTCCGTGCTCTTTGTCGCGAGTTTCCCGTACTACCGGCAGTTCCATGCGAATTTCAACCAAATGCTCTTTACGGGCGCGCACGATGACCTCGAGGCGCTGTTCTGGACCATGGTGCAGCAGTATGCGCTGCCCGTGCGCTTGCTCGGTGCACTGGTGCTCGCCTATGTGCTCTGGCGCAGCCTGCGCTGGCTGCTCACACGCCCCTGGCCCGTGCACGCGCGCATCTGGTTTGATGGACGGCCGTCCCTCGTCGTACAGTGGGCGGGGCGCGTCCTTTATCTATGCGGTTGCTATCTCGTGGTGCTGCTGGGCATTTTCGGCGGTTCGCTGGGCTGGCAGACGGCCGTGGACTGGGAAAACGCGGGTGTGACGCGCGACGAGTTCCTCAACGAGGCCATTCTCGACAATCCCCAGGCTATCTACCGCGCCTACCAGCTCAACGCGCGTATGCTCGCGTGCAACGGGCTCGACTTCACCGTGGAGGATATCCGCAGTCTCGCGGCCCTGCACGCGGGGCGGGCGGCGGACAGTGACGACCTCACCGTGTATCTGCAACGCACGGCGCAGGGGCCGGCGACGGCGCAGCCGCCGCGGCATGTGTTCCTCGTCATCTCGGAGAGCCTCGCGAACTGGCCGTTGCTGGAGAAATATCAGGATATCCCTATTGCCACAGGCCTGCGTGCGCTCATCGCACAACCGGACACGGACTATTGCCCGACGTTCCTGCCGAACGGCGCGAGTACGGTCTCAGCCGTGACGGGCGTCGTGACGGGGCTTGCGGATGCGAACCTCTACCTCACGACCATGCCGGAGTCGTTCGCCGCGCCGTACCCGACGGCGAGCGCGCCGCAGCTGGCGGCGCTTGGCTATACGACGAATTTCTGGTATGCGGGCCCTGCTACGTGGGAGCGCATCGGCGCCTTTACGCAGGCGCAGGGCTTCCAGCATTTCTACAGCCGCGGCGACTTCGGCGACGTGCCGGGTAGCGTCTGGGGCTGTGAGGACGAATACCTCTATGCGCGTGTGCTCGCGGGGCTGGATGACACGCCGAGTTTCCATGTCATTCTCAATGCCTCCAACCATTCACCCTACGATGTGGATGTGGCGGTGAAGGGCTTTGACGTCGCGGCCGTGCAGGCGGCGTTGCCCGAGGCGCTGCGGGAGGATGAAGAACTGCTGCGGGAGCTCGGGCATTACTGGTACGCAGACCGCGAGCTCGCGCATTTCGTGCAGGCCATCAAGACGCAGTATCCGGACAGCCTCATCGTGATTGTGGGTGACCATGCGGATCGTTACCACCTCGACAAACAGCCCGTGACCTACGAGCGCTACGGCGTGCCGTTTATCGTGACGGGCGCGGGCGTGCATAAAGGGACGCTGGCAGCTGACGCGGCGGGCAGCCAGATTGACATCGTGCCGACTATTCTCGAGCTCATCGCACCGCGCGGCTATGAATACCAAGCGCTCGGCACGAGCCTTACGCGCGGCAACAAATGCGGCGTGAACTACGGTTTTTGGCTCACGCGGCAGGCCATCGGCAAGGCGGACACCGTGCCGCTCGTGAGCGAAAGCCTCACGGGCGGTGCAGGCCCTGCCATCGACCAGCAGGCCATGCAGGACTACATCAACGCCATCCGCAGTATCTCGTGGTATCTGCCGAAGTACGGGCCCATCCTTGACGCGGCGAAGCTGCAGGACCGATAGGAGGGATAAATGATGGAATTTAAGGATATTTCGTTGCTCATCGTCGCGGGCGGGCGCAGTATGCGCATGGGGCAGGATAAGCGCTGGCTGGAAATCGACGGGCGTGGCATGCTGGAAAGGCTATGCATCAAGGCTGCGCGGCAACCTTTCGCGGCGCGTTATCTCTGCGTGGAGCAGGTGACGCCCGTGCTGCAACAGCTGGCGGACCAGTATGGTTGTGAGCTCATCACGGATCAGGTAGCAGCGCAGGGGCCGCTCTCTGGCCTCGCGCAGGGCCTCGCGGCCATGCCGACGGACTACGCGCTGGCGGTGGCCGGTGATATGCCGTTTATGACGTTCCCAGAGCTCTTGCCCCTGCTGCAAAGGGCGACGACGGAGCCGGGCTGGCAGGCCGTGCTGCCCGTCGTGGCGGGGCGCTGGCAGCCCCTGGCGGCGCTGTACCACCGTGCGCTAGAGCCCGCCTGCCAGGCGGCGCTCGACCGGCAGGCGCGGCGTTTGCGTGACATCATCGAGGCTGTGCCGCACGGCATGGTAGAGTTCCCTTCACGCGTGCCGTTTTTCAACGTGAATACGCCGGCGGATTTCCGCCTGGCCTGCGGCCGCATGCAGAACCTGCTGCGCGAGCTGCCGCTCGTGACCATTTCGGCGCCGCAGTCGAACACGGGCAAGACAACGTTCATCGAGGGACTGCTGCCGCGTCTCGCGGCGCGCGGCTGGCACGTGGGCGTCGTCAAGGGTGACTGCCACGGCTACGATGTGGATGAGCGTGGCAAGGACAGCTGGCGTTTCCGCGAGGCGGGCGCGCAGGCCGTGGCCGTCGTGTCACCTGAGGGTTATTTCGTACAGCAGCGCACGCACCAGCGTGCGAGCCTCATGGGGGTGGCCGACCTGCTGCAGAACGTGGACCTTGTGCTCATCGAGAGCCGCGCGCACGGCACGGCGCCACAGCTCATGCTCTGGCGCGGCACCGGCGAGCTCACGCTGACCGCCGACACGGCCGCTGTCTTTGCGAAGCCTCGCCCTGAGACGCTGACAGAGCAGCAGGCGCACCTCTATGACCTCGACGACCTTGATAAAGCCACGGATGTTGTCTGTTTCTTAGCGGGGCATTGTTAACAGTATAAATAAAATTAGTTGACGTTCCTGCATATGATGCCTATAATAGGGCATATATGCGGGAACGTTATTTTTTTGGCTATTATTTTTATCTTCGGCTGCCCGCAGAAAGGATGGTTCATTATGTTGGAAAACACTACCCCTGTTACGGCGGCGCCGCGCCGCGTGTCCTCCGTGCAGGTCATGACGAAAATCGCGCTCTGCGTGGCCTTCTGCTGCGTGGCGGCCTATCTCTCTTTTCCGTTGCCGTTCGCGCCGGCGATGGTGACGGCGCTCACACTCGCACTGAGCGTCACGGCCTTTGTGCTGACGCCGCGCCAGACGTTCGTGGCTATCCTCATCTACATCGGTATGGGCTCCATAGGCCTGCCCGTGTTCGTGGGCGGCACGGCGGGCTTCGGGCGGCTGTTCGGTCCGACGGGCGGCTACATCACGGCTTGGCTGCTTGCCTATCCCGTCGTCAGCCTGCTCAAGGGCCGCGCGTTCTCCTTTAAACGCTACGTCGTCGCTGACGTTATCGCCGGTATGGGCATTACCTACGTGGGCGGCCTCATCCAGATGTGCCTGCTCATGCACATCAGCGTGGCGCAGGGCCTCGCCCTCGCCGTCCTCCCCTTCATCCCCGGCGATATCTTCAAATGCTGCATTGCCGCCTTCCTCGGCGTCCGTATCAACCGCATGCTGGTGTCTCGCGGTTAAAGAGGCAGCTTTTCATGGAAAACACAGGTAATATCTGGTAAAATAATAGAAAAGGTTATTTGCTCCAGTCAATTATTTTATCAGTAGGGAAGTGTGGCCTGTGAGGCAGTATCAGGGAAAGATAGCGCGGCTGGCGTTGGCGGGCGCGGTGGCTGGCGTGTGCGCGGCGGTGGCGCCGACGGCGCAGGCGGCCGGTGAGGTGGCGCCCGGGTATGAGGTGCAGGTGGAGTATCTCGACGGGCGCTTTTTCGAGGATCGTAATGTGGATCTCTACAACGTGCATGTGTTCAAACCGTACCGGCAGGTGCATGCCATGACCATGAGTTATGGTATGACGCTGGAGCGGGCGCTCGGTACGGTGCAGAACTATTACGGCCAAGAGGTGCGCGATGCTGCGGCCGTGGGCGTGGGCCCCGCGTACATGCTGCGCTATACGCGCGCGCTGAATAAACGCTGGGATGTGTCACTCGACGGCACGGGCAGCCTGCTCCTTTACAATCACAACCATCCCGGCAAGGGACGCAGCTATGGCTTCCTCTGGCGTATCGGCCCGCGGCTGACCTATCATGCGGGCCAGCGCGACAGCGTGAGTCTCGGCTATATGTTCCACCATTCGTCAAACGGCATGAGGACGCGCAACCCGGGCTATAATGGCATTGGTTTTTCGCTCGGTTATACACATCAGTATTGAGACAACATAAAAGCCCCGCTGCGCGGGGCTCATATTATTCGTCTTCTTCCTCGAAAGGCAGCTGCATTTCTGCCTGCTGCTGGCGGTTGAGGGTGATTTTGCCGTGGAGCAGGCCGATGAGGCCTGCTTCTTTCAGCTTGGCGACGCCGCGGTTGACGGTCTTGACGCTCGTGCCGATGTCGTCGGCAATCTGCTGGCGGCTCGTGTGCAGGATAAAGAGGTCCGTGTCGATATCGCCGAGACGTTTTTTCAGGTAATCATGCAGGCGCTCGAGGCTCGGCTGGAATTTGATGCGCCCGTTCTCGTTCGATGTGGGGTACATCTTGGCTGCGAGCTGGCGCGAGACGGCAAACGCGAAGTCGCTGTCGCTCCTGATCCAGCGCAGGAACGTGGCCGCGCTCATGCCGATGCATTCGCAGCTGACCGTGGCCTCGCAGGTGGCGGAGTAGACGGGCTGGTCGGCGAGTACCTCGAGGTCGCCGATGAGCTCGAGCGTGCCCATGGAGGCGAAGGTGTAGCGCTGGCCGGAAATGAACTCGTTGCTCACGCGCACGTTGCCCTTGAGGATGATGTAGACGCGGTCGGCAGCGCCGCCCTTGCTCACGACGGCACTGCCAGGCAGAAACACCCGGTGCGTCGTGTGCTTGGCGATTTCCTCGGGCATTTTATCCAGGTTGTAATCCAGTTTCATGACAGAGCTATGGCCTCCCCCTTGCACGGTTTTCCTCATACCTTCTATTATAGCGCATTTTGTGGGGCAAGAAAAATAGGACTATAGTAAAATTTTTTACAAAAAGGACATCTTCTAAGTCAGGTGTCCTTTTTTTTGTCGAAAGGAAATAGTACACTATGATTGTAAACAAGAACGGCGTTAACCGATACAGCCGGGAGGAAAGGAGTGCGGCAGTATGTCGAAATTGCAGACGGTGTTTGAAGGTGCGTTCGCGAACCGCCAGCTTTTACAGCGCGAGGTGCTTGCGGGCATCACGGCGTTTTTCGCTATTTCCTACATCATCATCGTCAATCCGCTCATTCTCGCGGATGCAGGCCTGCCTGCCGAGCTCTCCGTCTTTGCGACGATTTTCTCCTCCGTTATTGGCTGCTTCATCATGGCCTTTGTGGCGGACGCACCCATCGTGCTGACACCGGGCATGGGCATCAACGCGTTCTTTACCTATACGGTCTGTGTTGGCATGGGCCTGCGCTGGCAGGAGGCTATCGCCATCTCGCTGGTCTCGGGCGTGATTTTTGCCTTCGTGGCTTGCACGAAATGGGGCCTGCGGCTCTCGCAGGCGGTGCCGGGCTCGCTGAAATGCGCTATCACCGCCGGTATCGGCCTCTTCCTCGTGGAGATTGGCCTCGAGAAAGCCCAGCTCATCAAAGCGGGCACGAACTCGATTATCGAGCTCGGCAACCTGGCCAGTCCTGTGACGCTCCTCGCCCTCTTCGGGCTCATTTTGAGCCTCGCGCTTTACCTGCGCGGTGTGACGGGCAGCTTCTTCGTCGCGATTATCATCACGAGCATTGTGGGCGCCGTGTTTGGCGTGCACGACGGCGCGGCCATCGACCTCAACCTCAGCAATCTCGCTGCCTATCCGCAGATTCTCTGCCAGGCAGATTTCTCCCATCTTTTGAGCATCCCGTTCCTGCTCGCGGTGTTCTCCATGTCCATGATTATGATTTTTGAGACCATGGGCCTGTTGGAGGGCATCCTGCCGGATCAGGCTAAATTCAAAAAGACCTTCGAGGGCTCGGCCTTTACGACCATGTTCTCGAGTCTCCTGGGCACCAGCCCGACGGTGGCAGCCGCAGAAAGCGCGGCCGGCATCGCGAGCGGCGGCCGCACGGGCCTCATGGCTCTCACGGCCGGCGTGCTGTTCGCCCTTTCCCTTTTCTTTATCCCTTTACTCTCTTATGTACCCCAGGCTGCCATTGCGCCGGTTATCATCATCACCGGCGCGATGATGATGCAGCAGCTCCAGTACGTGGAATTCAATGATTTCTCGGAATGGTTCCCCGCCTTCCTGATTGTCGTGCTGATTCCTTTGACGGGCAGCATTTCCACGGGCCTCGCTTTCGGCTTTACAGCATATCCCCTGCTGAAAGTCCTCAACGGGCAGGTACGTGAAGTCCACGCACTGGGGTTTGGGCTCGGCTTTCTTTTCCTCATGAATCTCGTTTTCCAGGCGGGATTCTGAAAGCAGGGTACGCCATGCGTACCTTCCAGAAATTTACATAAAGCTTCGCAAAAAGGTCTTGCCTTCGGGCAGGGCCTTTTCGCGTTTCTCATTGCTTTATACCGCGCCACGCTTTATAATAGTAGTTAGTTAACTTTTGCATGATTACGTTTGCAGGTGATTAAGGATGAGAGAAGGTGAGCCTGTGGCTGAACAACCCGTGATGCTCATCGTGGATGATGTGGAGACGAACCGGGTCATCCTGTCGCAGTTTTTCCAGGAGGAGTACGCGATTCGCATGGCCGCGAACGGCCAGGAGGCCTGGGAGATTGTCTGCCAGGAGTCTGTGCAGATTGTGCTGGCGGACCTCGTGATGCCGGTCATGGATGGCTACGCGCTGCTGGCGATGATGAAAAAGGACGAGCGCACGGCGAGTATCCCCGTCATCGTGATGACAGGACACAGTGACAGTGACAGCGAAGTGCGGGCCATGGAGATGGGCGCAGCGGACTTCATCACGAAGCCGTACAATCCCACGGTCGTGCGCTACCGTGTGCGCAACGTCATGGCGCGCCTCGAGAACGAGTGGCGCAAGCTGGAGCAGGCGGCGAGCGACCGCCAGCTCATGCAGGTGAACCGCTCCGTGGAGCGCGACCAGCTCACGGATCTCTACAACCGTGAGTCGTTCTACCGGCATGCGGCGCGGCTCATGCAGGAGCACATGGAGGAGCAGTACGACATCATTTATCTCGATGTGAGCTGCTTTAAAGTGGTCAACGACCTGTTCCGCATGGAGACGGGCAATATCGTGCTCAAGACGGCCGGCTACTATTTCAAGGCCGTTGCGGGCGGGACCGGCATCGTGGGCCGTCTGGAGGCCGACCATTTCGCCATCTGCCTGCCAGCTGACCAGCTGGACATGGACCAGTTCATCGCGGGGCTGGACGGCGCTGTGCAGTCGCTGGGCATCAGCCACAACATCCTGTTCTACGCGGGTGTCTATCCGGTCGAGGATCAGTTCCTGCCCGTGGACCAGATGTGCGACCGGGCCCGCATGGCGCTGGAGCGCGTGCGCGGCAGCTACATCCGCCGCTACAGTTACTACGACAAGAGCATGCGCGAGCAGATGCTGGAGGAGCAGATGCTCGTGCGCGATATGGAGTTCGGCCTGCAGGACCATCAGTTCCGCATTTTCCTGCAGCCGGTCTATAATCTGCATACGGGTCACGTTGTGAGTGCGGAGGCGCTCGTGCGCTGGCAGCACCCAACGAGTGGCCTCGTGTCGCCGGGCAAATTTATCCCGCTGTTTGAGCGCAACGGCTTTATCGTGCGGCTCGACCGTTTCGTCTGGGAGGAGGCCTGCCGCAACCTGCGCCGTCAGCTCGATGAGTTTGGCACGGTCGTGCCCATCTCGGCCAATGTCTCGCGGCTCAATTTTTACAATGAGGGCCTGCTTGCCTACATGCTGAGCCTCATCGAGAAATACGAGCTCGAGCCCTGGATGCTCAAGCTGGAGGTCACGGAGACGGCCTACACGGAGAACCCGCAGCAGCTGTGCAGTGCCATTCAGGAGTTCCAGGCGCATGGGTTCAAAATCCTCATGGACGACTTCGGCAGCGGCTATTCGTCGCTGAACATGCTGAAAAACCTGCCCGTCGATATCCTGAAAATCGACATGGGCTTTGTGTCGGATATCGAAAAGGATGGCCGTGCCAGCGTCATCATGGAGCAGGTCGTGCATATGGCCCGGCTGCTGGGCATGGAGATTGTCGTCGAGGGCGTCGAGACGAAACCGCAGATTGATTTCCTGGACAAGATCGGCTGTGAGCAGATTCAGGGCTATTATTTCGCCAAGCCCATGGCAGAGGCTGACTTTGCGCAGCTGCTCATCGACGACCGTAAATAAAGTACACAGGCTGGAACGAGACAAGGGACGTGCATAATGCAGGCTTTTATCTTTGATATGGATGGCGTGATTATCGACAGTGAGCCGATTCATTCGCGTGTAAAACTGGATACGCTGGCGCATTTCGGCCTGCATTTTGCGACCGAGGACCTCGTGCGCTACATGGGGCGCACGAGTCAGGCTTTTTTTACCGATGTGTTGCGGGATGCCCAGCGCACGGATATCAGCGTGGCGGACGTGACGGCGTTCAAGCACGCGCATTATCTCGAGGTGCTGGAGCGCGGTGACATCGCGCCGGTGGCGGGCTCGGTGGAGCTCATCCATACGTTGCACGCGGCGGGCGTGCCGCTGGGGCTGGCGACGTCGTCGAATAGGCGGGTCATACAGATTGTGATTAAGCGTTTCGGCCTCGCAGGATGTTTCGAATCGGTCATCTCGGGCGGCGACCTGCCTGCGAGCAAACCGGACCCCGAAATTTACCTGCGCACGGCCAGCAACCTCGCTCAGGCACCCGCCGACTGCGTGGTGCTCGAGGATACGCAGAACGGTGTGCTCGCAGCCAAGCGCGCGGGTATGCTGTGCATCGGCTACCGCAACCCGCACAGTGGACAGCAGGACCTCTCGCAGGCGGACCGCATTGTCGAGCATGTGAGTGATTTGCGGCTGGCTGATTTACGACAGATGTGAGGGACACCGTTGTACTGGTGCGGTGTCGGCAAGGACAGGGTGGCTACATGAAGCATATAGTGGTTGATTTGGAAATGAATCCCGTGGGGCGTGACTACCGGGAGGTGCGTCAGCAGCTGCGGGAGGAGGTCATCGAGATCGGCGCCGTGCGGCTGGATGAGCACTATGAGCAGGAGTCACAGTTCCGTTGCTACGTGCATCCGCAGTACGGTCCCATCCGCAAGCATATCACGGAGCTTACGCATATCACGCAGGCGATGGTCGACGGCCAGCCGGAGTATGTGGAGAGTTTCCAGCGTTTTCTCGACTGGGTGGGCGACGAGGAAACGAAGATTTACTCGTGGAGCATGTCGGACATCAAGCAGCTGAAACGCGAGTGCGAGTACAAGCTGCCGGACTTCGATACGAGCTGGCTTGATACGCGTTGGGTGGACCTGCAGCAGGCCTTTGACGACCGGCTCGGCCTGCACCACAGCCTGGCGCTGAAATACGCGCTCGGGGCCATCGACCACAACTTCGTGGGCAGCCAGCACACGGCGCTCGACGATGCCGTGAATACGAGTGCCATTCTCGTGCTCATGCAGGACGATGCGAAATTCCGTGAGACCATGAAGCCGGTGCTCGACGTGCTGCAGCCGAAGGAGGAACTCACGTCGGCCATCGGCGATTTGTTCCCCGGTCTGGCTTCGTTCAAAGTGGAGTGAGTTACACTCTGTGAATAAAAGTTGCATAAATAGCTCAAACGTGTTATGATTGCTCTACATCATAGCACGTTTATTTTATACAATGTACAGGAAAGGGGCTGTCGCGTGTGGCAACGACGATGGGCATTCTGGGGCCGGCGGGCACGCACAGCGAGGCGGCGGCGCTGTATCTGAACCGGCAGCTGCCGGAACCGCGGCGGCTCGTCATCTATCCGGATATCTACGATGTGCTGCAGGGCGTCATGGAGCACGAGGTTGGCGAGGCGCTCGTGCCGGTGGAGAATTCACTGGAAGGGGCCATCAACGTGACGCTGGACGAGCTGGCGCGCAGTACGACGCTCGCCGTGGAGCGTGAGCTCATCTGGCCCGTGCACAACCTGCTCATGGCGAAGTGTCAGCCACAGCAGGTGCGGCGTATCTACTCGCACCCACAGCCGATTGCGCAGTGTCGGGCGTTCCTCGAGACGCGCTACCCCGAGGCGGAGGTTATCAAGGTGGCAAGCACGGCCAGGGCAGCGGAAATAGTGGGCGAACTGCCGGCCACGGACGGGGCGGCGGCCATCTGCACGGAGCGCGGCGGCGCGCTGAACGGACTGCACGTGCTCGCGAGTGATGTGCAGGATAACATGGCGAACAGCACACGCTTTTACCAGCTGCGCCTGCGTCAGCCCCAGCCGCTCCACCGCAGCAGTGAACCGCCCGACCGCGAGCTCATCATCTGTCAGATTGCGGGACAGAAAGCCGGCGCGCTCTGCGAGGTACTGGCCGAGTTTGCTAAACGTAACGTGAATATGACACGCATCGAGTCGCGCCCCGCGCGTACGGAGCTCGGCGAATATATTTTCTTCTTCGACCTGGAGTGTGAGCCCGGGCGTGAGCGCATCCGTGAGGACGCTATCGCAGCTGTAGCCCGGCGCTGCATCTGGCTGAAAAATCTCGGCGCCTTCCCCGTGCTGACGGCTATGGGTGACAGGGTATAAAAAAAGAACCACGTAAGTGGTTCTTTTTTTATACTAGTAGGTTTTATTCGGCGTCGCGGTGCACGACCTCCGGCTTTGCACCTTCGGTGATGCACTCGGGCTTGATGATGACCGTGCGCGGCTCTTTCGATTTCGGGATGTCGAACATGATGTCGAGCATGACGTCCTCGATGATGCCCTTGAGGCTGCGGGCGCCGGTCTTGCGCTCGATGGCCTTACGGGCCACGGCACGCAACGCGCCCTCCTCGAACTGCAGCTTGACGTTATCCATGGCGAGCAGCTTCTCGTACTGCTTGACGGGCGCGTTTTTCGGCTCGGTGAGGATGCGCAGCAGTGCGTCCTCGTCCAGCGTCTCCAGCGTGCAGATGATGGGCAGGCGCCCGATAATCTCGGGGATGATGCCGTACTGCATGAGGTCCTCGGGGCGCACCTGATGGATGAGCTCGTCGTATTTCGGCTTTTCGTCCTTGCGCTCGACCTCGGCGCCGAAGCCGATGGAGGAGCCGTTTTTCTGCAGGCGCTTGCCGATGATTTCGTCAATGCCCACGAATGCACCGCCGACGATAAAGAGGATATTCGTCGTGTCGACCTTGATGGTCGGCGCCTCGGGGTGCTTGCGCTGGCCGCGCGAGGTGAACTCGACGACGGAGCCCTCGAGCATCTTCAGCAGGGCCTGCTGTACGCCCTCGTGGCCGGGGTCGGCCGTGATGGAGTTGTTCGCGCCGGATTTGCGGGCGATTTTATCGAACTCGTCGAGGTAGATGATGCCGTGCTCGGCGCGCTCGATGTCTTTGTCGGCTGCATAGTAGAGGTTGCGTACGGCCACCTCGACGTCAGCGCCGACGAAGCCGGCCTCGGTGAGGCTGGAGGCGTCCGTGACGGCGAACGGGATGTCGAGGAGCTTCGAGAGGTGCGAGAGCAGGGCCGTCTTGCCGCAACCGGACGGGCCAAGCATGATGACGTTCGACTTCTCGATTTCCGTGCCGTCCTCGTTCTCGTAGCCGTATTTCATGCGCTTGTAGTGGTTGTAGACGGCCACGGCCAGCACCTTTTTCGCGCGGTCCTGGTTGACGATGTACTGGTCGAGGTAGTCCTTGATGATATGCGGTTTGTTTTTCTCGAGAATTTCGTCGAGCTGGCTCGCGAAGTCCGAATGCTGGGCCTTCGCACCCTCAGCCTCGTGCTGGTCGAGAAAATGGTTGACTTCACGGATGCAGTTCTTGCAGATGGCAAAGCCCGTCTGCGGGTCGTAAATCGGCATGTCGTACTGGTCGTGCACGTCGATGATGCGCTTGCAGAAGCTGCACTGGTATTGGCTTGTATGATTGCCTGACATAATGTTGATTTTCCTTTCTATGATAGACAGCACTGTCTACAGCAGCGTTGCCCCGGAGCGCTGTATGCGCCTATAGTCTCACAGCCTATTATCATATATATGCACATTTTTTTCAAGCATATTTTGCGCCGGCAGCCAGCGTGCGGGTGATTTCGCCAGATTTAGCGCCGCCACAGAAAAAAACGCCCCGCGGCTGCGGAGCGTTGGCTGGTGAAGCAGGTTAGTCCTGCGGCTGCTTTTTCTTGTAAATCTGGTAGCCGATGGTCAGCGCGATGAGCCAGAGCGGCAGGAAGATGACAGCCAGCTGCATGTCGGGAATCTGTGCCATGAAGAAAATAACGCCCGCGAGGAACGCGAGGCAGAGATAGTTCGCGGCGGGATAGAGCAGCGCCTGGAATTTCGTCTCTTTATGCTCCGCGGCGCAGCGCTGGCGGAATTTCAGATGTGTGATGCAGATGACGACCCAGCTGATGACGGCCGCGCAGGTGGCGATGGTCATTAGGTACATGAAGACATGGCCCTCGAGGAAGTAGTTCAGCGCCACGACGACGAGCGTGCAGCCCGAGGACACGAGGATGCCGATGATGGGCACGCCGCGCACGGAGAGCGCCGTGAAGATGCGCGGCGCCTCGCCCTTTTGCGCGAGGCCGTAGAGCATGCGGCTGTTGCTGTAGATGGCCGAGTTGTAGACAGAGATGGCGGCCGTGAGCACGACGAAGTTCAGGATGTGTGCGGCGGCCGGGATGCCGACATTGTCAAAAATCTGTACGAACGGACTGGCCTCCATACCGACTTGGTTCCATGGCCAGAGGGCCATGAGCACGATCATCGTGCCCACGTAGAAAATGAGGATACGCCAGATGACCTGGTTGATGGCCCGCGGGATGGTGCGGTCCGGGTCCTCGGCCTCGCCGGCCGTGATGCCGATGAGCTCAATGCCACCGAAAGAGAACATGACGACGGCCGTCGCGAGGCCCAGGCCCCACCAGCCGTTGGGCAGGAAGCCACCGTTGGCCCAGAGATTGCTGCAATTCTCCGGGAACGGCTGCGGCGCAACACCGAGCAGGTAGAGGCCGAGCACAATCATGAGCACGATAGCCGTGATTTTGATGAGCGCCATCCAGAACTCGAACTCACCGTAGGCGCGCACGTTGATGAGATTGACGGCCGTGATGACGACGAGGCAGACGAGCGCCGAGAGCCACTGCGGCACGTCGGGCAGCCAGTAGTGGACGTAGATGCCGACGGCTGTGAGCTCGGCCATGGAGACGAGCACGTAGTTGAACCAGTAGTTCCAGCCAGAGACAAAGCCGGCGAAGCGACCCCAGTATTTCGTGGCATAGTGGCTGAATGAGCCGGAGACCGGCTCGTCGACGGCCATTTCGCCGAGCATGCGCATGATAAAGAAAATCACGATGCCGCCGAGCAGGTAGGATAAAATCACGCCCGGCCCGGCGAGCGCAATCGTGGAGGCGGAGCCGTAGAATAGGCCCGTGCCGATAGCGCCGCCGAGCGCAATCATCTGCAGATGCCGGTTCTTCAGCCCGCGTTTCATGTTGCTGTGTTCATTCATAAGTACATCTCTCGTTTCTATAGAGGCAATGGCCTTACCAGCACCGGTGCCTCGTAAATATAAGAACAAAAATCCTTTTTATTATAAAACAATCTTTACACATTTACAATACGTAGATGGATGTATTTGCCGTAGTGCGTGCTCGCGCAGGAAAAGCAGGCAGGCACAATAAAAAAAGCTCCCGCTACACGGAAGCTTTCGTTTGCAAATGGAGCTGATTATAGGATTCGAACCTACGACCTGCTCATTACGAATGAGCTGCTCTACCAACTGAGCTAAATCAGCATGTTCTGTTGTCTGCCGTTGCTCTCGCAACTGACAAAAATTATTATAGCGAAACACTGCCGGTCTGTCAACACTTTTTTAAAATTATTTTTCTGACCTGAGCAGCCGGAATAAGATTCTCTATTGACTGTGTCAACGAACTAATGAGATTTTTAACGCTATCCAAGCCCGCCCTATCGCGGGCGGGTTAAGATGACCGTATAAAGTGACGATAGTCTCTATAGTAATGGTTATGTACAGCGATGAGCTGAAGATAAGACAGCGCCAGGGTATGCAGGGGAAAGCGCGGTGTCTGACGGCTCAGCTGCTGGAACGGAAAGAAGGTGGCGGCGTTGCGGCAGCAGGGAGTCAGTGCGTGCGCACGGCGCATGGTGCAGTGGTTCTGCCTCGGTTTGTGCTTGCTCATGGGCGCGGTGGCCGGGGCGGCCCCGCAGACAATCACGGCCACGGGCACGTATATCATGGGCGAGAACGACTCGCCGAAAATCGCCAAAGAGGCGGCGCGCCAGGAGGCGCTGCGCATCGCGACGGAGCGGGCGGGCGTCTATGTGGAGAGCTATTCGAAAACGCAGAACATGGAGCTTACCGAGGACGAGGTGCGCACCATCTCGGGTACGGTGCTCAAAGTGACGCAGGAGACGGCGACGCCGCAGCTCGACGGCACGGTCTGGCGCTATAGCGTGACATTGACGGCAGAGATCGACACGGACAATCTCGACCTCAAGGCCATGCTCGCGCGCAAGGATGAAATCGAGAAATTGCAAAAAGAGCGCGATGCGCTCAAGAAGCAGAATGAGGAACTGCTGGAAAAATACCAAAAGGCCGAGGGGCAGGACAAGACGAGCATCGGCACGCAGCTGGACAGCCAGTACACGCTCGGCCAGATTTTTGACCAGTGCGTGACATTCATTCAGCGCGGTGAGCACAAGGCGGCCGTGCGCGAGCTCAGTCAGGTTATCAGCGATAAAAATGTCACGGACAGCCCGCTCGCCTATGCCTACTACCTGCGCGGGCGCGCCTACTACGAGCTGCGTTCGGATACGCCGGCATTGGAAGATTTCGCGGCGGCGCAGGAGACACCGCACGACAACAGTATTTACCCCATCTGGCGCAGCCATTACTACCGCGGGCTCATTTACTACGACCAGCAGCGCTGGCAACAGTCCTACGACGAGCTGAAGCTCGCCTGGGACGCCTCGGACAAGACGGACGATGAGATGTGGCAGGCCCTGCAGCGGGCCGACGCCAAGGCGCACCCGCGCAAAAGCCGTGACAGCAGCGGCGGCGTGGACTGGGGACACATCCTCGGCGAAATCATCGAGGGCACCATCCGCGGCAGTTCACATCACTATGTACATGAAGCGGGGCATCAGCCGCCTCCACCGGTGCATGAGCGGATGCATCATTGAGCAGTGGGTGTTGTTTCCAGTGTTTGTCGCAAGGTTATTTTTGCAGATATAGCTTTTTACGAAGAAAGGACGTACCAGCAGCACAACGTGTGTGGCTGGTACGTCTTTTTTGTGGCAGGTTATGCTTTTTCGTTTTCTTGTGGCTGCGGCAGGGCAAAGGCGGCGACGGCCGCGATGATGGCGATGACCCAGAGCGACTGCAGCGCCGTGGGGATGCCACAGATATCGGCGGCGCGGCCAACGAGGGGCGAGAACAGGCCGCCGAGCGTCGTGGCGAGGCCCATGGTGACGCCGGAGGCGAACGCGATGTTTTTGCCGAGATACGTCTGTCCGAGCACAACGATGGGGCTGTAGGGCGTAAAGAGCGACAGCGCCACGGGGAGCAGGGCAAACATAGAGAGGAAATAGTTCGTGCTGTTCGCTAGCAGGAACATGGCGGGAATCATGAGCGTGAACGAAATGCGGATGACGCGCACGAAGCCGAGGCGGTCGGAGATGAGGCCACCGAAATATGTGATGAAGGCGCCCATGGTAAAGAGCACGGTCAAGGCGAAGCTGCCCTGCTCCGGCGTCGTATGCAGCACGTTAATCCAGTATAGTGGTATAAAGGCGTTGCAGGTCGCAAAGCCTACCGAGCGACCGAGGATGATGAGCGAGAGTTTGCCAAAGGCACGCCAGTCGTTGCGCAGCACGCGTTGCGGATGCGTCTGGGCCGCGACGACCTGCTCGTGGCGGATGTCGGCCTGGATGCGTGGCAGCTGGTGGTAGAGCAGCAGCGCCACGGTGAGGTTGAACAGGGCGTAGATGAGCAGGCCGTGTATATCAAAGACATAGGCGCAGAAGCCGGCGACCATCGGCCCCACGGCGAAACCGGCGTTGCCGCCGACGGAGAACGTGCCGAGTGCGCGGCCCTTCTGCTCGCCTGCGAGGCCGTTGACCATGCGCGCGGCCTCGGGGTGGTAGAGCGAGGAGCCGAGCCCACTGAACATCGAGCAGAGGAAGATGAGCCAGAAATTGTCCGTAAAGGGGATAGCCGCGATGCTCAGGCCACTCACGATGGGGCCGAGTGGGGCAATCCAGGGTTTCGAGACCTTGTCGGCGTAGTAGCCGAAGATGGGCTGGAAAATGGAGGCCAGCAGGATATTGGCAAAAATCAAGGTGCCGGCATCCTGGTAGCTGAGGTGGCAGACGGAGATAAAATACGGCAGCAGGGCCGGGATGGCACTCTGCGCCCAGTCCACCGAGAAATGCCCACAGGCAAACAGATAAATGCGCGGATCAAAACGCTGCATAAAAACGCTCCTTTTATCTATAGTAGAAACACCATTTACGTTAATTCATAAGTGGTCTAGTGTCAAGAAAAAACATCATGAATTAGCTTGCCTGACCATTTTACCTGTATGTCTCTTTAGTGCCTAAGTCACTTGACATTTAATTGATATAGATTATCATAATAGAGAGAACGGAGGGGTGAAATGCAGAAAGCAAAATTTACCATCACCGGCATGACGTGCTCGGCCTGCTCGGCGCGCGTGCAAAAGGCCGTGAGCCAGGTCGCGGGTACGCAGGATGTGAATGTGAACCTGCTCACGAACAGTATGCAGCTGCAGTACGATGCGGCGCAGACGAGTCCGGCGGCCATCATTGCGGCCGTGGAGAAGGCAGGTTATGGCGCTTCACTGCCGGGACAGGCGGCAGGCGCGGTCCAGGCACCTGCAGAGGGGCAGTCGGTCGTGCAAAAGAGCATCCACGACATGCGCCAGCGGCTCATCTGGTCCAGCGTGTTCCTCGTGCCGCTCATGTTTATCGCCATGCACCATATGTTCAACGTCTATCTGGGCGTGACGTATCCGCAGTGGTTCCTCGATATTTTTCACGGGCCGGAGAATGCCATTACGTTCGCGTTTGCGCAGTTCCTGCTCGTGCTGCCCATCATGTACCTGAACCGCAAATACTATATAAATGGTTTCCGCACGCTCGCGCAGGGCGCACCGAATATGGATAGCCTCGTGGGCATGGGCTCCATGGCCTCGGCGCTGTTCGGTGCTTTTGCCATTTTCCGCATGAGTTGGGGCTTCGGCCACGGCGATATGGCGCTGGTCACGGAGTACAGCACGAACCTCTATTTCGAGTCCGCGGGCATGATTGTGACGCTCATCACCGTGGGCAAGTACCTCGAGGCGCGCGCGAAGGGCGAGACGAGCAAAGCGCTGGAGAAACTCATGGCGCTCGCGCCGCAGCAGGCCACGGTCGTGCGCGCGGGACGCGAGCAAGTCGTGCCCATCGCGGAGCTCGTCGTGGGCGACGAAATCGTCGTGCGGCCGGGCGAGCGCATACCGGCGGATGGCGAGGTCATGAGCGGCCAGACGAGTATCGACGAGTCGGCTATCACCGGCGAGTCACTGCCGGTGGCGAAGCAGGCGGGCGACCGCGTGACGGCCGCGACCATCAACAAGCAGGGCGCTATCCACGTGCGCGCCCAGCGCGTGGGCGAGGATACAACCATCAGCCAGATTATCCGTCTCGTCGACGAGGCGAGCGCGTCCAAGGCGCCGATTGCGCGCCTCGCCGATAAAATTGCGGGTATCTTCGTGCCGGCGGTCATCGGTATCGCCGTCGTCGTGGGCGGGCTTTGGCTCGCGAGCGGGGCGACGGTGGAGTTCGCCTTTTCTATCGCGATTTCGATTCTTGTGATTTCCTGCCCCTGTGCGCTCGGGCTCGCGACGCCGGTGGCCATCATGGTCGGCACGGGCAAGGGCGCGGAGCACGGCATCCTCATCAAGTCGGGCACTGCGCTGGAGACGGCGGGCAAAATCGACACCGTCGTCATGGACAAGACGGGCACCATCACGGAGGGGCGTCCAGCCGTCACAGCCGTGCAGGCCGTGGGCGTGAGCGAGCAGGAACTCGTCGCTATCGCGGCCGGGCTCGAGCAGGGCAGTGAGCACCCCCTCGCCGAGGCCGTCATGAGCTATGCGGCCGCGCAGGGCGTGGCGCCACTGGCCATGCAGGGCTTTCAGGCTGTGTTTGGGCGAGGTGTGCAGGCCGCGGCAGACGGCCGTACCTATTACGGCGGTAACGCCGACTTTATCGCGGCGCAGGGGATGGACGTTGCGCCCTATCAGGCGCAGCTGGACGCACTGGCCGACGCCGGCGCGACGCCGTTGCTCTTTGCACGCGATAACGCCGTCATCGGTATTATCGGTGCCGCAGACCAGGCGAAGGCCACGAGCCGTGCGGCTATCGCACAGTTCCAGCAACTGGGTATCAACGTGGTCATGCTCACGGGCGACAACGCACGCACGGCGGAGGCCATGCGCCGCCAGCTCGGCATCCCGCAGGTCATCGCGGGCGTGCTGCCCGCTGACAAGGCACGGCATGTTGCCGACCTGCAGGCGCAGGGGCACCGCGTAGCCATGATTGGCGACGGCATCAACGATGCGCCGGCGCTCGCACAGGCCGACCTCGGCATGGCCATCGGTGCGGGTACGGATGTGGCCATCGAGAGCGCGGACGCCGTGCTGGTGCGCAGCGATTTGCTGGATGCCGTCGACGCTATCCGCCTTTCGCGGGCCGTGATGCGGAACATTCGCGAAAACCTCTTCTGGGCGTTTTTCTACAATGTCATCTGCATTCCGCTGGCGGCGGGCGCGCTCTACCCGGCCTTTGGCCTGAAGCTCTCGCCGATGATTGGCGCGGCGGCCATGAGTCTGTCGAGCGTCACCGTCGTGCTGAACGCCTTGCGCCTCAACTTTTTCCAGACCGCACGCAGGGAGTCACCTGCTGCCGATACAGCCGCTATTTCCACAGACGAAACGCTTGCAGCAGGTACGCCGCAGGCGGCAGAGGAGGCAAACACGATGCAGACTACGTTAAAAATCGAAGGTATGATGTGTGCCCATTGCCAGAAGCATGTGCACGATGCGCTGAGCCAGATGGCCGGCGTCACCAGCGTAGACGTCAACCTCGAGCAGGGCACGGCCGCCGTGGCGGCCACGCGCGACATCCCGCAGGACGAGTTCGCCAGTGTCATCAAAGACGCGGGCTATGAGCTCGTTGGTTGATTTTTTCCTACAATTAATAAAAGCCGGTGCCCTGACTGGGGGCATCGGCTTTTTGCTGTCATATTATATAGAAGTTTTTAGTTGTTGGCAGCTGTCTGCAGCGCGGCTTCGTCCGTACCACCAGCGGCCTGGCGGGCTTCATAGGCGTCCATGCGATGGGCAAAGACGCTGGCCAGCAGCGAGCCGGTGACCTGATGCACAGCGGCACCGACGGCGGCCGGGATGGCGACCTCGGGCACGAAGTAGACAGAGGCCACGGAGACGGCGAGCGCGTCGTTCTGCATGCCGACCTCGAGCGTCACGGAGTGCTGCTGGCGCTTGCCAAAGCCGAGACGGCCCGTGGCGAAGTAGCCGAGCGCGAAGCCGAACAGGTTGTGCAGCAGGACGAGGGCGACCATGAACAAGCCGATTTCGAGGATGCGCTGACCGTTGACGGCGACGACACCGCCGAGGATGGAGAGCACGGCAAAGGCGGAGACGAGCACGAGCACTTTCTGGCACTGCGCGAGGTATTTCTCACCAAGCAGGCGATGGGCGAGCAGGCCGAGGGCCAGCGGCACGAGGATGACTTTGAGCACCGTCATGGCCATGGCGAAGAACGAGACCGTGACCCACTGGCCGGCGAGCGCCCAGACGAGGAACGGCATCATAATAGGTGCGAGCAGCGTGGAGACCGTCGTGATGGAGACAGCCAGCGGCACATCACCCTTTGCGAGGAAGCTCATCACGTTCGAGGCCGTGCCACTGGGGCAGGAGCCGAGCAGCACCATGCCAACGGCCAGCTCTGGCGTGAGGTCAAAAAGCATGACGAGCGCGTAGGCGACAACCGGCATAATCGTGTAGTGGCAGAGCGTGCCAATGAAGACTTCACGTGGCCGCTGCAGCACGAGCTGGAAGTCACTGGCGTGCAGGGTCATGCCCATGCCGAACATGACGACGCCAAGCAGCAGGACGGTATTCTGCGTGGCCCAGGTGTAGGCCGACGGGGCGAAATAGGCGCTGATGATGGCGGCGAAGACGAGCAAGGTGAGATATTTGCCGACGAGGCCGCTGACTTTGGTGACGAGGTTCATCATGTTACATTCCTCCTATGAATGCGCGGTGAATAAAAGATAATGGCGTAGGATCCTGTAACAGATAACAAAACATTGTTGGCTCCAGGCAATGAAAAAGGACTTTGCCTCTGCTGTAAGAGACAAAGTCCTGTAGACTCTGCGGTACCACTCTTCTTGCCAGCGTGCGCTGGCCACTCTGCGTACATCTCGGCTGCCAGAACGTTCTGGGCAGCTTGTAATGCCGGACAGGGTAACGGCTGTCGGCCGGCCTGACTTACTGACGCCGGTAGCGGGTTCAGCAGGCAGTTCCTGGGTGATTTTCGCAACGGTACGCGCATCCACCTCACACCAGCTGGTGGACTCTCTGCAGCGCGGGACGCGTTGGTACTCTTCCCAATCAACACTGTTTTGTCATTTGTTGGTGCCCATTATATAAAA
This sequence comes from uncultured Veillonellaceae bacterium, assembly GCA_900316275.1. Lineage (GTDB taxonomy): Bacteria > Bacillota > Negativicutes > Selenomonadales > Selenomonadaceae > UBA2897. The sequence goes on from ONCF01000043.1 coordinate 30,642, forward strand.
TCTCTGGTGGCTTGTCAACACTATGAGTGAAATATTTTACAAAAACACCGATGTGCTGTTAGGTAAAGTACTTTGAGGGAAGACATAAATTGCAAAAAATAAATTTTGCGTCGTGGCATAGCATTGGAAACAGAAAATCTTTTCTAATATAGGCCGTGAGCTGCCGCTACCACTTTCGTGGCAGAAATCTTGTCAGCGGCGCACACAGGTGGGTTGACAAAAACATGTAAAGTTGTAAACTGGGAGACATCAAACAGCAAAACGTCTGACCACACGCTACAGTCAGACACACAAAGAAAGGATGCGCTACGCTATGAGTTACTACAATGTCGCCCTGCCCAATTATTCCGTCGGTGCCGATTGCTATGAGGCCGTGCCCGAGTTCGCCAAACCCTTTGGCAAAACGGCCGTCGTCATTGGTGGCGAAACGGCCATGCGCAAGGCGCGTCCATATCTGGATAAGGCGCTGGCGGGCTCGGCGGTCGAGGTGTTGGCCTATCTGCCGTATGGCGGTGACTCGACGTATGAGCACGGCGACGCGCTAAAGGCTAATCCACTCGTGCAACAGGCCGATATGGTGTTCGGCATGGGCGGCGGCCGCGCCTGCGACACGGCGAAATACGTCGCGAACGAGCTCGATAAGCCACTGTTCACGTTCCCGACCGTAGGCAGCAACTGCGCCTCTGTGACGGCCATCTCGGTCATGTACAACGCGGACGGCTCGTTCCGCGACTACTATTACCCGCGTTTGGCCGCACACACGTTCATCAACACGGCGGTTATCGCGGACTCGCCGGAGCAGCTGCTCTGGGCGGGCATCGGCGATGCCTTGTCGAAAGAGGCCGAGGCGGTCTTCGCCAGCAAGGATGACAAGCTGAGCCACACGCCGCTCATCGGCGTCCAGGTCTCGCGTGTCTGCACGACGCCGCTCGTCGAGTACGGCGCCGAGGCCATGCAGAGCCTGCGTGCGAAAAAGGCGACGCCGGCGCTGGAGCAGGTTGTGCTCGATATCATCGTCTCCACGGGCATCGTCTCCAACCTCGTCTCGCACGTGCCAGAGTACTACTACAACTCCACGCTGGCGCACGGCGTCTACTACGGTTCCACGGTGACGCAAAAGGGCGAAAAACACCTGCACGGCGAGGTCGTTTCCCTGGGCGTGCTCTGCCTCTATACGTTCGCCCAGGACTTCGCCATGCGCGACAAGCTCATGGCCTTCAACTACGCGCTCGGCCTGCCCGTCTGCTTTGACGATGTCGAGATTACGGAGGACGAGTTCGACAAAATGGCCGACAAGTTCGAGACGACAGTCGAGTGGGCCCACCGCCCGCAGGACGTCACGCGCGAGGGCTTCATACAGTGCATGCGCGACCAGAACGCCGCCGGCCGCGCCTACAAGCAGGCACAGGAGAAAACAGCATAAATTTTGCTATGGCAATATAAAGCGCCGCCCCTGCGGTTTATTATCGCAGGGACGGCGTTTTGCTGTATATACCAACGTCACGTGTTAATAGGTTGTGCGGCCAAACTCCTTCAGCAGCCAGGTCTTGCCCACCTGCCGCACACCCTTTAAAATCAAAGGCTTGCGCACCGGTGAATTTTTCCATGCCTGCAATTTACGCAAAAACAGCCCCCCGCGGAAACCAGCCGTGGGGGTCTGTTTCGGTTCCAATATGAACTTAAATGATTCTTCCTAGGTGTATTATACCTTAAGCCACGGGTGATGGCAAGCCAAATTTTGCGGCTATGCATATAGGTTTGAAATCGTGCGTGGCAATCTGCTATACTTTAGATGACAGTTTGAGTGGTAAGGGAGACGATAGAGATGCCAACACTGATGTGGGAGGGCAAGGCGGAGGCTGTGCAGGCGGCGCGGCAGGTGCCGTTCCGTTTGCTGGAGCCGGATGCGGCGCTGAGCTATGGTGCGGCGGAGGCGGGCAACGTCATCGTGCAGGGCGATAACCTTGCGGCGCTGAAAGCGCTCCTGCCTTACTACAAAGGGAAAGTGCGCTGCATCTACGCAGATCCGCCCTACAACACGGGCTCGGCGTTTGAGCACTATGACGACAACGTCGAGCACAGCACCTGGCTCTCGCTCATGTACCCGCGCCTCGAGCTCATGCGGGAGTTCCTCGCGGCGGACGGCACGATATGGATTTCCATCGATGACCGTGAGTATGCGGGACTGAAATATATGTGCGATGAAATCTTCGGCTACGACCACTTTGTCTCCAATATATCCTGGCAGCGCACGTACTCCACGCGCAATGACTCCAAAGGCATAGTCAACGAAGTCGAGCATATCCTTGTCTATAGTGCTTCAGCCGACTGGCAGCCGAAAAAGCTTCCACGTACGGCAGAAATGGATAAGAACTATAAAAATCCTGATAAGGATTATACCTCGTGGACTAGTGCAGATGCTTTTGCCCCTGGAGCAAGCACACATCAAGGAATGGTCTATGCCATCCAGCATCCTTTTACAGGCAATCTCATTTACCCAACAGTAGGTCGATGCTGGACATTTGGACAATCTGACGTACTGGATATAATGAATGGCTGGTGCAAATACCATTTAGAAGATATTCATGACGTAGAAAAAAGAGCCGAAGTTTGTGGACTTCCGACAGAACAGGTCCGCGAAGTCGTTCCAGCACTCATATTATCAGATGACTTGAAAGAATCACAGAAACAGGCAACTGACGTCTATAAAAGGGGACAATGGCCTCGTTTTTACTTCACAAAAAAAGGGAAAGGCGGAATCCGTCGAAAGATTTACATTGATAGTGTAGGAGGGCGCCCGCCTACGAATTTTTGGCCGTATAGCGAGGTCGGCCACACGGACGAGGCGAAGAAGGAAATCCTCGCGGTGTTTGAGCGCAAGGAGTCGTTTGCGACGCCGAAGCCGGAGCGGCTCTTGCAACGTATCCTTTATCTCGCGACGGAGCCCGGCGACCTCGTGCTGGACGCGTTCCTCGGCTCGGGCACGACGGCGGCGGTGGCGCAGAAGATGCAACGGCATTATATCGGCATCGAGATGGGCGAGCATGCGGTGACGCATGTCGTGCCGCGTTTACGCAAAGTTGTGGACGGTGAGCAGGGCGGTATCTCGCAGGCGGAGCATTGGCAGGGTGGCGGCGGTTTCCGCTTTTACCGGCTCGGCGAGGAGCTGTTTGACGCAGTTGGCCTCATCCGTCCGGAGGTGCAGTTCCGCCATCTCGCGGCACATATCTGGTTCACGGAGACGCGGACGCCCTACACGGGCGCGGGTGACTCGCCCCTGCTCGGTGTGCACGACGGCGTGGCCTACTATCTGCTCTACAATGGTATCCTCGGCGACAAGCGGCCGCAGGCGGGCAACGTGCTGACACGGCAGATGCTGACGCTCCTGCCACCCTTTGCGGGGCCGCGCGTCATCTATGGCACGTCCTGCCGTCTCGGTCAGGGCACGCTGGAGGATGCGGATATCACGTTCAAGCAAATCCCGACGCAGGTCGCGGTGTATTGAGGAGGCGGGCTCATGCTGAAACTGAAACGTTATCAGGAACGCACGCTGGCGAAACTGCGGGAGTTTCTCACGGCGGCGCGGCTCACCAGTCCGCAGGCCGCTTTTGCGGAGCTGCAGGAGGCGCAGGGCTACGCGCAGCAGTATCGTCCGCTGCCCGAGCTGGACGCGGTGCCCTATCTCTGTCTGCGCCTGCCCACGGGCGGCGGCAAGACGCTGCTGGGTTCCTACGCCATCGAGGCCGTGGCGGCGCACTACAGCGAGCATACGCTGCCCATCGTAATCTGGCTCGTGCCGACCGATATCATCCGGCAGCAGACGCTGGCCGTGTTCCGCAGCCCGGCGCAGGAGAATAGGCGCGTGCTCGACGCAGCCTTTGACGGGCAGGTGCGCGTCTACGATATCACGGAGTTCGCGCAGCTACGCCCGCAAGACCTCGTGGATGGCGTGAACGTCTTTATCGCGACGTTCGCCGCGTTCCGCGTCAAAAATAAGGAAGGCCGTAAAATCTATCAGACGCATGAGGCACTGGACGCCTGCTTTGCGCGCATACCTGACCAGTACGGCTTTGATCAGGATGAGCATGGGCGTTCCCTGCATTCCTTTGCCAATCTGCTCGCCTACGTGCATCCGCTCGTTATCGTCGATGAGGCGCACAACCACGCGAGCAAACTCTCGGTGGAGGTACTGCAACGCATCAGCCCGCTGGCTATCATCGAGTTTACGGCGACACCGGCCACGAACTCGAATGTGCTCTACAAGGTCTCGGCCTCGGAGCTCAAGGCCGAGGATATGATCAAACTCCCCGTGCAGCTGGAGGAGGCGCGCAGCTGGCAGGACGCTGTCGTGAACGGCATCCAGCAGCGCAATCATCTGGAGGAGGTCGCGGCGGCGGAGCCCGAGTACCTGCGGCCCATTATGCTCATTCAGGCCGAGCCGAAGGACCGCGAGGTCACGGTGGTGGTCGTAAAGCAGTACCTCATCGAGGAGGCGGGTATCCCCGAGGCGGAAATCGCCATCGCCACGGGTGAGGTGCGCGAGCTCGCCGATGTGGATTTGTTCGCCGCCGACTGCCCAGTCCGCTATATCATCACGGTACAGGCGCTCAAGGAGGGCTGGGACTGCTCGTTTGCCTACGTTTTTGTCAGCACGGCCAGCGTGCAGTCCAGCAAGGACGCAGAGCAGCTTTTAGGGCGCGTGCTGCGCATGCCCTATGCGCGCCGTCGCGTGCATGACGAGCTCAACCGCGCCTATGCCCATGTGGCCGTGGCCAGCTGGCTGGAGTCCGTGAGCAAAATCAAGGACAATCTCATCGGCCTCGGTTTTGAGCAGGAGGAGGCCGCGCTGGCCGTGGAGCCTGCTGAGCAGCAGGCCTTTTGGTCAGAGGACGAGCTGGGGCCTCAGGAACGGGAGACGGAGGTTAGCCTGACGTTTCACACGGAGACGGAGCCGGATTTTTCGCAACTGGACGTGCTGGCGTTGGGCATGACCGTGCACGAGGACAAGGCACAGGGCGGCTTTACGGTAGAGATGCAGGCGGTCTCGGCGGAGACGGTGCAGCATCTCGCCGCGTGTCAGGATAAAATCTTCGCGGCACCGCAGGATCGGGCCAATTTCACGCGGGCGGTCATAGAGCAGGGCTGCCGCCTGCGTCCGCTGTCGCCGTCGGAGCGGCACGAGCCTTTTCAGGTGTTACAGCTGTGTCTGGATTTCGGTGAGGGCGCAAATGTGGCACATAAGGAAGATTTCCTGCCGCAGGGCTGGCGCCTGACGGATTTTCCAGCGACACTGCCTGCATTTTCTATTGATCCCAACACGCATGTTTACATCTTTGATGTCGAGGGTGAGCGCGTGACGGAGAGCTATGAGGGCGTGCAACAACAGGTGCTCGCGTTGGGACGCAGCACGCACTGGACCGCGGAGATGCTGGTCAGGCGGTTGTTGCCTCATCTGGAGGTGCCGGACGTGGATACGGCGGATGTGGCCGAGTATCTGCGCCGCGTTATCCGCAACCAGCTGGAGGTAGAGCAGGTGCCTCTCGCGGACCTCGTGCGCCTGCGCTTCCAGTTGCAGCACGCGTTGCAGGAACAGATTCAGCGCTATCGTGAGCAGGCCTATGCGCGTGGCATGCAGCAGGTGCTGGTGGAGACACCGCAGACGGCGCGCGTGGTGCCGGACATCTATATGGTGTTTCAGCCTGGTGTGTACCCAGCGAACCGGTTCTATCGCGGCAGTGTGCACTTTCACAAGCATTACTATCCGCAGATTGCCGATATGGACAGCGGCGAGGAAGTGCACTGCGCACAGTGCATCGACGCGCACCCGCATGTGGCGACCTGGGTACGCAACGTGGCCCGCGACCGTCGGTACTCGTTCTGGCTGCCCACGCATACGGATAGATTCTATCCCGATTTCGTCGTCAAGCTCACCGACGGCCGTGTCGCCGCCATAGAGTACAAAGGCGAGCACCTGCAAAGCAACGCTGACTCCGAGGAAAAGCGCCTCATCGGCGACCTCTGGGCCGACAAGAGCAACGGCAAGTGCCTGTTCCTCATGGCTACAAAGAAAGACACCGCAGGCAGAACCCTCGAGCAGCAGATAGATGAGTTATTGCAATGATGAAAATGCACACTTTACGCAAAAACACCGCCTTTACGGAAATAGCTCCGTAGGGGCGGTGTTTTACCTCTTACTCAAAAAACGCCGCACTTTTGTGCGGCGACTTGTGGTTGTGTGTAAAGATTTTGGCAAATTTATTTCGTCAGTGCATCCCAGGCCGCGTTGGCGCGGTCTGTGTAGAGGGCGCGGATGGCGGGGTTCTCGCCGAGGCCGTGCAGGTATGTGCTGACGGTGAAGCCCTGCTGCTCGAGCAGGGATTTGTGCGAGTCGGCGTCCTTGCCGGCCATGTCGTTGTGGGCGTGGTCGCCCGCGACGAGCATGAAGGGCACGAGCGTCACGTGTTTGACACCGGCGGCCTTGAGTTTCGGCAGGACGGTCTCGAGGTTCGGCCAGCCCTCGACGGTGTACACGTAGGTGTTCTGCCAGCCGAGTTCGGCGATGCGCGCCTGAATGACGGAGTAGTAGGCATTGGCCGTGTGCGGCGTGCCGTGCGCCATGATGAGGATGGCGTCGTTTTTGCCCTGCTTCGGGAACTGGCCCTTGAGCGCCTCGAGCGTCGCCGTTACATCGTCGGCCTGACCCTCCTGGCCCTGCCAGTACATGAGCGGCGTGCCGAGCGTCATCTTTTTGAACTGGTCTTTATAGTTGTCGTAGACGCCCTTGTCGTAGTCGTACTCCATGCCGGGGATGACGTCAAGCGACGTGAGCGCGATGCGCGTGTAGCCCTGCTTTTTGAGCTCGGTGAGCGCCTGCTCCGGCGTCGGGTACTGGATACCTTCGTTTTTTGCGATGCGCTCGATGATGATGTGGCTCGTAAAGGCGGTCACGACCTTGACGCCCGGATGCGCGGCCTGAATGGCGGCCACCGTGCTGTCAATGGAGGCCTTGCGGCTGTCCGGGAACGTCGTGCCGAAGCTCATGACCACGATGGCGTCCTTGTCCGCCGCCTTTTGCAGCGCGGGCGTCTCGTGTTTGAGCACGCCGATGGCCGCCGCCTTTTTCAGCGCCGGTGTCGCGTGCTTGACCTCGGGGTTCAGCTGGTAGGCGGCGTACGTCGTAGAGGCCGTGCCCACGAGGGCGGCGGCGCAGAGTGTGGCCGCCAGCAGTTTTTGCCATTTTTGCATAGAAAATCTCCTCCCTATCGCTCGTAGGTTCAGGACAGGTACTATATGGCTGGTAGCATCTGTCGCAATGGTGATTGTCAAGCTGGCAGTTCTCCTGGCTTACGTTCATTGCCGCACCGCGCCTTCCCAGCCTGGC
>ONCF01000019.1 GCA_900316275.1 uncultured Veillonellaceae bacterium
CGCCAGCGCCTCGAGCTGTCGCTCGTCAGCCTCCAAATTAGCAAGTTCGTTAAATGTTGGCTGCAAGAACGCGACAATACGTTTCTGCTCCTCAAACGGCGGTAATGGTACCACCAGATTACTCAAAGCCTTTCCATTGACATTTGGCTGACCAGTACCTTGGCTTTTAGCTTCCAACTGTTGCCAATAGAACGGCGATTCCATGAACAATTTGAGATATTCTTCATTAACCTGCTCACATGGAATAACACGAATCAGGTACGAAGCAAATACAGCTGGCTCGGCAAGTTCACGTACGATGTAACTCTTGCCTATTGTGCCGCCTGTCCTGGCAATGACGATATCACGATTATGCAGGCCATAATCTGCCAAGCCCTTTGCCGCAACTGTGCAAAAAGGAACATCAGGCCATGTGACATGATTATTTTGGATATCCGTAATGCGTAGTAATTTTACGTTACCACTCTTTTGTGCTGATGCTGTATAGCCATAATGGATTTTGAGCGACACATCCCCCAGCCGCGCCCAGCACCAGTTTGCCGGCAGGGCGAAGGGCTGCTCCTCGGGGGTGACGGGCGGCAGGGGGCGCTCCTTTTTCAGCTCGCCCGCGCGCACGCGGCGTGCTTTCTCCGCACGGATAGCAGCGAGCAGGTCGCGCGCATCACCGCCCGCTGTGCACTGCTCTGTCAGCTGTCCCGAGATAGCCGCCTGCAGCACCGCCCGCCGCAACCGCCCCGCAATCATCATACTTGCTCCACCTTTCCGCAACGCTCACGCGTACGTGACTGCCCCCCGAATACGTCAGCAACTTCATCATTGCAAAGATCTATGTCATCTGGCACTTGCAGCTTGCCCTGCGCCACACCGAAACGTTTAGTGGTATCCTCCATTTCAAGCTTCAAATCGAACGGTATGCCATGTTCACGAATACAGGCCCGTAAAAACAGATTGATGGCGGTGGTCATGTTCATCCCCAGCTCTGTGAACACTGCCTCCGCCTGCTCCTTGACCTGCCTGTCCAGGCGAATATTCAGGTTCGTTGTTAAAGTTGCCATATCAATCACCTCAATTAAATTATACTGCTTTTATGCGTGCAACGTCAATCATTCATCAACACATATGCGACAATTTTATCGCTGCCAGCGCTCGCGCAGCTGGAGGAACATGTGCTGCAGTGTGAGCAGCGGGGCGTGCCAGAGCATGCGCGGACCGGCGTAGCGCATAGCCTCACGGATGGCCTCGCGCTTCGCCGGGGCGTAACAATGCGTCTGGCAGAAATTGCAAAACGTCTTTTCCGCCATGTGCGGGCAGTGCGTGATGCGCGCGCAGGCGTAGTCGGCCAGCTGCTGGCACGCCGGGCAGAGCTCTGCCCCCGCCTCGCGCAGGTGGTGCTGACCGCGGCAATAGATGCCCAGCATCTGCCGCAGTACCTGCATTTCCTGCTGCCGTTTCTTGTCTAAATTCACCGCCATAGCCTGTTCCTTTTCCCTTTCAACCAAATAAGTCTGCGTCAATCTGGGCTAACTCCATTAATCAGTTTTTCCCTCAATCCGCTGGGGGCGGCGTGCCCTGCCGCCGGGCGTGCAGCTGCTGCGCGAGGATAGTGGCGAGTTTCTGGGCGTCGACAGGCTTGCCGATATAGTCGTTCATGCCGCAGGCGAGGCCACGGGCCACGTCGTCGGCGAAGACGTCGGCGCTAAGACCAATGATGCAGATACGGCCTTTATCCGGATGCTGGCTGCGGCGGATGGCCTGCGTCGCGCCGTAGCCGTCGAGCACGGGCATCTGCACGTCCATGAGCACGGCGTCGTAGGTACCGGCGGGCGCACTCGTGAATTTATCCACGGCGTCCCGCCCGTCCACGGCCGTGTCGGTCGTGTAGCCGCGCTCCTCGAGGATGGCCTGCGTGATTTCGCGGTTCATTTCGTTATCGTCGACGACGAGCAGATGGCAGCCGTGCGGGTCGAAGTCTGGCGGCACGGCGGGCGCAGCGGGACGCTCGGGGTGCTCCTCCGGCAGCGCGAGCGGCAGCGTGACGAAGAAGTTCGTGCCCTGCCCCGGCGCGCTCTCGACCTCGATGGAGCCGTGCATGAGCTTGATGAGGTTCCAGCTGATGGCCATACCGAGGCCGCTGCCGCCGTACTGCTGCTTCGTCTCGGCGCTGGCCTGCTCGAACGGCTTGTAGAGTTTCTCGATATCAGCCTGACTCATGCCGATGCCCGTGTCGCGGATGCAGAACGTCGTCATGCAGACATCTTCTTTCAGCACCTGGATGACCTCGACGCGCACCTCACCGCCCGCGGGCGTGAACTTGATAGCGTTTGAGATGATATTCGTGAGTATCTGGCGGATATGCAGCGGGTCGCCCTGTACCCGATGCACGGGCATGTTCGTCGTATCAAAGACGAGCTGCACATTTTTGCGCTCACACTGTCCCTGGAAAATCGTGCGCAGGGCTTGCAGCATCTGACTGAGGTCAATGGCGTCGCTGGCAAGTTTCAGCTTGCCCTGGCCGATAGCGTTCATGTCGAGGATGTTGTTGATGAGCTCGAGCAGATGGTTCGCCGCAATATGACTGTTGTGGATGGCGTGGCGCACGGTCTCGCAGTCCTTGCCCTGATTGTCCACGAGCTGCAGGTAGCCGATGATGGCGTTGAGCGGCGTGCGGATTTCGTGACTCATGCTCGAGAGGAAATTGCCCTTGGCCTCGCTCGCGAGTTTCGCATTGCGGGCCGCCGTGGCCAGTGCCTCCTGCTGCTGCAGCTCCTTTTCGCGCGCCTGCGTGATGTCGGAGGCGTAGAAAAAGAAGCGGCGCCGGTCCGGCGAGCCGTTGTTTGCCGGTTGGAACGTGCAGGCGACATAGCCCGGCTCCCCCGCCGGTGAGCGTCGCCGCAGCTCACAGCGGTACGGATGGCCAGCTGCGAGGCTCGTCACGATGCTCTCATAGATATCATGTCCCGGCAGGAAACGGTTGCGGTCCTCGGGCAGCAGGTTTTCCGTATAGTCGAGCAGGTGGTAGGGCTTTTTCTCCATGCGCACGGTGCCATCAGCGTCGAGATGGTACTCGACGCAGCTCTCTTCCTCGAGGTCGACCTGCACGACGAGATAGTTCGCCCGGCAGACATAGGCCACGAACTGCTCCAGCTCCTCGCGCCGCTGCTCGAGCTGGCGGTTGTTATGGATACGCATGATATTGAAAAACGTAATGGTCAGCAGCAGGATGATGACCAGCGCAAAACCGAGCAACTGCAGCGGGTGGTCGAGCAGATAGTCGAGCGTCGAAATCTCGCCCGGTGTGTACTGCGAGTGCTGCTGCAGGCTGCGCTGGATGGCCTGGTCAGACTCGTGCGGCATCGCACATTCGAAAATGGTGAGCAGGCGCGGATCGATATCCGCGCGCACACCGAGACGCAGCGTCACACTCTGCGCGGGCAGAATGCGCACATTAAGGTCATTGCGCGGATGTTTATGCAGATAATCCTGCACGACGAGTGCCGGTGTCTCCACGGCATCGCAGGCCCCGGCGCGCAGGCCGTCCACCGCCTGTGCAAACGTGGGATAGACGCTCACGCCCAGCCCTGTAGGCATGGTATTGGCATGCTCGAGCCGCAGCTTGGTCGCAGCCGGCAGGCCCAGCCGGTCGACCGTACCCGTGAATGATTTGCGCGTGACCTGCGCCATAGGTACCTGCAGAATAGGCGCCGAAACCTTGTAGCCCGTCTGTTCGGCAATGGAAAGTGTCATCGAGGTGCCGAGCAGCACGTCGGCTTTGCCCGTAGCCACGAGCTCTTCCACCTCTTTGACGCTGTCCACCGGGTAGATTTCATACGGCAGGTCGAGACGCGCCGCCATTTCCTGGAACCAGTCCACAAGCAGGCCCTGTGGCTGGCCGCTGTCATCCATATAGGCGTAGGGCGCGCTGTGCGGCAGCATGAGCACGCGCAGCACGATGCCCTGCTGCTGCAGCTGTTCGAGATACGCCCTTTCCTCCTCCGAGAGTGAGGCCACGAGCGGGCCGCTGTCCTGATAGTAGAGTGCCTGCGTCACATGCGACCACTCCGGATGCAGCTGCTCCAGCTTCGCCTGCGCCGCGTCGAGCTGTGCCATGCGCCACTCGTCGCCCCGGCGCATCACAGCGTAGAGCGGATGCGGGTAGGCGCGGTCGAGCACGCGCGTGTCCAGTGGGTACTGCTGGCCGCTCGGCGGTATCAGGACATCGATGGCTCCGCTGCGCAATGCCGCCTCGGCCTCGCCGGCCGAGGCGAACACCACTGCCTCATACTGGAAGCCCTTGTCCGCGGCAAAACGCGGTAAATCCTCCGCCTGGATATTGCCCTGCACGTAGCCAACGCGCATAGCGTTGTACGTGGCGTACTGCTTAGTCAGATGTTTTTTGTCCGTTGTACGCACGAGCAGCGTCATGTAGTCATAGGACATAGGCCGCGCCGCATAGAGGAATTCCTGCTCCCGCGCCGGTGTCTTGTGCACGTTCAGCAGGATATCCACACGCCCCGTGCGCAGGTCATCCATGATTTTACTCCAGGCCCGCGTCGGCAGCGCATCGAGATAGGTATAGCGCCAGTTCGTGTACGTCGCCAGGTACTGCAGGTAGTCGTAGCCATAGCCCGAACGGTTGCCCCGCTCGTCGCGCATGTAGAAACCGGGGCGCGCGACATACTCCACGCGAATATTTTCCTGCAGCACACTGGGCAGACTGCCGTCCGCCAGTACGCGCCCTGGCAGCAGGCCCACCAGCACCAGCAGACACAGCAGGATTATACGAAAGAACGGCCGCATAGTCTCACCCTCTGACTCCCCGCCCTGAGGAAACACCGCCAAACGTGTAGGTGCCCTCCGTCATTGGCGTGCATTGCGTATCGAAAAGCTCTATAGGCCACGTTGCCTGTGTGAGCATACGTTACTATCTGTCTTATTCGTGTTCTGGCCGCCAAATCCCTGCCTGCAAACAAAAATCGCCGCACACCATAAAAGGTGTACAGCGATAAAAGGGTGCTCTGAATTTGCCTGCAGCGTACTGGCCGAGCAGCGGCCTGCAGGCCAAAGGCTCGGCCTGCCTTTAGTGAAAAATATGCCGCGCGGGCGCGAGGGCCTGCAGCTGCTGGCAGAAGGCCGCGGCCTGTCCCGTCGTGGCGGCGGGTACATCCGCGAGCGCGTAGTCCCAGCCGAGGTCGTGCCATTTCGGTACGCCGAGCGTGTGGTACGGCAGCACCTCCACGTCGACCTGCGGCGGCAGCTCCTTGAGCAGCGCCGCCAGCGCGCGCAGATTGAGCGCGTCGTCCGTGAGACCGGGGATGAGCACGTAGCGCACGGTCAGACGCTTGCGCGTGGCGAACAGCAACAGATTTTCGCGAATCGGTGCAAACTCGCCCTTTGTCAGCTGCCGGTAGCTCGCCGCCGTGGCCCCTTTCAGCGAAAACAGCACATGGTCGAGGTGTGGCAGCACCTGCAGGATAGCACTGTGCGGCGCGGCACCCGACGTGTCGATGGCCGTATGCAGCCCCGCCGCCTGCGCGAGTGTCAGCACAGCCGCCACGAACGCCGGCTGCAACAGTGGCTCACCGCCCGAGAGTGTGATACCGCCGTCCGGCTGGTAAAACTGCCGGTAGCCGGCCGCCTCGCGCACGACCTCCCCCGCCGTGATGGTCTGCGTGCCGCGCGCCCAGGTGTCGGGATTGTGGCAGAACGCGCAGCCAAGCCCGCAGCCCGCGAGGAACAGCACATAGCGGATGCCCGGCCCGTCAACGGTGCCGAACGTCTCGCGCGAGTGCCAGTAACCCACGGTATCTGCCAGCTGCGCCTGTGCCTCAGCCCGCGCCTCGGCCTCGGGCGATAACAGTGTTTTCATTTAGATGGCCTCGTAGAACGTGCGCTGGATGACTTCCTCCTGATGCGCACGGTCCAGTTTGATGAAATGCACGGCGTAGCCCGAGACGCGGATGGTGAGTTGCGGGTATTTCTCCGGATGCTCCATCGCGTCCTCGAGGATAGCGCGGTCCATGACGTTGACGTTGATGTGGTGTGCCTCGCAGCGGCTGTAGCCGTCGAGCATGGCCGTGAGGTTGTGCACGCGCTGTTCTGGCGTCTTGCCGAGAGCCGTCGGGATGATGGAGAACGTATAGGAAATGCCGTCGCGGCAATCCTCGTACGAGAGGCGCGCGATGGACTTCATCGCGGCCAGCGCACCTGCCTTATCGCGGCCGTGCATGGGGTTCGCGCCCGGCGCGAGCGCATCGCCCAGTTTGCGGCCGTCTGGCGTCGCACCCGTTTTCTGCCCGTACATGACGTTGGAGGTAATCGTGAGCACGGAGAGCGTAGGCGCCGCGTCGCGATACGTCTGATGCTTGCGCAGCTCCGTGATGAACTCATGCGTGAGCTCGTGCGCGAGCTCGTCGACGCGCGGGTCGTTGTTGCCGAATTTCGGGAACTCGCCCTCGACGACGAAGTCCATCGTCACGCCGTCCGCGTTGCGCACCGGCGTCACTTGCGCGTATTTGATGGCGCTCAGCGAGTCGGCGGCCACGGAGAGACCCGCGATACCGAACGCCATGAGGCGTTCGACCTGGCTATCGTGCAGCGCCATCTGCCCCGCCTCGTAGGCGTGCAGGTCATGCGAGTAGTGGATGGCGTTCATCGTATCCACGTAGAGGCCCGCGAGCCACGCGAGCACGCGCGAGTAGTTCTGCCGCACCTCATCGTAGTCGAGCACACCCGCCTGCGGCACGGGCATGGCCGGCGCGAGCTGCTCGCCCGTGATTTCGTCGCGGCCGCCGTTGATAGCCAGCAGCAGCGACTTCGCCACGTTGGCGCGCGCGCCGAAGAACTGCATCATCTTGCCGAGTTTCATGGCCGAGACACAGCAGGTGATGCCGTAGTCATCGCCGTAGACGGGGCGCATGACCTCGTCGTTCTCGTACTGGATGGCACTCGTCTGGATGGAGATATGCGCCGCATAGTCCTTGAAGCCCTGCGGCAGGCGCTCCGACCAGAGCACCGTGAGGTTCGGCTCCGGCGCGGGGCCGAGGTTCTCCAGCGTGTGCAGCATGCGGAACGTGTTTTTCGTCACGAGCGTGCGCCCGTCCTCGCCCATGCCGCCGAGGGCCTCCGTGACCCAGATGGGGTCGCCCGCAAACAGCTCGTTGTAGGCCGGCGTGCGCAGCATGCGCACCATGCGCAGCTTGATGACGAGCTGGTCCATGAGCGCCTGCGCGCTCTGCTCGTCCAGAATACCGCGCTGGAAATCACGCTCAAAATAAATGTCCAGGAACGTCGAGACGCGGCCGATGGACATGGCGGCGCCGTTCTCGGCCTTGATAGCCGCGAGATAGCCGAAATACAGCCACTGCACGGCCTCCTGCGCATCCTGCGCCGGCTGGGAAATATCAAAGCCGTAGCTGGCGGCCATCTCCTTCAGCTGGCCGAGCGCGCGGATCTGCTGCGCGATTTCGTCACGCGCGCGCAGCGTCTCGAAATCCATCGGGCGGCCGAAAATCTCCTCTTTGTCGCGCTGTTTCTGCTTGATAAGGCGGTCGACGCCGTAGAGCGCCACGCGGCGGTAGTCGCCGATGATGCGGCCGCGGCCGTAGGCGTCCGGCAGGCCCGTGAGCAGGCCGAGGTGGCGCGCCTTGCGCATTTCCGGCGTGTAGAGGTCGAACACGGCCTCGTTGTGCGTGCGCGTATATTTTGAGAACGTCTCCTCGATTTCCGGGCTCACGTGATAGCCATAGGCCTCCGCCGCCTGTTTCGCCGTGCGTAGACCGCCGTTGACGATGAGGCCGCGTTTCAGTGGCGCGTCCAGCTGCAGGCCGACGATGGTCTCGTGTGCTTTATCGATATAGCCCGGCCCGTGCGAGGTCACGGTCGCCACATGCTCGGCGTCCACGTCCAGCACTCCACCCTTTGCCCGCTCCTCGGCCATGAGCTCGAGGCAGCGCTGCCACACGGCCTGCGTATCCGCGACCGGACCCGTGAGGAACGCCGCGTCACCCTCATAGGGCCGATAGTTCTTCTGGATGAAGTCGCGTACATCAATCTCGTCCTGCCATTTGCCGGCGGCAAAGCCTTGCCAATTATTTGTCAAAATAAAAACCTCCCGACATTCAAACATGATACATTATACGAACGGTATCATGCGGCGTCAATAATTTTCAGACAAATAAACTTAAAACTTTGCTTATAGGACCTGCTACTAAATAGAAACCGTGTCACCATTTGCCAATACGCAACATCTCTCCCCACCCCAGTTTTGTCGCTATATCATGCTCCTTTGCCAAAAAAACGTGCTACACATAGTATAGCACGTTTTTATCAGTATTTCCTATACAAGGGGGCTTTCCCGCTCAGCGTCCCGTGCGGCCGCGCTGCGTCATGGGGACTCCCTGCTGGCAGAGCGGGCAGGCATCCGGCGTCCAGGTCTCGACGTTCAGATGCAGCAGCGCCGTGCAGGGGACATCGCCGAAGTTCACCTTGCCGCCGCTGCGGTCCACGAGCATGCTCACGGCCACGGGGATGCCGCCGTTAGCCTTGACGACATCAATGACCTCCTTGATAGAGCCGCCCGTCGTCACGATGTCCTCCACAATGAGGCAGCGCTCGCCCTCATGCAGCGAGAACCCGCGGCGGAATGTCATCTTGCCGTTGACGCGCTCGGTGAAAATGGCGCGCGTGCCGAGGGCCTTGCCCGTCTCATGCGCGAGCAGGATGCCGCCCGTCATCGGGCCGACAACGGTCTCGATGTTCGCGTCCTTGAATTTCTCGGCCATGGCCTCGCAGAGGCGCTGCGTATAGGCCGGGTGCTGCAGCACGTTGAACTTCTCCACATAATGCGGGCTGTGCAGGCCCGAGGTCAGCAGGAAATGGCCATCCATGATGGCGTTGGTCTCTTTCAACAGGTTGAGGACCTCGTCCTCCGTCAGTGATTTATCGCTCATTATTATGTCTCCATTCTCTTCGTTTCTGATAGGTGCTGTGCAGGGCCGTTCTGTCTTACATTGACGCTGTGGGGCGTGCCCAGACAAAGCCGTCCTTTAGCAGCCACGCATCTCTTCGATAATCGCCAGGGCAGCGGCGCGCGGGTCGCCGGCGGCACGGATGGGGCGGCCGATGACGAGTTTTGAGGCGCCAGCTTGCAGCGCGCTCGCCGGCGTGGCGATGCGGCTCTGGTCGTCGACGCTGCTGCCCGCTGGGCGCACACCCGGCGTGACGATGAGGAATTCATCACCGCAGGCCTCGCGGATGAGCGCTGCCTCCTGCGGCGAGGCCACGACGCCGTCGAGGCCAGCCTTTTGCGTGAGGCGCGCGAGGCGCAGCACGACGCTGCGGATGGGCGCCGTCTGGCCCAGCTTTTCCCAGTCCGTCTCATTGATACTCGTGAGGATGGTTACGGCGATGATTTTGGGCGGCTGGATGCCGCGCCGTGCCGCTTCCTCGCGCACCATGGCGGCAGACTTCTGCATCATGGTAAAGCCGCCGCCCGCGTGTACGTTGAGGATGTCCGCGCCGAGGCCCATGAGCGAGCAGAGACCGCCGCCCACGGTAGCCGGGATGTCGTGCAGCTTGAGGTCGAGGAAGACGTGCTTGCCCTGAGCCTTCAGCCAGCGCACAATCTCCCCGCCCACGCTGTAGTAAAGCTCCATGCCTACCTTGTACCAGCTCACGGCATCGCCGAGCGTCTCGACGAGCTGCTGTGCCTCCGCCAGCGTATGGTAGTCCAGCGCTACAATCAAGCGATCATCGGCCAAAATCTTCTCTGCCATTGCCGCGCTCCTTTCTGTCTGCCGATATGCGGAGGCAAAAGCTATGGCATAACGTCTGCAGTTTGCCCCCCACATCGACAAAATTAACTCTATTTAAGATATTTGTACTTTGCCTACTAAATCTTTGATGTTGGCCATATCATTTCGCTCGAGGTACTGCGCCAGGCCGTCGCAAATCTGCATCGTCACGGTCGGGTCGGTGAAGTTCGCCGTACCGACGGCGACGGCGCTGGCGCCCGCGAGGAAAAACTCCACGGCATCCTGCCAGCACGTGATGCCGCCCATACCGATGATAGGCACGTGCACGGCCTGTGCGACCTGATAGACCATACGCACGGCCACCGGCTTCACACAGGGGCCGGAGAGGCCACCCGTGACGTTGCCAAGCACGGGGCGGCGCGTGCGGATGTCAATCTGCATGCCCATGAGCGTGTTGATGAGCGAGAGCGCATCGGCCCCCGCCGCCTCACACGCCTGCGCGATAGCCACGACGTCCGTCACGTTCGGCGAGAGCTTCAGGATGACGGGTTTCGACGTGTGTGCTTTCGCCGCGCGCACGACGGCGGCCGCCGCCTGCGGGTCTGTGCCAAACAGGATGCCGCCCTCTTTGACGTTCGGGCAGGAGACGTTGAGCTCGAGAGCGGCCACGCCGTCCACATCGAGCAGCGCCGCGAGCTCACCGTACTCCTCCACCGTCGCGCCCGAGATGTTCACGATGACGTTCATGTGATACTGACGAATGCGGGGCAGCGTCTCATGCAGAAACACCTCCACGCCCGGGTTCTCGAGACCGATGCAGTTCAGCATGCCCATGGGCGTCTCCGCGATGCGCACGCCGTCGTTGCCGCGGCGCGGCTGGCGCGTCGTGCCTTTGACCATGACGCCACCGAGGCGGGCGAGGTCCACGAAATCCGCGAACTCCTCGCCAAAGCCAAACGTGCCCGAGGCCGTGAGCACCGGCGTCTGCATTTTGATACCGCAAAGCTCGGTATGCAAGCGCTCGTCACTCATGCTAACACCTCCTCGTTCCTGCGAACACTGCGGACCCGTGTCAGGTGCAAAATGCTCATAGGAACACCTCCTCAGCCGGGAACACGGGGCCGTCCTTACAGACTTTGCGCCGTCCGTGCGCCGTGTCAATCGAGCACGAGAGGCAGGCACCGAGGCCGCAGGCCATGCGCTTCTCCAGCGAGACCTCGCAGGGCACGCCGTGCGCCGCCGCGATTTGCGCCACGCCGCGCATCATGATTTCCGGCCCGCAGACGAGCACGGCGTCATAGGCGCCGTCGGCGGCCTCCAGTATCTCCGGCAGCAACGTCGTGGTAAAGCCCTGCCGCCCGAGGCTGCCGTCATCCGTCGTGAGGAACGTCTGCCCCACATGCGGTGCGTAGAGCTCCGTCCAAAAGAGCTCGTCCGCTGTTTTGCCGCCCATGAGCACGTCTGCCTGCCCCGCATATGCCGCCGCGACAAAGAGCAGCGGCGAAAGGCCCATGCCACCGCCCACAAGCAGCGGATGCACATAGTCACGGCCAAAGCCATGCCCCAGCGGGCCAAGCACACCGACAATCTCACCGGGCAGCAGCTCGGCGAGCGCCGCCGTGCCGCGTCCGACCTGGCGGTAGATAAAGGTGCAGGTGCCGCGTTTTTTATCCACGGCAGCCACGCCCACGGGGCGGCGCAGCGTGAACGACGGCTCCATAATGCGCAGCTGCACGAACTGCCCAGGCTGCGCCGTCTGCGCAATCGCCGGTGCCGCGACCGTCAGGGAAAACACGTTTTCCGCGAGCTCGGCCTGTGCCGTGGCCTCGCCGTCAACGCTGTACTTTTTATTTTCAGGCAAGGTCGTCACCGCCTCCTACGTAGTCCTGCAGCGCGAGGCTGTAGACGAGCCGGCGGTCACGCATGAACGAGAGCACGCGCAGCACCTCCCAGGCCGTGTCTAGCGACGTGAGGCAGGCCACGCCGTGCTCTACCGTGGCGCGGCGGATGTGGAAACCATCGCGCATGGAGTGCTGGCCCTGCGTGAGCGTATTGATGACGAGGTTGATTTTGCCGTTTTTAATCTGCTCGATGATATCCGTGCTGCGCTCGTGCACCTTGCCGACGATTTCCACGTCGATACCCATGGACTGGATGGCCCGCGCCGTGCCCTCCGTCGCGCAGAGCTGGAAATCGAGGTCGGCGAAGGCCTTGGCCAGCTGCTTCATCTCGTCCTTGTCCTTGTCCGCGACCGTGAACAGCACGCGACCGTGCGTCGGCACGTGGATACCCGAACCCGTGATGGCCTTGTACAGGGCGCGCGCGTAGTGGTAGTCGATACCCATGACCTCGCCCGTAGACTTCATCTCAGGGCCGAGCGCGATGTCGACGTCCGTCATCTTGGCGAAGGAGAATACCGGCGCCTTGACGGCCACATAGGGCTTCGGCGGCACGAGGCCGGATTTATAGCCAAGCTCCTTGAGTGTGTGGCCCATGGCAATGCGCGTCGCGAGGTTGACCATCTTTACATCCGTGACCTTCGAGAGGAACGGTACTGTACGCGACGAGCGCGGGTTGACCTCGATGATATAGACCTCGTCGTTCTTCACGACGAACTGGATATTCAGCAGACCCTTGACGTGCAGCGCGACGGCGAGGCGCTTCGTGTAGTCGATAATGGTATAGAGCACCTTGGCCGATAGCGTCTGCGGCGGGTAGACGGCGATGCTGTCGCCCGAGTGTACGCCCGCGCGCTCCACGTGCTCCATGATGCCCGGGATGACGACGTCGATACCGTCGGAGATGCCGTCGACCTCGACCTCCGTGCCCTCCATGTAGCGGTCGACGAGCACCGGGTGGTCCGGCGTGACCTTGACGGCGCGGCGCATGTAGTCCTTGAGCTCGTCCACATTGTAGACAATCTCCATGGCGCGGCCGCCCAACACGTACGACGGGCGTACCATGACCGGGTAGCCGATGCGCTCGGCGCCCGCGATGGCGTCCTCGAGGTTCGTGACGCTGCACGACTCCGGACGCGGAATCTGTGTCTGCGTGAGCACTTCGTCAAAGCGCTCGCGGTCCTCGGCGCGGTCGATGTCGTTCACCGACGTGCCGAACACCTTCACGCCCGCCTTTTGCAAATGCTAGGCGAGCTTGATGGCCGTCTGGCCGCCGAACTGCACGATGACGCCCTCGGGCTGCTCCTTGTCGATGATGTTCAGCACATCCTCCGGCGTGAGTGGCTCGAAATACAGACGGTCGGAGATATCGAAGTCCGTCGAGACCGTCTCCGGGTTGTTGTTGATGATGATGGCCTCGATGCCCATTTCTCTGAGCGCCCAGACCGAGTGCACGGAGCAGTAGTCGAACTCCACGCCCTGACCGATGCGGATAGGACCGGAGCCGAGCACGATGACCTTGCGCTTGTGCGAGACCTCGACCTCATCCTCCTGCGCGTGGAACGTCGAGTAGTAGTACGGCGTCGCGGCCTCAAACTCAGCGGCACAGGTATCGACCATCTTGTATTTCGGCAGGATACCGTCCGTCTTGCGCATGGTGCGGATTTCGTCCGCCGTCTTGTGCGTGACCTCAGCGATGGAGACGTCGGCGAGGCCCACGTCCTTGGCCGCGAGCAGCAGGCTCGGCGTCAGTGGCTCACTGGCGAGACGCTGCTCCACATCCGTGATGTTCTTGATTTTGCGCAGGAACCAGAAATCGATTTTCGTGATGTCGTGGATTTCCTCGAGCGTCGCACAGTTACGGCGCAGGGCCTCCGCGATGACGAACAGGCGCTCGTCGTTGATACGGCTGAGGTTGCGCTTGACCTTCGCGTCGTCCCAGGCGTCCATCTTTTCCATATGCAGGCGGTGCACGCCGATTTCCAGCGAGCGCACGGCCTTTAAAAGCGCACCCTCGAAATTGCGGTCGATGCTCATGACCTCGCCCGTAGCCTTCATCTGCGTGCCGAGCGTGCGGTCGGCGTAGACGAATTTATCGAACGGCCAGCGGGGGAATTTCACGACGCAATAGTCGAGCGCCGGTTCGAAGCAGGCCTTCGTCTTCTGCGTGACGGCGTTGGTAATTTCATCAAGCGTGTAGCCGATGGCGATTTTCGCCGAGACCTTAGCGATGGGATAGCCCGTCGCTTTGGACGCGAGCGCCGACGAGCGGCTCACGCGCGGGTTGACCTCGATAACGTAGTATTTGTTGCTGTTAGGGTCGAGCGCGTACTGCGCGTTGCAGCCGCCCTCGATGCCGAGCTCGCGGATGATGCGCAGGCTCGCGGAGCGCAGCATCTGGTACTCGTGGTCCGTCAGCGTCTGGCTCGGCGCCACGACGACGGAGTCGCCCGTATGCACGCCCACAGGGTCGATATTTTCCATATTGCAGACGGTGATGCAGTTGTCATTGCCGTCGCGCATGACCTCGTATTCGATTTCCTTCCAGCCCGCGACACTGCGCTCGATGAGCACCTGGCCGATCATGGAGTAGTTCAGCCCCTTGATGACCGTGTCGACGAGCTCCTCCTCGTTCTCGGCGATGCCGCCGCCCGTGCCGCCCATCGTATAGGCGGGGCGCACGATGACCGGATAGCCGATTTCGTCCGCAAAGGCCACGGCCGACGGCACATCCTCGACGATGGTGCTCTCGGGGATGGGCTCGCCGAGCTTTTGCATGGTCTCCTTGAACATCTCGCGGTCCTCGGCGCGCTCAATGGCCTTGAGCGGCGTACCCAGGAGCTCGACGTGGTATTTTTCCAACACACCGTTTTCCGCGAGCTGTACGGCGAGGTTCAGGCCGGCCTGGCCGCCGAGCGTCGCCAGCAGGCCGTCCGGGCGCTCCTTGGCGATAATCTCCGCCACGAACTCCTCCGTCAGCGGCTCGATGTACACGCGGTCAGCGATATGCGTATCTGTCATGATGGTCGCGGGGTTCGAGTTCACGAGCACGACCTCGAGGCCTTCCTCTTTCAACGCACGGCAGGCCTGCGAGCCCGCATAGTCGAACTCCGCCGCCTGGCCGATGATAATCGGGCCTGAGCCGATGACCATGACTTTTTTCAGGTTTTCCTTCTTTGGCACAGCTTATTCCCCTTTCTGCAGCAGCGACCAGAACTCATCGAACAGGTACATGTTGTCGTCCGGTCCCGGGGCGGCCTCGGGATGGTACTGCACCGAGAAAATCGGCAGCTCCGTGTGGCGCATGCCCTCGACCGTGCCATCGTTGACGTTGATATGCGTGACCTCGAGCGGCAGGCCCGCGAGCGAGTCCGCATCCACGGCAAAACCGTGGTTCTGCGAGGAAATCGTCACGCGGCCCGTGCGCAGATCCTTGACCGGCTGGTTCGTGCCGCGATGGCCGAACTTCAGCTTGTACGTCTTCGCGCCGAGCGCGAGCGCCAGCAGCTGATGGCCGAGGCAGATGCCGAAAATCGGTTTCTTGCCGAGCAGTTTCTTGATTTCACCGACGGCGTCCATAACATCCTCGGGGTCTCCGGGGCCGTTGGAGAGGAAAATTCCGTCTGGGTTCAGCGCGAGCACATCCTCCGCCGTCGTATTCGCGGGGACGACCGTGAGGCGGCAGCCCTTGGCATGCAGGGAGTTCAGGATGTTCTGCTTCACGCCGAAATCCATGCAGACGACGTGCGGCGCGTCCTTTTGCTCACACTCTATGGTGTAGGTCTGCGGCGTCGTGACCTCGGCCACGACCGCTTTTTTGATGGGTGTAGCCAGCAGGTTCTGCACCTCGGCGTCCGTCGTGTCCTCCGCGACGATGACACCCTTCATCGTGCCCGCGTTGCGGATGCGGCGCGTGACAGCGCGCGTGTCGACATTGTAGAGGCAGGGCACGCCCTGTTGCGTGAGGAACGCGTCGAGGTCCTGCTCCAGATGCCAGTTGCTGCCCTCCGTGCAGAGCTCGCCGATGACAAAACCGTTGACGAACGACTTGCGCGACTGCATAAAGAGGTCCGCGATGCCGTAGTTGCCGACGAGCGGATATGTCAGCGTGAGAATCTGGCTGCAGTACGACGGGTCGGTCAGCGATTCCTGATAGCCCACCATACCGGTGTTGAACACGACTTCGCCGGTGGCGCTGAGATTGTTCAGCAGGTCACCGTGAAAGACGCTGCCATCCTCGAGGATTAGTTTGCCTTTCAAAGAAAACACCTCACAAAATATAATCAAAATACCTGACCGTCACGCATGACGATGCGGCCGTCAACGACGGTGAGCACGGCGCGGCCCTTGAGCTGCCGCCCGACGAAGGGCGAATGGCTGCCGCGCGTGTAGAATTTCTTTTCGTCCACCGTCCAGGTGAGCTCAGGGTCGATGACCGTGATATCGGCCGCCGCGCCCGTATTGAGCGTACCAGCAGCGAGGCCGAGCGCCTGTGCCGGCTCGTACGTCATCTTCGTGATGATGGTCGGCAGGTCGAGCTTGCCCGTCTGACAGAGATCCGTGAGCATGACGCCCAGCGATGTCTCGAGGCCGGGGAAACCGCTCGGTGCATAAATATACTCGCGGTCCTTTTCCTCCTGCGCGTGCGGTGAATGGTCGGTCACAATCGCGTCAATCGTACCGTCCTTGAGCCCCGCCAGCAGGGCATCGCAGTCGCGCTGCGTACGCAGCGGCGGATTGATTTTCGTCGACGTGTCAAACAGGTTCACGCACTCGTCCGTCATGGTCAAATGCTGCGGCGTGACCTCGGCCGTCACACGCACGCCGCGCTTTTTCGCCTGGCGCACGATGTCGACAGCGCGCGCTGAGCTGATATGCGCCACATGCACGCGCGCGTCCGCGTACTCCGCGAGCAGCACGTCACGCGCCACGGCGATATCCTCGGCGACGGTCGGGCGGCCCTTGAGCCCCAGCATGGCGCTGCGGTGGCCCTCGTTCATCACGCCCTCCTCCACGAGCGACGGCTCCTCATCGTGGTTGATGATGACTTTGTCAAACGTGTGCAGGTAGTCATAGGCGCTGAGCAGGACCTTCGCCGTCGGGTCGAAATGCCCGTCATCAGAGAACGCCACGGCCCCGGCCTGCAGCATGTCGCCGAGCTCGGCGAGTTCCTGGCCCTTCTGGCCCTTTGTGACCGCGCCGATAATCTGTACGTGCACCTTCGCGACCTCGGCCGCGCGCTCTTTCAGGCTGCGCACCATAGCCGCCGTGTCGACGACCGGCTTCGTGTTCGGCATCGTGCAGACGGTGGTAAAACCGCCGGCCGCCGCGGCCTCGCTGCCTGAGAGGAAGTCCTCCTTGGCCTCCTGCCCCGGCTCGCGGAAATGTACATGCAAATCGACGAGGCCCGGCGTCACGACTTTGCCCGTGGCATCGTAGACCTCGGCATCCTCCGCCGTGAGATTTTCCCCGACCTGCGCGATTTTGCCGTCCGCGACCAGCACATCCGCCACCGCATCGAATTTTGCCGCCGGATTGATGACGCGGCCGTTCTTTATGAGTAATTTCATGCCTGCTTGCCTCCCGTCAGTACCAGCGTATAAAGCGCCATGCGAATTGCCACGCCATTCTGGACCTCCTCCTGGATGGCGGAGTTGTCCCCGTAGGCGACGAAAGGCGAAATCTCCCAGCCCTTGTTCATGGGGCCCGGGTGCAGCACGAGCACGTCGTCCTTGGCCATGGCGAGGCGCTCGTTGTTCAAGCCGAAAATGCGCGCGTACTCACGCGTTGTTGGGAACAGGCCGCCCTTCATTCTTTCCAGCTGGATACGCAGCACCTCGATGACGTCCGCGTCCGCGATGGCCTCCTCGATGCGCTCATGCACGACAACGCCCGGCTCCTGATATAGGAAACGCGGCAGCAGCGTTTTCGGGCCTGCGATATGCACCTCCATGCCCATTTTGCGCATGCCCTGGATATCCGAGCGCGCGACGCGGCTGTGCAGTACATCACCGAGGATGGCAACCTTCAGGCCCGCGAGGCGGCCCTTATGCTCCTCAATGGTAAAGAGGTTCAGCAGCGCTTGCGACGGATGTGCATGGGCGCCGTCGCCTGCGTTCAGGATGACAGGACTCACGACACGCGAGGCATACTCCGCCGCGCCCTCAGCCTTGTGGCGCATGACGATGGCATCCACGCCCATCGCCTCGATGGTGTAGAGCGTATCGCGCAGGCTCTCGCCCTTGACGATGCTCGACGAGCCCGCCGTGATGTTCACGACATCCGCGCCGAGATACTTGCCTGCGAGCTCGAACGACGTGCGCGTGCGCGTGCTCGGCTCGTAGAACAGCGTGACGATAGCCTTGCCCCGGAGCGTCGGCACCTTCTTGATATCGCGGTGCATGACGTTCTTCATTTCCTTGGCTGTGTCCAGCACGAGCCGAATCTCCTCAGCGGAAAAATCCGCCAGCCCGAGCACGTTCTTGCCGCGCAGGGACAGTTTCTTTTGCTCCAAGTCGCTCACTCCATTCATAATTATACAACAAACATGAATATACTTGCAAGAAAGTCCGCCAACTTTTCGCTCCCCCACCAGTCACAGCCTGACACTATCGCACAGCACCAGTCAGCAGCGGCGGCTCGCAAAAAAAGAGCTTTCCTATGCGAAGGCATAAGAAAGCTCCTGGCTTTACGTAAACTTATTGCGTCACTATTGACTTCCTTTGGAGCCTCGCAGGACTCATTAAAAGGCATATTCCGTTTTCCCACAGTCCCCTGACTGCATTTTGCTTATCATACCATAGATAACAAAAGCGGTCAAGTGTCCTCTTTCTCCATGTTTTTGTGCGATACCCCGCATCTCATCGCAACGTAGGCAGATTACGTGACCGCAAAAAATCATTGATTTTGTCCGCAGGCCATTCTACCAGGTCCGAAACTTCCTCCAACGATTTTCCTTTTTGGCTCATGCGTATAATCATATTTTGCTTTTCTTCCACACGGCCTTCTTCACGGCCTTCTTCACGGCCTTCTTCACGGCCTTCTTCACGGCCTTCTTCACGGCTGCCGATAATGTCGCTGTTATAGTCCCAGATGGCTGACTCCCGCTGCAAATACTCTCTGTAGGCGGTCTCGTCCATCAGATAGCGCTCCGAAGCATCCATGGCTTCGGCGATTTCGGGATTCAGCATGGCCAGTTCCTCCTTTTCCTGTTGATTGAGCTTATTCGCAAAGTATGCCAGCCAGCGCTCCATGCGCGTCATTTCCTTGACCGGTTTGGCTTGGTATTTCGGTATCTCAAGGAAATCAAGCTCCAAATCGTTGCTCAACTTATGCTGGTGCTTCACATCATAGACAAAGAATTGTGAGAACGGGTCTGACGTGGGCAAAAACGGAAACCGCAAGATGTTGATGGCAATGGCCGGCTTCAGCTGCCGATAAGGCTGTCCCTTGCGCAACGCATCAAAGTGCAGGTACATCTGTGACCAATAGAAAAGTGTCCTTTTCTCCATGTTCTTATGGTTGATAACCTGCATCTCAATGTCCATGCGCGTACCGTCCTGCAGCACGCCGAACACATCAAGCCGCCCGAGCTTCTCGTCCTGCTTCTCCGGCGCAAACTCCACGTTGCGGAAACCAATATCCGTAAAAGCGTCCTTGCCTTCACGCCCGGTTGTATCATTGATGAAATTCAACGTGATGTTTTTGCGTTCCTCGCGCCCGAACACGAACTTGAACAACAGATCGTTCGTAGGGTCATACGGTCTTTTCTCCGACACGTTCTCATCTCCTCTGTCCCCTATTTTACCGCGAACAGGCGGCTATGGCAAGTAAATTTATTCACTGTCAGTAAACAACATACCAAACAATATTGACGGTTTTATGGCCATACAAAGTATATTCTTACGCCGTGCGCAAACGTTGCTTCATCTCAACCCGCAGTTTTGCCAGCCGCAGGCCTTCGCGGATAATGTCAGCGTAGGTGCCATGCATACGTGCTTGATCACATTGAATCTTTTGGCAGAGTAGTCTCGCCGGTATATGGCCTTCCTCTACTGGATGTTTTAGCCACGCGAGCGCGCGGTTGATGTCTCGCGGCATAATCTTGCCGTGTGCATAGCAAATACCCAGCGCATACTGCGCATCGATATCGTCATCATCCATAGCGGCTGCCCAAATGCTTTGTCCTTCAGGAAAAACATATTGCAGATACTCGCGTTCCGACGCGAAAGTTTTCCACGGAGGGGGCGCAACGCAACGCGGATACTTCGCCTCGAACAGGATAGCCAAAGAAGAATAGTAGCCATAAGCGTTGCCGCCCTTCACAATTTTGGCGACATCTTCGCGCCGGAATTTGAACAATAGTCCTTCGGTTGGTAACTTGGCAATCTGCCATTTATCTGCTGCCGCAACATCCACAGGATTGAGGAAATTCCCCGCTACTTCGATTTGGCAGAGATTGATCCATTTGCTGCATGCCAGCAAATCATCTCCCGAAAGTCTCAGGTTGTAAGGCCCGTAAGCTTGATGCAAATGATGTTCTACATCCAGTTCGAGACAGATGACATAGTTCCCAGCCCTTGTCGCCGTCATGATGATAGATTCCCCAGTCATGGCCTTATCCCGATAAGATGCCACACAGTTATTCATCCGACGTCCGATTACTGTGAGATCATGCGTCTGCCTCGCGAGGCGGAACGCGTAATCACCAATCTGATATTCCAGGGCATAGTCTTCTGTTTTGTAAAGCAAAATGTAGTTATGCATGTCCGGCTGCAACTCGAGGACGGCTTCGCTGATAAGGTCATGGACTTCTCGCGTCAGTCCACGTCGCAAGAGCATTCTCCGCACAGATTTCGGCAGAGCTGTTTCATAGCGTTCGAGTTGCGACAGTGTGTCAGACGTTTCCTGGTTGATGCCTTTTTTCGCAAAACGATAGAGTTCGTTCACCATCGCGCGCTGACTCTTGTGCGCTTCAAGCCAACGCAGGTAGTACTCGACCGACGACCAAGCGATGCGAGCAACATTTTTTCGAGAGATAATGACCTTACCTTTCCATAATTTGGCATCGGCGAACGGGATGCCGGCGATGCTTTGGTCAAACTGGTAAAATTTCTGGATGAGATTCAAATCTTCCACACCATATCCCCTGAGCAGCACATGCCAAATGATGGCATACGGATTTTTCGCATAGGCGCGGCGCAAACTGTGCGTCGGGTGAATGGCCAGATACGCACAAAGCGGATGAAAGTTATCCTTCTGCTCACGCGGAAACAATTTCGCGTAGTCTTTGCCGATGAAATGCTGCAACGCAGTCACATTCCAGTCAAATGGGTGCGCTATATAGGCGAAAACAGCCTCTTTGCCCTGCAACGGCCAGGTGATAGTCGGCCGAATACCGCACCAGGCTTTTGTGTTGTCCCTGAGTGCTTCCACTACGATAGCCGAGATATTCGCTGGTAAGTCAACATCCGTCTGCTCTGTCCATACGCCGCGTTCGTTGCCGTATCCCGTGTGGGATATGACAGAGACACCACGCTCCATCGCCACGTTGATAGAGAACGTCTCATAATAAAATCGCGCGCCGTAACGGTCCTGCTGGACATGGGCGACATCTACCGCCAGGAAGACAGGAGCTGATGGAGTGCTTTGGAAAATCCGCCAGCGCATTGGCACGATTTGTGGTTTCCACCAATCATACTGCCGGATAAAGCTGTGCCCAAAGCCCACTATGTCCACTTGCTCGCGCGCCCATGCAAAAACCTCTTGATTCTCTGCCTCCGTCCTAACATTGAAGTCAACGACATCATTTTCATGATAACGGTAAAATTTGAACCAATGTTGATCCCTATCGTCATCGCAGGCGATAAAAAGTGCACAGTTCAACCTTTCCAGGCCCTCATGTGCCAGATGGTCATCCAGGCATTCCACCCATGAACCGTCCACGCCTGTCTGTACGAATGCCTTATCCAGCATCGCGAGCCGCCTCCCTTCTTACGCATCAGCCAGAGCCCCTAACATATGGTCAAGTTCTTCCTGCGTAACATAATGGGCCTCATGCGTGCGCAAGATTGTCTTGTATTTGGAAACACCGGTTGCCTGTGTACGCTCTTTCCACTTTTGCGCCATCGTCGCATCTTCGGGAAAAATGCCGCAGGGCTCACCAAAGAGATAGTACATGCCCCACATTGCTTCGCCGTTGCCCGCCTCCGCAGCATCGAGCACACGCAAGAGAATCGGGCAGACGCGGCGCAGTTCTCTGCGCTCGTCACGAACTTCGCACGCGTGATCTGCCAGTACATATTTTTGACGGACAGATTCATCCATGGCGATAGACGTGGCAAATTTTGTCAGAAATGCTGGGATACAGCCAGCGCCTGCGTCGGAGGGAACCCTCTTTGCCAAGGTCTCCATGTCATACAGCCAGAAATTTTCTTCGTTAACAGACGCCGCTGCAACAGTATCCGTATCCTGCCACACATCACTGAAAGCCTCTCCAGCATGATTTTCCAGCACCATCAAACGCATCCAGGTGCGAACAGACTGCAGGACATCGCCTTGCAGTTGATGATTATGCGGGCCCAACGCCTGCAACACCTGGACGCCGCGCACTTCGATGCAGGCACATGTATGTCCGTCTTTCTGTACGTAGAGTAGCGTGCAATCTTTTTGCAATGCTGTTTTCATGTAGCTGGCGATACAGTTATTCATTTCCCGCCCTACTTGTAACATGACATCTGTATTGGGTATGAGGCGAAAGGCATAGTCGCCGATGTCACATTCGAGCCAACTTTCTTCCTGCGTGTAGCGGATTTTGTGATGGCTATACTTCATGCAGTTCAGTTCCGTCACCATCTGCGCATGTACGGAGTCTGCAAAGCCATATTTGGTAAAGGCGTCCTTCACTTCAGCGGAAAATTTCGCTCCGTACTGCTCCATAATTGAACACATGTCGTCGCACCAGCGGTCCCAGCCGTCCTGCGCCAACTTCGCCAAATAGCGTGCCGTCCACGCCTCGCCACGGCGGCTCAGGAAAAATTGTACCATCCCGTAGAGCCGTTCCCAGGCAGCATAGTCGCGACGGTCCCCGTTGAGCGACATCATGCCATTCAATAGCATGTCAATTTCTGCCTGCGTGATCCTATCGCCGTGCCCAGACGACGGCTCCTTTTCTTGTGGTGTTTCTATCGGTTCAGCTGGTGGTTCCTGCTCAGCAGCGAGGAATGGAAAACTGTAGCAGGTATATGACGTACCTCCTTCCCACCAAGCGCAATGTTCCGAAAAATCGATATTGCCGATACGCGGATTGACTAACAATACCCGCATATGGTTATAATCGCGAAAGCCCAACTCCAGCAGCGCCCGATACTCAATAAGTGCCAGCGGATTTTGCTGATAGAGCCGACGCAAACTTTTGGGCGGACGGATACCGAGATGCTGGCAGAACGGATGAAAATTGTCCGTACTTGTCACAGGGAAATTCTTGTCGAAATCCTTGAAATAAGGGCGCAACAACGCACTATTGAGGTCAAGCGGACGCTCGGCAAACGCATGTAGTTTATCCCGCCCCGTCAAGCCAGAAAGCGTAGATGGGCGTATGCCGAATTGTTTTTCCGCATCGTCTTTGAGCGCCTCTATCACGGCATCGGCCACAGTAGCCGGTATCTTATTGTCGTCAACAGAACGGCTCGTATGCTGATATTCCTTGCCCAGTTCCAAGGGGTCATTATAAATGGAAAACTTCTTCAACAATGGCTCATATGGATAGGGCTCCACATATGGCGCGGGACGCGTGCGCAGTTCCAGGAACTCTGTGCCCAGAATCAACGGATGCTCCGCATCACGGCGATAAAGCCACCACCGCGCGGGCAGGCTGACGGGCTGCTTCAGCTTGAGCACGTCCTGTGGAGGCAGTTTTCTCGCCCGCGCGGGGATGGTGTACTCCACGCAAATGCCATGCAACATACAGCCAGGCTCTGTCTGCACCTCCGTCAAGGCAAACGCAGTCACAGCCTCATACGTATGATGACGTGCGCACCAGGCCAGCGAGCCATCGCCATTGTGAATGATAAGCACCAGCGGGACGCGCTCGATGTCAATTCGATTCAGTGCAGCCTCCTCGCAAAGCTGCCACTCTGCAGGCTGCACGCAATGCACGAAATACTGCTCCATATTACATCGCCTCCCTTGCAGTGTATATGCCTCATATATCATCAGCACCAATGGTCGTAGTTCCCATTGTGCCATTGCAAGCATGTGTAAGATGTAATTAACACTATGTACTCTTGACAGTTATAAAACATCGACGTAACATGATGGTAACGAATCATCTTTACATTAAGCAATGTACACTGAATTGGGAGGGATGTCAAGTGGTTTTCTTGGGCGATATTGCCGAAATTGTCGGCGGGAAAAATGGGTACCGCGCACGCATGGAAGGGCAGCAGGTTCTTTATACCAAAGCTGACTTCGACGACGACTATTACCATATGAAATTGTCGGCTGATAGCCGCACCATCATCTATTATCAGACGCCGCCGGCCAGTGAGGACTCAGCGCTCCCGTCGGTGCGTGCGGCGCTGCTGTCCGAGACCAACCGGGGCAAGGTGATTTATCAGGCGTTTGCTGAGATTCGGCTGGTACGTGAGGACGTACATCCGCTGTATCTCTGCTATCTCTTAAACTGCTCACAGGCCGTCGAGCGCCAGCGGCAGATGCTGAACCAGGGCAGCGTCATCACGCGGATGTTCACCGGCATCTTGAAAGATATGCAGATTGAACTGCCCAGCCTCGACACGCAGGCGCAAATCGGTACAGTCTACGCGACGGCAGTATATCAGGCATACCTCGAAACACAGCAGGCTAGACATACGCTGCAAGGCGTCATCTCCCTCCTGCGCCGACTGGAGCCAGACGGCTCGGAGAAACAGGAGGTGCTGACGAAATGATGCAACAAGCGAAAACCGCATGGGAACGTGCGCTGGAGTCTGCCATTCAGTCCGCGCGGAAACTCTGCGACGTGACGGTCTGCCGGGATGTCGCGCTTGCCCTCATCGCGTACAAATTGCTCTCGGACGTTCATGCCGCCCATTTAAAGCGCGACTGGACGTTTCCGTTGATGCTGAACCGGGCCAGCGACGGCTTTTTAACGACAGATGACCTCAGCCAAACGCTGCAGGAGGTTTCCCACGCCATTCCACAGGTCGAGGATATCTTTGCTGACATGACCGAACGCCTGTCAGCACTGGCAGTGTCGGAGGACAAGCGGGAGGACGTGCTGAAAATCCTCTTTGAGGCGATTGCACCGTTTGACTTTGCCAAGATAGACCCCGCCGAACGCGGCGCGGCTTATGCACGGCAGATAGAAAAGCTTGCCAAGTGCCGCAAGGCTCCCCTCTCGGTCACGCCTGCGGCCGTTTCGGAGCTCATCGCCGCCATTGTCACGCATGGCAAACGTGATACTGAGGCAGTCAGTATCTACGACCCAACGCTGGGCTCAGCTTCCTTACTTTTAAAAACAGGTGCATGCTTCCCAGACACAACCGCCGTAAATTACTACGGGCAGGAAAACGACCAACATACCCTGTGCATCGCACGCTGGAACTGCCTGCTGCACGGCATTGCGCCGGAGGCTGCACATCTCACCGAGGGCGACACGCTGGCCGAGGACTGGTTCAGCCATGCAACTCTGGATTTGGCGTACGATATCATGGTCATGCAGCCACCGTACGGCGCGCGCTGGGCTGCCGAACAGTATCTCCTCTATGATCCGCGCTTCGCTGCTGTCGGTGTGCTGCCGCCGCGCACACATGCAGACAACGCCTTTTTGCTGCATGGTCTCTATCAACTAAAAGAAGACGGCATAATGGCCATTATCCTGCCACACGGCGTCCTGTTTCGTGGCGGGCCTGATGGCAAGATTCGCCAATATCTCATCGAGAACGGCCTGATTGCCGCCGTCATTGGGCTGCCAGCCAATCTGTTCTATGACAGCAAGATTCCCTGTGCCCTGCTGATTTTGCAAAAGCACCGCCCCAGCAAGGACATCCTCGTCATCGACGCCAGCAAGGAATACGCGCAGGATGGCCGACAAAACATCCTCACGCCGCAAAATACACAGCGTATTGTACAAGCTTACCTGCGGCGCGAAGACGAACCACATTTCTGCCACCTTGCGACAATTGAGGAAATCCGCACCAACGACTATAATCTCAACATCCCGCGTTACGTTGACACGTTCGAGCCCGAGCCAGAATGTGATTTCCCGGCGCTTACCAAGGAAATGGCCACGCGTCGCCAGCAAATCGTTGCCAATAAAAATGAGCTGCTGCGGGCAATGCAGCAACTCACTCCAAGCGACGAAGATACGATGCGGATGATACAAGTATTTCAGAAGATAATAAAGTGAAAAAGCACCATTGAGCTGTACGTGCTGCCCCATGGCGCAGACGACGGCACTGTCTTACCTCCCCGCGATGGTCTGGATGGCGGTGGCCATGTCCTGGAGGTTGAGCTGCTGCTCGACGGCGCCGCTGTCGTAGGCGGCCTTGGGCATGCCGTAAACGACGCAGCTGGCCTGGTCCTGACCAAGGGTGTGCGCGCCCGCGCGGCGCATGGCGAGCAGACCGTCGGCGCCATCGCGGCCCATACCTGTGAGCAGGATACCGAGCGCCGTGCGGCCCACGAGCTCGGCCACGGAGTCAAAGAGCACATCGACGGCCGGGCAGACGCTGTTGACGCGCGGCCCCGGCTGCACGTGCAGGCGCAGCTGCCCCGTGGCCTGCGTGAGCGACATATGCTTCGCCCCCGGTGCGATGTAGACGTGGCTGCTTTCGAGGCGCATGCCGTCTACGCCCTCCTGCACGGTCAGCTGACACTCCGCGTCGAGCCGCTCGGCAAAGAGGCGGGAAAACATGGGCGGGATATGCTGCACAACGACGATGGGCGGCAGCGGTGGCACGAGCGGCTCCAGCACAGCCGCGAGTGCATCTGTGCCGCCCGTCGAGGCGCCGATGGCGATAATGCTCGGCGTCGGCCAGCTGACGAATTGCTGCGTCATAGCCGGTGTCAGCCGCACGGGGTCGGCCTTGACCAGCATGCCAGTGTGCTTGGCCATCATGGCCTTGACCGAGGCGGCAGCCTGCGCCGCGAACGCCGCCGCCTTGGCTACGGTCGCCGCCGCGTTCTCGTCATCATCCACGGCAGGCCGCTTCGGCAGCGGTGGCCGCGTAGCCTGCCAGATTTCACGCGTGACGAGGGTGCCGGCCGGCATCTCCTTGGCCGGCGGCTGCCCCGCCGCCAGCTTGTTCGCCGCCCCGACAGCCTGTTGTTGATAGTTGTGTTTATCGATGTGCTCCATAAAGCTTCACCAGCAGCCCCTTTCGCACTATCAGCAGGAAGCCTCTGCTTCCTAGGACATACTATCTATATTTTCTTTCTGCACAAGTTTAGGGTATTCCTGCCAGGACCAATAAAAAGCTGGTTAAATGTCGTTAAAGAAATAGCAACAAAACCCCATCCACCACCAAGGCAGATAGGGCTCTTGTTGCTATGTGCTTTTACAATAGTCTCAAGACTGCGCATGCGTCGCTTCGAGCTCCGCGAGTTCGGCGTCACGCTCAGCCTGTGGCTGCGGACGCTGGATGAACATGGCGTCACCGAAGGAAAAGAAGCGGTATTTCTCCTCTACGGCCGTTTTGTAGCAGTCGAGGATGTATTTCCGCCCGGCGAAGGCCGAAATGAGCATAATGAGCGTGGATTTCGGCAGGTGGAAATTCGTGATGATGGCATCGACGATTTTGAAGTCGTAGCCCGGATAGATGAAAATACCTGTCCAGTCGCTCTTGGCTGCAATTTCGTTGCGCGCCGTGGCGGCAGACTCCAGCGTACGGATGGAGGTCGTACCGACGGCGATGACGCGATGCCCCGCCCGTTTCGTGTCCATGACCAGCTGCACCGTCTCCGCGTTAATCTGGTAGAACTCCTTGTGCATGGCATGTTCCTCGATATGCTCGACGTTCACGGGGCGGAACGTGCCAAGACCCACGTGCAGCGTGACGAAACCTAGGTTCACACCCATGTCCTTGAGCTCCTGCATCTGCTCTTTCGTAAAATGCAGACCGGCCGTCGGTGCGGCGGCGCTGCCCTGCTCGCGGTTGTAGACGGTCTGATAGCGCTCGCTGTCCTCCAGTTTTTCATGGATATACGGCGGCAGCGGCGTCTCGCCGAGGCGATCGAGAATTTCCTCGAAAATACCCTCGTAGTTAAACTCCACGATACGTCCGCCGAAATCCGTGTGCGCGACGACCGTGCAGGAGAGCTCGTCGCTGAAATTGATGACATTGCCGACCTGTGCCTTTTTGCCCGGTTTCACGAGCGTCTCCCAGTGGTCGGCGTCGATGCGCCGCAGGAGCAGCACCTCCACCTTGCCGCCCGTCTGGTCGCGATGGCCGATGAGGCGGGCGGGCATGACGCGCGTGTCGTTGAAAATGAGCGTGTCGCCCGGCTCCAAATACTCTTTGAGGTCGTAGAAATGCCGGTGGCCAATAGTCTTCGCCACCGGGTCGAGCACCATGAGGCGCGAGGCGTTGCGCGGCTCCACCGGCGTCTGCGCGATGCGCTCCCCCGGCAGGTCGTAGTCGAAATCGGATAGTAACATACTCAATGTGATATACCTTTCTTTAGCCTATATGTAATCTGGTGAAAATCTGCTGCGCCTGTGCTTTGTCTTTGTGCAGCTGCGCCGTGAGGGCCTCGATGCCGGGGAACTTCTGCTCGTCGCGCAGCTTTTGCAGGAAACGCACCTCGATAAGCTGGTCGTAGAGGTCGCCCGCAAAGCCTAAAATGTGGACCTCGAGGCGACGGTTGCACCCCGCGAACGTTGGATTGTTGCCGATATTCGCGAGGCCGCCGTAGCTCTGACCATTGTAGATGACCTCGGCCGCATAGGCACCGTTCGGCAGCGTGGCATAGCCGTCGCGCAGGTCGATATTCGCCGTGGGGAAACCAATCGTGCGGCCGCGCTGGTCGCCATGACGCACGCGCCCGAGCAGCGTAAAAGGCTGGCCGAGGAAATCCGCCGCGCGTGTGAGGTCGCCAGCCGCAATGAGCGCGCGCAGGCGCGTCGAGCTCACGGGGCGGCCGTCACGCAGCACGGCGGGGCAAATCTCCGCCGTAAAGCCGTAGTGCGCGCCCTCGCGCACGAGCAGCCTGTCCGTGCCCTTGCCCTGACGGCCAAACGTGTAGTTCGGCCCCGCCACGACGTAGCGCGGCGCGAAATGACTCTGCAAGAGCGCAAGAAACTCCTGTGCCGTGTGCTGGGCAAAAGCGCGCGTAAAGGGAATGGACATGTAAAGGTCGACGCCGAGCGCCGCCATCTGCTGCTGGCGCAGGCGCGGGCTGCTCAGGCGCAACGGCGCCGAGGCCGGTGCGAACACCGTGCGCGGATGATTGCTGAACGTAAAGACGAGGCATTCACCCTCAATCTCGCGCGCCAGCGCCACAGCGCGACGAATAATGCTCGCGTGGCCGATGTGCAACCCGTCGAACATGCCGAGCGCCACGACGAGGCGCGGGTGCTGATCCTTCAGCACCTGCAGTTTGTTAAAACTTTCCATCAATCACTGCACCCGGTTCCTCAATGCTCGCCCGCAGGCGCAGCAGACTCGGGGCCTGCCTGCGGTACCTGTGCATCAGATACTGCCGCAACGCTGGCCGCCTGTGTCTGTCCTGCCTCTGCCTGCGCCTTGATACGGGCGGCTTTCGCCTTTTCCGCTGCCGTCTGCTCCGCCGCGGCGGCGTCCAGCTCCTCGTGCAGGCCGTAGTAGAACTGTACGAGGCCGCCGCGGATGGCCGCGCGATTCTCCTCGCCGACCTGCTCGTGGTTTTTGAGGCCCTGCGTCGTCGTGAGCACGTTTTCAATGGTCGTGATGTAGTTGAACTCCGCCTCGAAAATCGGCGCCGCGTCCTGCGGCGGCAGCACATCGGCGAAGCCCGTGAGCTTCTTGTAGGCCTGTTTCAGCGCACGCAGATTCTTTTTCTGCGTCAGCGCCAGCGCCAGATTGTCCTCTGTCACGCGCGCGAGGCCCGCATTAATCGTGCTGCGCAGCGCATGTACGGCCTGCAGCTGCTGATAAAATGCCACGAGCCGCCGCTCCAGTGCCGCCTTGGCCGCGGGGCTCAACTGTTCCTGTTTCTCCAAATCGTCCGCTCCTGTCACATATCATGTCACATATAAAAGGATAGCCAGCCATTTTGCGGGGCTATCCTCGTTTTATTCACTCTGCTATTATACTCAAAATTCGCTCTGCTTACAAGTCATCCCGTGCCGCCGGGTCATTCTGCCAACAGGCGCTCCAGTTCGTCCAGGCACCAGGCGAATTTGCGGAACGTAGTCTCGAGCGGGGCGCGGCTCGTCATGTCGACGCCGGCGCGCTGCAGGAGCGTGATGGAGTAGTCGCTGCCGCCGCTGTGCAGGTAGTCGAGGTAGGCCGCACGGGCGGGCTCGCCCTGCGTGCGCAGGCGCTCGGAGAGCGTGACAGCCGCGGCGTAGCCCGTCGCGTACTGGTAGACGTAGAATGGCCGGTAGAAATGCGGGATGCGCGACCACTCCGCACGCAGCTCGTCGTCGAGCACGAGACCCGCGCCGTAGTAGGTGGCGTTGAGCTCCAGCCACAGCTGCTCCAGATAGTCGGCCGTGATGGGCTGGCCCTGCTCCACAGCCGCGTGCGTACGCTGCTCGAACTCGGCGAACAGCACCTGCCGGTACACGGTCGTGCGCACCTGCTCCAGGTACTGGTTGAGGAAAAACAGCCGCTCCGCTTTATCCTTGCTGTGTGCCAGCATATACTCCAGCAGCAGGTTTTCGTTCGTCGTCGAGGCGACCTCGGCGCAGAAAATCGTATACTCGGACGTGCAATACGGCTGCGCCGCGCTGCTATAGAAGCTGTGCATGGAGTGCCCGAGCTCATGGATGATGGTCGAAACCGCATCGTACTGCTCGTTGTAGCTCGTGAGGATAAAGGGATGCACGCCGTAGATGCCCCAGGAATACGCGCCGCTGCGTTTGTTTTGGTTCTCGAGCAGGTCCAGCCAGCCGCCGCGCACACCCGCCATGAGGTCATGGAGATACTGCTCACCTAGCGGTGCCAGGGCCTGCTGGATGAGTGCCAGCCCCTCCTCGTAGGGGAACGTATGCGCGAGTGTTGGCACGACCGGCGCGTAGAGGTCATAGCCATGCAATGCGTCTACTTTTAGCAGACGTTTTTTCAGCGCCGTATAGCGGTGCAGCAGCGGGAGATGCTCATGCGTGACGTCGATAGTCGTTGCATAGACACGCATGGGGATATTGCCCGCTGCCAGCGCCATGGCCTGCATGGAGTCGTAGTGCCGCGCCTCCGCTATGAACTGACTGGCCTTGATAGAGCTGCTGTACAGGCTCGCAAACGTATGGCGCAGGCCGAGGTAAGTGCGGAACAGTTTCGTGAACGCATCCTGCCGCACGGCCCGCTGCGACGAACGCAGATAGAGCATGTAGCGGCTCTCCGACAGTGGCTCCTGCTCCCCGCTCTCCCCCAGCGTATCCGGGAACTGCATATCCGCATTCGTGAGCGTCGTGTACGTGTTGTGCGCGGCCTCGCGCAGCTCGCCCGTACGCGCGAGCAGGGCCTCCTGTGCCTTGTCCAGCACATGCGGTTTCTCACGCAGCAGTTCTTGGAATTTAAATGCATACTGATGCAGCCCCGGCAACGCCTCACTCATCTGACGCAGCGTC
This sequence comes from uncultured Veillonellaceae bacterium, assembly GCA_900316275.1. Classification (GTDB taxonomy): domain Bacteria; phylum Bacillota; class Negativicutes; order Selenomonadales; family Selenomonadaceae; genus UBA2897. Next base: position 31,422 of record ONCF01000019.1, read on the forward strand.
TCCTCCGGCAGGGCCAGCAGCTCCGGCTCGATAAAAGCCTGCGCCCCGTTCAGCGCATCCAGCAGGGGCAGCACCGCCGCAAAGCGTCCCTGCGCCGCCGTATCTGCCGTGTCAACATCGCTTGACATGCGCGCGTAGCCATAGAGCCGCTCCAGCTGCTGGTCGAGCTCATCACAGAGCTGCAGGCACGCGAGCAGCTGCGCCGGCTCCGCCAGTCGCCCCTCATACTGCGCGAGCGAGCCGATAGCCCCTTTTAGCACATCATAGGCGGACTGCCAGCCCGCCGGCGTCGCGAAAATATCCTCTAAATGCCATTTAAACGCCGCCGGCACATCGGCCCGCGTCGGAATCTGCTTTGCCATATTTGAACCTCCATCCCCATGTTTTCCTTTGCGCATGGAAAGCAAAAGCATGCTGTTGATAAACTATTATAACATATACAACACCAAAAAGGGACACCCGCGAACGGGTGTCCCCTCTTTATATGGCTATTGGTCGATTGAGCTTAGAGCTGCGGGCCAGCGGCGACGAGAGCCTTGCCAGCTTCCGTGTCCGTGTACTTCGCGAAGTTGTCGATGAACATCTGCGCGAGTTTCTTGGCCTTCTTATCCCACTCGGACGGATCCTTGTAAGTATCTTTCGGGTCGAGCACTTCCGTAGCTACGCCCTCGAGTTTCGTCGGGATTTCCAGACCGAAGTAGTCGATCTTCTTCGTCGGGCAGTTCTGGATAGCGCCGCTGTGGATAGCGTCGATGATGCCGCGCGTATCTTTGATGGAGATGCGCTTGCCCGTGCCGTTCCAGCCCGTGTTCACGAGGTATGCCTTCGTGCCGTTGGCCTTAACGCGCTTTACGAGCTCCTGTGCGTACTTCGTCGGATGGAGTTCGAGGAACGCCTGACCGAAGCAAGCGGAGAACGTCGGGGTCGGCTCGGTGATGCCGCGCTCCGTACCGGCGAGTTTCGCCGTGAAGCCGGACAGGAAGTAGTACTGCATCTGCTCCGGCGTCAGGATGGAGACC